>JBEBTI010000145.1:0-8689 GCA_040393845.1 Nocardioides daejeonensis
TCCGGCTCCGGCGTGGCCTCCGGCTCCGCCGTCACGGTCACGGTCGGCGCGGGCTCGGGTGAACTGGACGCCGGCACCGGGGCGTCCTCAGAGGGGACGAGCAAGCCGATGATCACCAACCCGGCCACGACACCGCCGGAGATCTTCGCTGCCTTCGACTTGTACCAGGGCTGGGCAGAGGCGCTGCCCACGTGGTAGCCGTGCGGCGGAGGCGGCGGAGCGCCCACGGATGGCAACGGCATCGTCGGTTGACCGACGTCGTCGGTCCACTTGGCCCCGTCCCAGTAGCGATGGGTGGTCGGATCGTTGGGGTTGGGATACCAACCCGGTGCCTGATTCACGTGCTTCCCCCGGTTACCTGCTGTGTGTCACCACGAGATTAGGCAGCCTGTGGGACCGCTACGGCGCGGATCCGCACACTCCGACCGATCGGCCAGCGGCACTCCGTCCGATCAGCCAGCGACGCTCCCCCCGTTGGGGCCATCTGCGCACCGAGACGCCGACCCCGGGGGCTGGTTACGTACTGTGGTCACAGAGGGATCAGGACACTGCACGGGGGAACAGATGAGCGGGCAGCCTGCTGGCTGGTATGCGGACCCGGACAACGCAACGCTGGTGCGCTACTGGTCCGGTATGGCGTGGACCGAGCACCGACGGCCACTGGCGTCCCTCCCAGCGCCTCCGCCGGCTTGGGGCGTCGTACCCACGCCGGCTCGTCCGACGGGCAAGTGGTACTTCGTGATCACCCTTGCCAGCGTCGGCTTGCTCGCAGCCGTGCCGATCTTCCACGCTGCGGCGCATCTCAAGCGACCGCAGTTGCACAAGATCGGTGCCGGTGCGGCGGCAGTCAGCCTCGCCGGTTTCGCACTCATCGCCGCGTCCCCCGAGGATGCCGACGGCGAGGTGACCGGGTGGATGTCGAACGTCGCGGTCGTTGCGCTGTTCGGGGTGATGGTGGCCACGTCGTTGCTGTTGATCGGGCTCAGGCGCGAGGTCTACCAGCCTCAGGCAGCGCCTCAGCCGAGCGGCAACCAGCAAGCCCTTGCCACCGTCCGACTGCAACGCCAGCGAAGGGACGAGGCACGCGCGCTCGCTGCCCGGGACCCGATCACCGCACGCGATCTGGGCATTGGGCGACCTGACGCCGGTCGGGGGTACGACGACGGCGGCCTACTCGACCTGAACGTCGCCACAGCTGCCCACCTCGTCAGCATCTGCGATGTCCCGCCGAGCGTGGCCGACAACATCGTCTCGGCGCGAACGTCGCTCGGGCGATTTGACCAAGTCGAGGACGCGATCCTCTTCGGTCAGGTCGGCGAGGAGCACGCAGCCCTGATCCGCGACCGGGGAATCGTCCTCGCGGGCTGATGATCGCCCAGCAGACGCCGCCGCGTACCCCGCACGGCTGGGTCAGGAAGCGGGCATTCCATGCGTCGGCGAGCCGAGCGGCTGCTACAGGCAGCCCCTGGTTGCCCCGACCGCCGTCAGGCCAGCCACGTCACCCGCTCCCAGACGGTGGTTGAGCGAGTTCGCGCTGGGATACATCAGTTGCCGTTGTCCGCCGGCATGGCTCAGGCCGGTCGCATGGGCAATCTCATGCGTCATCACCTGACCCCACGACGGATCACCTGAGGTGTGGTGGCCGCTGCGCATCCGGAAGCCCTTGTCCAGGACGATGTCGGCGGAGGTGAGCTGCCACCCGACGTCCTTGCCGACGAGTCCGAACGCCCACCACCGCGCATAGCCGACGATCCTGCCGATCAGACCGGAGTCGAGCAGCTCGGAGGACCACCGCACGCTGATGTCACTGGTCGCCGACGAGTCGGTGTGCACGAACTCCAACCCGGTGCGCTCGGCGATCCGGTCAAACGCTCGGGTCACGTCGGCGACGGCGGCGTACGGCTCCCCCGAGGTCGCGTAGGACCACAAGATCGGCGTGCACGGGTCCCACCGCACCCCGTCCGGGTGGGCCCACGACCAATCCGCGCTCGAGCCCAGGGGCGGCGGGTCCTCTGGCTCCGGTTCAGGTTCGGGAGTGCTGGTCGGCGTCGGATCGGGAGGATCGGGCGTCAGGGGCGCCGCGATGACCACGCGGAGCCGTTGCTGGAGCTTCGCCAGTCGCTTGGCCTTCGGGGCGGTGACACGCAGAAGCTGGGTGAGTTCCGTCGTACCGGCCCGGAGTTTGAAGGCGAACCCGCCCTTCTTGGTGGAGCGTTGGGAGGCAAGCTTGGCCCAGCCTGATCCCTGCCGCTGGTGCACCACCAGTTTGCGCGGTTTCTTCTTCCGCACCTTGACTGTGCCCCGCACCGTGAAAGCTGCGCCCGGCTGCACGGTGTCCGGGGCCGTGACGGTCATCGCGAGTTTGCGGTCAACCGTGACCACATGCGTGTGGGCAAGGATCGCCGGTGCCTGCGCCGTCGCAGGAGGGCGGGACTGCTGCGGTGTGGACAACGACATCGTCACCGCGCCCACGGTCACGAGCGTGACAAGTCCGCCCTGAAGTGCGCTCCGCCGCCGCATCGTGGTGCTCCCTCCACCCGCAAACGTTGGCTTCGATGCTCGCAGGAGCACGCGGAAGGCGGAACAGGTCACATCCGATCTCGACCGATCGGGCCGATTGTGCGCGCGGTGGCACCGTCAACCTTGACAGGAACGCCGTCGCAGGGTCGTTTCGGTCCACATCGGTGGGCCGTGGGCGAGAGTCCGCCGGCCGCGGTTTCGACACGGTCGTTGCACGACCTGCTCAGCCACCAATCACACCGTGCGGACACCCGACTTGCTCGACCACCGCTGCAGGTCGGGTGCAACCTTGGCGGACCGCCAAGGGGTTCAGGCGATGTCGGACTCGTCCTCGCGCCCGTAGTCGTCGGCGAGGCGGCAGATGTCGTCCTCGCCGGTGTAGGCACCGTGCTGGACCTCGATGATCACCAGGTCCTCGGAGTGTTCGTTGGTGATCCGGTGCGCGGCGCCCTGCGGTACGTCGACCGACTCGCCGGGGCCGGCCACGATCTGTTGGTCGTCGACCACACACGTGGCGATGCCGAAGATCACCACCCAGTGCTCGGAGCGGTGCTTGTGGGTCTGGTAGGAGAGCCGCTGTCCGGGCTTCACCTGGATGCGCTTGACCTTGTAGCCCTGACTCTCGTCAAGGACATGCCACGAACCCCAGGGGCGGACTGCTGATTCAAGTGCCATAACGATCCGTTCAACGAGGGTGCTGCCCCTACGTTACCCAGCGGTTCGCCGGTTGGGCCACGGATTGGCCCAGACGCCTGGTCCAGCCGGCCGGCGTACGACGTCTGGCCGGGGACAGGGTTGGGTACAGCGGGACTCCCGCAGTCCAGGCACAGGAGTTCACATGGCCCTTCAGGAACCCCCCGCGATCCTCTCTCCCGAGGACCATCTGACCGATGCGGAACTGGCTGCTGCCGAGGACGCGCTGACCGCGCGTGCTGAGCAACTGCGCGCTCAACTGACCGATGCCGAGACCGAGCTCGGCGACCGCATCACCGACTCCGTCGCCGACGCCCCGTCGGACCTCGCCGACCAGGGTTCGAACGCCGAAGCGTTCGAGCAGGAGGCACTGGTCACCCACCACGTGGAAGAACTGCTCCGCCAGACAGAACATGCCCTGAGCCGGATCGCCGCGGGTTGCTACTCATCGTGCGAAGCGTGCGGAGGACCGATCGGCAGACCACGCCTCGTGGCCTTCCCGCGGGCCACCATGTGCCTGAATTGCAAGCAGGACCAGCGGTCCTGACCCGGCGGTCGCCGGGCCGGGCTCACGGCGTCACCAGAGCCACCTCGATGAGGGCGAGCAGTCCGGTGGCACTCCCCAGTTCTGCCAGATAGGCAGGGAAGTGGTGCATCAGGACACTCTGGGTGACCCCTGCTTCGCGATGGCAGCCGCACTGACGTCATCGAGGATGTCGCGGGCGCCCGACATGGCTGAGGCAACGCTCGAAGTGTCGGCGCTCGCTGCAATGCTGACGCAGTGAGTCCCCAGATCCGTCCCAGCCATCCGGTCGTCCTGCTCGTCGGACGGGAGGACTTCAGACCACCGAGTTCGTTCAGCGGTGCCAACGTTGCCGTGACCCACGACTGTCTGGCGGTCGGCCTGCGCGACACCCGCGCCGGCGACGTCCAGGTGCAGATCGTGCCGGCAACCGAAACCGCAGTCGTGGACCGCCTCGACCTGAATCACCTCGGCGACTTCGAGCTGGAGTCCGAAGGGCTGCTGAGTGTGCGGGACGTCCACGGCCGGGAGTACGACGCGATGGGTGTGCCGGCAGGCATGCACAAGGTCACCGTGCTCGGCACCGACCTCTCCGAGCCCGACTGTGTGGTCTTCGTGGTCGCCGCAAGGTGAGCCCCGGTCAGTCCCCATCAGCAAGCAACGATCCCCGGGGGTACCACGGGCCGACGCGGACGGTGGTGAACATGCCTGGATCCCGTGAAGCTTTGCTGGGCGAGTTCGCTCGGGCTCGCGAACTCCCAGCTCGGTGTACCGAACTTGCAGTTCGGGGTCAGGTGCGTACGGCGGGACCGACGCGTAGCCACCACGCCGCTGAGTCACGCTGCCAGGCCGGAGCGGCACGCGAAGCCGCGAGGGTCGGCAGGATCTCGGAGCCGGACATGCCCAACGCATACATGCACGAGCGGCCCCAGGGCAGGCGTCGAGCAGGCAGACGCTGACGCAGCTCGTGGTCGGAGACCACACTCAACTCGACGTGGCCGAGCGCCGAGAGCAGGCCCGCGACGACCTCGTCCTGCGGGTCGTCGAGCAGCTGCAACAGCGGCAACCGGTGCGACTCGTCGAGCAGGTTGCCGACCCCGTTGGCCGCGCGGCGGCGTACCACCGGATCGACGCCGTCCATCGCCAGCAGGTTGAGCAGCCCGCTGGCCAGCGCAGCACGATAGGGCGAGGCGCTCAACACCTGACCGGCACGATGACGCACCTCCGAATTGATGCGGCAGAACGCCAGCTCGACCAAGGCCGTCAAACCCGCACGTCCAGGCTCGACCGCGGCCAACCCCTGCTCGTCGACGGCAGCCAGCAGGCACCGCGCCAGCAGCGCCGCACTCTCGCCGACCACGTCAGAGAGCGGGAGCGCGTCCGGAGGCGTCGCCCGGCCCTGAGCCCGCGCGAACATCCGTCGTACGCCGTCGGGCAGCACCTCGAGCAACTCGCCCAGATCCGCGACCACCGCCTCGGGGTCGCGGCGCCACTGGGTCATCAGCACCACGGCGAGGCGGGACCGCTGCGCCCGGTCGAAGTCGTCACGTTGCAGCAGCTGGGTGGCCAACCACCCGGCGTACCGGCCCTCCGCAGGAGTGCGCGGGCGCTCGAGCAGGTCGAGCACCAGGTCACGCGCCTCCGGATCAGGCACTTGGGCCAGCAACCCGATCGGCTCCAGGAACGCCGGCCCCTCCGGGTTGTCGATGCACCCCCGGATGCCGCTCACCAACGGAGCGACCATCTCCGGCCGTGTCGCCAACAGGATCGACGCCACCCGGTGGTGGCGATAGCAGTGCTTGATGCCCCTCGGCAGTTCACGCATCAACGATTCGGCCAGGGCAAGCGCCTGCGGCTCGACCAGCGTGGTCCCGGCGGTCAGGGCCCATCCCAACCGGGACCAGTCGGCAGAGGTGCCACCTGTGTTCGCGCACGCGTCCAACAGCGCAGCGAGGTCCTCGTCCGCCAAGGCCTGCGGACCGGTGACCCACTCCGGAGCGGCGGCCGGATCGTGGCCCTCGCTGAGCCAGAGATAGTCGGCCAAGGAGGTGAGTACGCCGACCGGAAGCGCTGCGTCGTGCTCGATGCGGCTGAGTTCCGCACTGGTCAACGCGGGCGGTTCGGCGGCCGGGTCGCGGCCACCGTTCACGCTGTTGAGGCGCCAGGTAGTGGCCAGCCAGGCGACCGCGTCGCGGACGTCCTGGTCAGCCACGCAGGTTGGGGCGCACGTGCAGTCCGACCTCGGGGTCGACCACGACCTCCTGCGCCGCGGCGATGTTGTCGACCATGAGTGCCGCGTCGAGCGCGACGTTGCGCTTGAGCATAGCCAGAGCGATCGGCCCCAACTCGTGGTGTCGAGCGCTCGACCCGACGAACCCGATGGCCCTCCCGGCGAGTTCGATCTCAGTGCCGACCGCCGGCAGCCGGTTCTCGGAACCGTCGAGGTGCAGCAACGTCAACCGACGCGGTGGGCGGCCGAGCGTGTGCACCCGGGCGACCGTCTCCTGTCCGCGGTAGCAACCCTTGTCGAGGTGCACCGCGGTGTTGATCCAGCCGACCTCGTTGGGGATGGTGCGGTGGTCAGTGTCGATGCCGAAGCGCGCCTCGCCCCGCGCGATCCGCAGCGCCTCGAACGCCCAGGTGCCGGCGGCCGGACCGGCTGCCGCGGCGTACTCTGCCAACTGCCCACGCGGGATGAACTCGTAGCCGCTGAACGGTTGCTCGGAGGCCTTCGCAGGCCGCCACATGACCGCTGCCTCGTCGGTGATGTCGTCGATCTCGACACGCATCATGAAGCGCATCTTCTCGAGGAACTCCTTCAGCGCAGCGCCGGTGCCGGGCTCGAGGTGCGCGCGAATCTCGTCACCGCTGCTCTGGGCGTAGGCCGCGTGCTCGACGTGGCCCTGCGGGCTGAGCACCAGGAACGCCGTCGGTACGCCACTCTGCAGGACGTCCTGGTGCTGCGTGGTGAGCGCGTGCAGGAGTTGGAACCGGTCCTCGCCGGTGAACCGCAGGACGTCGCGGTGCGAGAGGTCGACGAAACCGTCGCCCTTCTCCAAGGCGCGTTGCTCGCCGTTGAAGGATCCGTAGTGCGCCGCGACCGGCGCGTCGGGGCCGTCGCCGGAGACTGCACCCGGCAGGTCAAGAAGTGGGCTGGTCACACCGACCAGCCTACGTCGCGGGTGGTTTCGTGGGCGCCCGCCCGCGACCCGGACGCCGGGTTGCGCCGACAGCCCGGCGAGGGTGGCGTCGTACCGTTCAGTCTTCTCGCGTGCAGGAGACGCAGGTGCCGAACACGGCAAGATGCCCGACGTCGGGGACGAAACCGTGCTCGTCACGAAGTCGCTCCTCGACACCGGCGAAGAGTTCCGGAGCGACGGAGGTGACCCGACTGCACTCGCGGCAGACGAGGTGGAAATGCTCGTGGTCGCCGGTGGAGTGGTAGGTCGGCGCGCGATCACTGAGATGCGTGTGCCGGACCAGACCCAGCTCCTGGAGCACCTCGAGGTTGCGGTAGACGGTGGACTGGTTGATCGCCGACGACTCCTTGCGCACCTCGGCGTACACCTCGTCGGGGGTGGCGTGCCCGAGTCGCTCCACCGCACGCAGGATCAACTCGCGCTGGTGGGTCAGCCGTTTGCCGCTGCGGCGGATCCTGTCGGCGAACTCGCTCACGACTCCACCCCTGTCACTGACGACGCAGGCGCGCCCAGAGGTGCGGTTGCACGGCCTGGCCCACGGCGCCCATGTCGTAGGCGTAGAGAAGGTCACCCTCGACGTACCCATAGAGCCGGTGTCCGGCGACGACCTCCTTGGCCGTCTCGGTGCGCACCACGGCGTCGGTGGTGATCTCCATCTTCGCCTCGCCCGCGGTGCCGTACCACACCTCGGCGAATCCGAGGTTGTGCGTCAACAGCATCTCGACCTTGCCAGGCTCCGGGCAGCGCACGAAGCCGGTCTCGATCGCAGCGTCACGGACCTTCTCGCCCTTGTCGTCGACGATCCAGGACCGCGCCATGTAGTGGAAGAACGGCCGCCCGTCGTGGGTGAAGATGAGCTCTTGCCCGAACTCGAACTTCTCGATCGTCGGGTAGTCCCCGTGCCCGTTGCCCCGCCACGTGCCGAGCATCCACGCAATCGGCGCACAGTTGGGGTGAAGGTTGTCAGGCAACTCGAACGGCATGCGCCCATCCTAGAGCCCCCACCACGCTCTCCCCTCCCCCGCCGAACTGGAAGTTGGGGACCCCGAACTGCAAGGCGCGTACGCCCAACTGCGGGCCACGTACGCCGAACTGGAAGCTGAGTACGCCCAACTGCAGGCCACGTACGCCGAACTGGAAGCTGGCGACGCCGAACTGCGACTTGTGGTTGTGGGGCGGCGAACTCGCGGCTGCAGCGCACGGCCTAGGATCCAGACGTGCGTTCCACCGTCCTCTTCGTCTGCATCGGCAATGTCTGCCGGTCACCTCTGGCGGAACGTCTGCTCCGGCTGCGGCTCGATGAGCTCGGGGCTGGAAGACGGTTCGAGGTGGCATCTGCCGGCGTCCGCGCCATGTCGGGCCACGCGATGCACGACGAGGCAGCTCGCACACTTCGCGAACGGGGCGGAGAACCCGCTGAATTCACCGCGACTCAATGCACGTCGCGGCACGCGGAACTGTCCGACGTCATCCTAACGGCCACTCGCTCGATCCGGTCGACACTTCTCGAGGAATCGCCGCGGGCCATCAGTCGAGCCTTCACGATCACCGAGTTCGCTGCGTTCGCCGAGGCGGCCCTCCCTCAACTGGGGAATCGGCGTGACCTCGTCGCTCTCGTCGCAGCAGCCCACCGCCTGCGCGGCACGGTTGAGGTCGACAAGGTCGACGTCACGGATCCGATCGGACGCTCCAGTGCGACATTCGACCGCGTTGCAGTTCAGCTCGACGAAGCCGTGGTACGGATCGCCGACGT
>JBEBTI010000146.1:0-8657 GCA_040393845.1 Nocardioides daejeonensis
GTCTGCAACACCAGTGGTGCCGTTGTCGGTGCTCAGCACAGCCGACTTCTCGATCGCCAACGACGGGTCCGCCGGAACGAGATCGATCGAGGCGCTGTCCTCCGGCGAGCTCACGTCGCCGCCGCTCGGGTCCGTGCCCGAGGCAGAGGCAGTGTTCTCAATCGCCCCGCCACGGTCCACATCAGCCTGGGTCACGGTGTACGTCGCGGTGAACGACGCATCCTCACCCGGCGCCAACGCAGCGGGCGCCGCCGGGGTCACCGGCGACAGACCAGACAGCACGTCGTTGACGGTGACGCCGTCGATGCTCACGTTGCCGTCATTGGTCACCGTGAACGTGTAGGTGATCACGTCACCACGGTCTGCAACACCGGTGGTGCCGTTGTCGGTCGTCAACTCGGCAGTCTTGACGGTCTTCAGACTCGAGACGGGATCGACCATGTCGGTGGAGGTGGTGTCGGTCGGCGAGAGCACCGGGTCACCGCCAGGCGCAGTGCCCGCAGCAGAAGCGGAGTTGACGAGCGACGTCCCACGGTCGACATCGTCCTGAGTCACCTGGTAGGTCGCCGTGAACTCCACATCCTCCCCCTCGGCGAGCACGGCGACGTTCGCCGGCGTGACCGCGGAGAGGCCGGGCATTACGTCGGTGACCGACAGGTCGGTGATGTCGACGTTGCCGTCGTTGGTGACGGTGAAGGTGTAAGTGATCACATCACCGCGATCGGCGACCCCCGACGTGCCATTGTCAGTCGTCAGCGTCGCCTCCTTGTCGAACGCCAGGCTGGGGTCGTCCAAGGACCCCAGTGTCCGGCAACCGGTGGTGGCGTTGTTGGCCGTCACCGGGTCGTACGACGGCCCGCTCACGGACGCCGGGAAGCAGATCTCCGCACCGCCGAGCGCGGCATCGAGCGCAATGGGGAGGGCCAGCGTCTCCGGGTCGTCCTCCTCAAGGAGTCGGGGCGCACCAGTGTCATCGACCGGCGAACAGGCCAGAGTCGCCGCACCAGTCACCGGTGCAGCACCCCCGCCGCCGACCGCGCAGAGCCAACCGTCCACGTCCAGGTCGGTGATCGTCACGCCCGCAGGCAGTGCAACCTCGACCTCAGCAGCCGCCTCGGTGTTGCCGCCCAGGTTGGTGACGGTGTAGCTCAATGTGCCCGTCTCCCCGGGCACCAGCTGACTTGTGTCGCCGAGGCTGATCGCCAGGTCGGCCTCGTCGAG
Organism: Nocardioides daejeonensis; assembly: GCA_040393845.1. GTDB lineage: Bacteria > Actinomycetota > Actinomycetes > Propionibacteriales > Nocardioidaceae > Nocardioides > Nocardioides daejeonensis_A. The sequence goes on from JBEBTI010000146.1 coordinate 1,222, forward strand.
CACGACACACACCGCCAAGGGTTCAGCCGGCAATGTCTCGGTCGAGTCGACGGCGACGGTGTTGCAGGCCTGCTGGCCCGGCTCGGAGCCGGCTCCAACGGATGCGAGGAAGACGACCTCCTTGCTCGCACCGGCGGCGAGGGCGCCGTCGATGTCGATCCGGATTGCCTTCTTGCCCGCAGCGTCGGGGGCCCAGTCGTCGACCGTGCCCGCCGCACCGGGGTTGACCTCCGGCCGGCTCGGGTTGGTCGACGCCGAGAAGTCGAGCGTCACCCCGTTCGACGCGGACTCGACGGAGTCGAAGGCGAGCGCAAACTCGGAGCCACGGGCCGGCGGGTTCGCCAGCAGACCGGTGTCACCGGCATACGGCAGCACGTCGTAGGCAACCACGTCGGTCAGGGGCGTGTTGCCCGTGTTCTCAACGGAGATCCGGTATTTGATGTCGGTCGCGTTGACCGGGACCTTGTGCACCTGGGAGGGATTGCTCACCCAGTCGCAGCCGTCGGCAGCCCCGCTGTCGGGCACGCAGAGTGACTTGACGACGCGCAGACCGTCGGAAGCCGCCACGATCACACCGCCACTGTTCTGCGCGGCGAACTCCTCCGTGGTGTTGCCGTCGCCGTCGACGTCGCCAGCATCGGCCACTGCTGTCTGGGATGCTCCGAACTGGTTCGGCCCGCTCAGATAGGCCGTGGAGACGGCATCGCTCCAGGCGCCGCTCTGGTCACCCGCCCAGACCGTCGCTGTCACGTTGGTGCCGACCGCGGCGCTGGCGGTCGGAGTGGCCCTCACGCTGAGAGTCGGCCAGTATTCGTTCACGGCCGGGTCGGGACTGACCGAGGTCGGCCAAGTGGCGACAACGACCTGGCGCGGCACGCCGCCGACAGTGCGAGTCTCGTAGGCCATGGTGACGCCGGCAGGCACGCTGGCGGTCACACCGGTGCCCGGTGCGGTGAACTCCGCCGATCCCGGAATGATCTCCCAACCTGTGGGTGCCAGGAAGACGAGCTGGGGACGCAGCTGAGTGCCGGGCCACACATTCTCGGTACGAGCATGCATCGAGTAGGTCACCTCGGTGCCCGGTGCGGGGTTGCCACCACCGGAGACGACTGGATTGCCGATGAAGCCGGCGGTCAGGCCAGGCGTCGGCTGGGTGTAACGCGCAGTACGCGTCGCGTCGGCACTCACTGAGCGCGTCGGCAGCGGTTGACCCTTCAGGTCGACGTAGTCGTCGGGGCTGCCGTCACCGTCGGCGTCGGCGGGGTAGGTGAGCTTGACGTTCGCAGTGTTGGTGCGCTCCTGGCCGATCTTCGGCACGGCGCCGTCGTCCACGCGGAAGCGGTAGCCCATCTGGACGGTCATCTGTGTGTTGTCGATGGGCAGGATCCGTCCAGCCGCAATCGGTGCGGCGGTCCGAGCACTCACGAACCAACGGCCAGCCTCCGCCACCACCGACTCATTGTGCGCCAAGCTCGAGGTCCCGGTCGCACCCGTGTTGTCCTCCCACTCGACCTCGGCCCGCCAAGACCCTGGGGCGCCGCTGTGGGCGTACGCGAAGATCGAGTGGACCCGGATGTGATCGTGGGCAAGGTCCGCCTCGACGATCTCGGCCACTGCATCCACGTTGCCCTGGTTGTGCACGATGACCCGCCATTCGCGGTTCGCAGTGTCCGTCTCGCCCGGCGCCGGAACATTGACGGCGTACGTGGGCGGGTTCGTGCCACTGATCTGACCGTCGCCCTGGGAGAACTGGCTGGCGTGACCACCCGGGATGTTCTTGTTGACGTCGAGGCCACCGAAGGGAGTGGTGCAGGCGACTCGTGCGGTCAGGTCCTGGGTGGCACTGGCGGCCGTGCGATCGGTGTCGAGGTAGTTGACGTCGACAGCCAGGCGGCTGCTGACCTGGGTGGTGAAGTTGCAACCGTCTGCGTCGGCCTCGTCGAAGTTGTCCCCGGGGAAGCGCACGACGATGTCGCGCGGGCCCCAGTAGGCCTCCTGGTCGGTGTCGACCATCGAGTTGTTGCTGGCGTTGCCACCGCTGTTGTAGCCGCTGAAGGCATGCAGGCCCCAGCCGCCACGAGCGCCGTACGACGGTGTGGTCGGCGAGCCCTTGGTCCAGGTCACGGTGTTGGCGACAGGGTCGATCACGCCACCGCGGGTGGCCGACTCGATCACGGCCTCGTCCGGGAGGGTGTAGACGATCCGGTAGTTGCCGGTCGCGACCAGATCCGCGCTGCCGGAAACGTTGGAGCCGGTGCCCCAGAACATGTTGCCCGGCTCGACTGCGACCCGGTAGGTGACCGGGACGTCGGTCTTGAACGTGCCGTTGCCGGGAGCGAGTGCGGTGCGCGGACCTGTCGGGGTACTGATGTGCCAAGTGACAGGTGCCGCCGATCCCTGGACCGGGGCGACTGCGCTCGGGGAGTTGATCTCGGCCGACATCCGGATCTGGAAGCCCTCCGGATAGAAGGATCCGTTGGGAACCTCCCGGATGCGACTCGCCTGATAGCCGTAGGTCACCGTGAAGGTCCCGGAGTCCCCGGCAGCGAGATCGCCCAGATCGAAGGACTTGCCGGTGACGTCGGTCCCACTCACCGTGCCGCCGGCAGCCGGTGGCACCCAGGTGGCGTATTTGAGGATCCACTCACCGTCGGGGAGCAGGCCGTGCGGGTCCGGCTGGGAAGGCGACATCTGCACGACCGTGTCGTCACACGCCGCCGTCGTGCAGGAGTACTGCACCCGGTAGGTGATCTGGTTGCCGTTGGTCCCGTTGGAGGCATCGGTGATCGTGGTGCCCGTGGTCAGGTTGATCGGGGTCAACTCGATGTCGAGCACACCGTCGCCCGCTGCGGATGCAGACGGCGCGACCGCAAACAGCGCTGCCAGCACCATGAGGACGACTGCCCCCACCAGTGATCGCCCACTTCGCGGGACCCGAGATCCCGTTGTCTTCACACGTTCCGCATTCGTCACTGCCGTGAGCCTCTCTCAAACCTTGTCGCACACAGTCGAGTTGGATCCAACGTCGACAGTGCGCCCAGCTGCCTCTTCAGATGTGGGGTAATCACACCGGCGCGCTGGGTTGTGGCAACCCAGCTCTGCCCTACGGATGGAACTACGGGCGGGCGCGCCGGGTGACGCTCACCATCCCCGATTCACCCGATGCTTCACCCGATCTGCCGTCCGGCTTCACCTACGTGCGGGCTCATCGCCGCGTTCCCACACCGTGAGCAACAAGTTGGATCTGACACATGACCAGAGCCGATTCAGTAACATTGGAGTGCCGGCGAAAAGGGCTTGGGCCGCGCAACCTTGTCGATGCGCATTGACGAGCACAGAGGATGATGCGGGTGACTTCCGGCGGACAGACCGTGGCCACGTCGAGTGCCACAACTCAGCGAGTTGTCGTCCCCGAGCGCTCCGTCGCGCCGCGGATCCACACGGCGCGCGTGGAGCAGGTCACCTACGTCCACGCTCCACCGTGGTTCGGGCTCGAAACGATGATTTCGGCTGGCTTGTTGTGGCCCGAACACCTCACCCGACACCTGTACGCCGTCCAGGACAAGGCCGAAATTCGGGATCCGCTCGCCGTCCTGCTCCTAGACCTGCGCGGCTCCGATCGCGTCGCCGAGTTCGCGCACTCCGACCACTTCCGCGCTGCGACCCCGATCCTCGTGATCGGCGACTTGCCACCTCCCCCTGCACTGACCCGCCTCGGCGCGCGGGTGATCGGGCCGGAGGAGTTGGTGATGCTTCCCGCGGAGGTGAGCCACTTCTTCTCTGCCGCGGGCCATCAGGTGACCCCCGTGGCAGCTCATCAGATCTGCGAAGAGGCCGCCGGAATTCCGGCACTCGTCGAAGCAGCCCAAGGTGGTCTACGACGCGGCGAGGTCTGCTCGAACCCAAGCACATCCATCGCAGTCATGCGGGTCGCGGCGCAGGCCCGAATCCTTCCGGCGCTGACGCCGGCTTGGTTGGCGGCAGCGGAGCAGGTGGCAGTCCGCAGGGAACTGGCCGAGGCCGAGGTCGGCAGGCTCGGCCAGACGATGTCCGTAGCTGTCGCCGAGATGCTCGCCACCCGACTCCTGGTGCCGGGCACCTCCACTCCGGGTGCGTTCCACCTCATTCCCGCGCTGCAAGCGGCCGTCCTCACGGCATTGGAAGCCGACCGGGACCGGTGGACGGCGCTGCATCGCGCCGTCGCACTGGAGCGGAATCGGCTCGGCACCCTGGACGGTGGGTTGGCCGCGGCCGTGGCGGCCGGTGACCATGCGCTCTGCGCAGACATCCTGGACACCTGGACGATGAAGTTCGCCTTCACCGAGCACCGCGCCATCGCCCAGCAGGTCACCATGTCCCTGCCGGTGCGCCACTTCACCGATCGACCGGTGGCAGCCCTACGGGCCGAGTATCTGGGTGTGCTCCCTGCCGGGAGCACGCCGGTCACGGTGCCCACGACCCCCGGCAACCGTCGCGCTGCCATCGCTGCCGGTCAGGCGCGCCGCATCGCTGAGCGAACCTTCTTGGCAATGATCGTCCGACGCACTCATGGGCGCTTCCAAGAGGCTGCGTCGATTGCTCATGCCACCTCGCCGCTCATCGAGTTGGGATCCCGCGCCATCCACTCGTCGCCGGCGGGGATCGCTGGCATCTGGCATCTGCACGCAGGAATCTCGCACCTTCTCAACGGTGATCTCATCTCGGCGCGGCGTGAGCTCCAGATGGGCTGGCGGGCACGAAGCGATGACGAACTCGGATTCGTGGGGTCTGACCTGGCGAGCAAGTTCGCGCTCCTCGACGCGTTGGAGGGTGCAGCGTCGAACAGTCGACGCTGGCTGCACACCTCCGAGAGCCTGCCGGCTGCGCTGCCCTCCGTCACCAGGTGGATCGGTTACACCCGGGGCGTGAGCAGGCTCCTCCTGGCCGTCGACGACCTCGACGAGGCGAAGGTCGAGGCGTGGCTCGACGAGTTCGGTGAGGGCACCGAACGTGATGAGTTCTGGGTCTTCGGGCTCCGCGCCCGGGTCGAGTGGGAGTTGAGTCGGGCCCACCCCGAAGCCGCGCACCGGCTGCTCGACGATGCCGAGGGGCTGCCGATGCTGGCTGACAGCGACGGCATCCACCGACCGCTGTTGAGTGCGCTTCGCGCGGATGTCTGGCTGGCTCAGGGGCAGGCCCACCCGGCCCGACAGATGGTGGACTCCCTGCCCGTCGGGTCACCGCTCCGCAGAACTCCGTCGGCCCGCCTCGACCAGATCACCGGTGCACATGAACGCGTGCTGGCACAGACCGCGGCCGATCTCGAGGCTTCCGACACATCGCGCCGTGACCGGGTCCTGCTGCACCTCATCCGGGCTAGTTCTGCAGACGCGGTGGATGACATCGCGCAGGCCCGACACTCGTTGTCGCGAGTCGTCACCGCGTTGTCCACCGACGGCAGTCTGCGAGCGCTCACCTCCGTCCAGCCTGACCTGCTTGAACGACATGCCGACCAGGTGCCGGGGCTCTCCGCCGTGCTGGCACGGGTGCCAGGTGCCGCGTGGCAGCCGCTCTATCCGGTCAGCGCGACCCTCGTGCAACTCTCCGAACGGGAGCAGGTGGTGTTGGAGCGACTGGCCGCCGGCGGCACCAACCACGACATCGCGGCGGCCCTCCATGTCTCTGCGAACACGGTCAAGACCCAGTTGCGGAGCCTCTACGCCAAGCTCGGGGTCAACACCCGGCACGATGCTCTGCAACAGGCTCGATCGCTGGGGCTCGTCGACGAGTCGCGCTCCGCTTCGGACTCCGTGCGGTGAGGGATCCGAACACGGCAACGGGTCTGCAGGCCGACGGGCGCTCGCGCCCGAAGACTCCTTCGGTAGGGTCGTGAACGTGGGGAAGGCAGCAGCAGCTCGAAAACTCGCGGCAGCCGCGGCGTACGGCGGTGGTGGCCTGTCCGTGCTCGGCGGGGGGTTGTACGGCGTACTCCGTGCCGAAGCGGCGATGGCCCGCCGGCGGATCGGCAACGCCACCGGAACCCCGCCCGACGCGACCGGCTGGTACGGCCGCACCCGACCGGGCCCGGCGATCAAGGTGGCCTTGTTGGGCGATTCCAGCGCGGCGGGGTACGGCGTCGAGACGGTCACCGAGACCCCGGGTGCTGGCCTTGCCTCCGGCTTGGCCGAACGCTCCGGGCGCCGGGTCTACCTGCGTTCGTTCGCCGTCGTCGGCGCGCGCAGCAGCGATCTCGCCGTGCAGGTCGAGGCCGCGCTCCCGATCGAACCCGAGGTAGCGGTGATCCTGATCGGCGCCAACGACGTCACCCACCGGGTGCCACCGAAGACATCGGTGCGGTTGCTCTCCGAAGCGGTGGCCCGCCTGCGCACCGCGGGCGTCGAGGTCGTGGTCGGCACCTGTCCCGACCTGGGCACCATCAAGCCGATCCAGCCACCCTTGAAGCAGGTGGCCCGTTCGTGGTCGCGGCGGCTCGCGGCGGCCCAGGCGATCACTGTCGTCGAGGCCGGCGGGCGCACCGTGTCTCTCGGGTCGATCCTCGGCCCGGAGTTCCATGCCGATCCCGCAGCACTCTTCGGCCCCGACCAGTTCCACCCCTCCGCGGAGGGTTACGCCTCGCTGGCGTCAGTGTTGCTGCCGTCGGTGCTCGCGGCACTCGGCCTGGTCCCCGATCACCATGCTCAGCCCGACATCGTCCGCGGCGAACGGGTCCTGCCGATCGCCCGCGCCGCCGTCAAGGCTGCTCGCACCCCCGGCACCGAGCTCGACGGCACCGAGGTCGCTGGCTCCACCCGCGGCGTACGTGGCCTCTGGGTCGCACTGCGACACCGCCGACGTGGCCCCCGCCACGACACGCAGGCCCCCGAGCAGTCGGAGCACGACGACAACCTCGAACCGATGGTCGACTGACCCAACTTGCAGCTCGGCGTCCCTCACTTGCAGTTCGGCGTCCCTCACTTGCAGTTCGGCGTCCCTCACTTGCAGTTCGGCGTCTCTTACTTGCAGGTCGGCGTACGCAACTCCCAGCTCGGGGTTCCTACCTCACGGTGGGAAATCGCGAACGCCGCCCGACCAAGTGGTCGAGCGGCGTTCGAAGTGTGCTGGGTGGGATCAGTCCTGGTTGAGGATCGCGAGGATCCGCAGCAGGTTGGTGTAGATCCAGACCAGGCTCACGGTCAGCGCGAAGGCGGCGCGCCAGGACTCGCGCTCATCGAGGCCGGCGGCAACGCCCTGCTCGACGAAGTCGAAGTCGAGAATCAGCATGAACACACCGAGCGCGAGGCCGACGACTGCGGTGATCAGGCCGAGCGTGCCGAAGCCGAACAGGCCGGTGTTGACCCCCGCGAAGCTGAGCACCAGCGAGACCAGACCGAGACCGATCATGCCGAACACGCCGGCCATCACCATCTTGCGGAACTTGTCACCGACCTTGATGTCGA
>JBEBTI010000147.1:0-8634 GCA_040393845.1 Nocardioides daejeonensis
CACCACCCGCGTCATCTCGGCGGGAGCAGACAGAGGGGCGCCGCCCAGACGGACGGCGCCCCTCCTGCAACCAGGACGGTCAGGGATTCGAGACCGGGCCGTGCTGGAAGTAGGTCCCGCGGTCGGACGACGGAAGGTGGTCGGCGCTGCCGGCGTACCGGACGTCGTAGCCACCGTCGAGGATGATCGCGGGCACGAGGGTGGTGGCGTCGCACGAGGCGAAGCCCTGGGCGTTGGTGACCGCGTCGCAGATCTGGATCGTCGAGTTGTCGGTCGACTGCGTGGTGGAGAAGGTCAGCGTGCGTCCGGCCAACGGCTCACCGTTGGCGCCGGTGAGAGTGGCTCGGACCCGGCCGCCGTTGTCACCCAGCTGCGCGATGAAGATCTCCGCGTCGAGGTGCGTGGCAGCCCGTTCGACGACCTGGTTGTACGCCGCCGACGAGCTGGTGGCGTACGACGTGTCACCGGAGTAGACGGCCGTCACCGCGTGCTGGCCACCGCCGAGACCGGGGACCGCCAACGTGGCGACCCGACGCCCCTGTGCACTGGTCAGCGGTGCCGAACCGAGCACCTGCGCACCCTGCATGAAGGTGACCGTTCCGGTCGGAGCGGCACCTCCCGGCAGGGCTGCTGCAACCACACCGGTCAAGGTGACGGTGTCGCCGTACGTCGCCGGGTTGCGGTCGGACTCCACACCGGTCACCGTCGCGGCCAGACCCACCGTCTGGGTGGTGGTGTCGACTCCGCCGTTGAAGTTGAAGTTGCCGACGTAGACCGCCCGCAACTCGTGGGCGCCCGGAGTGAGCGACGTGGTCACGAACTCCGCGACACCGGTCTTCGGCGCACCGGCCGCGAGGCTGGTCGCACCGAGGAGGACGTCGCCCTCCCAGACCTGGACCGCGCCGGTCGGCCGGCCCGTGCCCTCGCCGACCACGGTGGTTTTCACGGTGACCGCCTCGCCGTGGGCCGACGGGTCGGGACCTGAGACGATCGTGACCGTGGTGTTTGCCTTGGCAACCTGCTGGCCGTTGCCCTGGTCGAGGACTCCCCCGCTGCCGACGAAGTTGCCGTCGCCGCTGTAGGTCGCCGCGACCTGGTAGGTGCCGGGCGAGAGGCTGGAGAACTCAGGGCTGGTGGCCTGGCCGTCGACGACCGCCACCGGCCCACCGAGGTTGGCGCCGTTGATGGTGAACCGCACCGTTCCTCCGGGCTCGCCCGCACCGGGCGCGACCGGTGAAACCGTCGCGGTGAAGGCAACCGGGCTGCCCGAGGGCGCCGGGTTGAGGGAGGACTCGACGAGCACGGACGTCTGCGCACGCTGCACCTTCTGCACCGCGGTGCCGCTGCTTGCAGCGAAGTCGTCGTCACCGTCGTACTCCACGGTGATCACGTGCTGTCCGACGCTCAGGTCGTCGACCGTGACGGCCCCGCGGAAGTTGCTCGCCGAGTCCACCTGAGCAGTGCCGATGACGGTGCTGCCGTCCTTGAAGGTGAGCGTGCCGGTCGGAGCGCCGGCACCGGGAGCGAGCACCGCGACAGTTGCCGAGATGGTCACCTCCTGACCGAAGACCGACACCTGCGAGCTGCTCTCCACGGTGGTGCTGGTCGCTGCCTTGTTGACCTGGTGCTCCACCTCCGGCGAGGTGCTGGTGACGAAGTTGGCCGTCCCGGAGAGATAGATCGCCTTCACCGTGTGGGCGCCTCGCGCCAACGTGTTGGTCGAGAACTCGGCGGCACCGTCGGCCAGGTCGACCAGAGCGAGGGTGACCCCGTCCACGACGAACCGGACTGCACCTTCGGGCTCACCGGTGGCCGGGGCCACCGCCTCGACCTCGGCGTGCAGCGTGACGGACTGCCCGACCACCGAGGGCGACGGCGCGACCGACACCGTGGTCTTGGTCTGCGCCGCAGCGACTGCCTGGTCGATGTTGTCCGCAGCCCCACCGAAGTTGGCATCACCGGCGTAGTTGGCGGTGATCACGTGGGTTCCGGCGTCGAGACCGACCGCCGGCGAACTCGCGATGCCGTTGCTCAGCGCCACCGGGGCTCCGAGCGGGTCACCGTCGACGAAGAACTGCACGTCGCCGGTCGGCGTCCCGGCACCGGGTCCGACGGCAGTGACGTCGGCGGTGTAGGTGATCTGCTGGCCGGAGACCGCGTTGGCGACCGAGGAGCTCAGGGCGAGCGCGGCCTCGGCCTTGTTGACGCCGTGGGTCAGCGTGGCCGACGTGCTGGCGGCAAAGTTGGCGTTGCCGTTGTAGGTCGCCTCCACGTCGTGGTTGCCGGTGCTCAGGTTGGCGATGGTCACCGATGCGGTGTCGCCGCTGAGCGGCACCGCAGTGCCGTAGGGGTTGCCGTCGACGGTGAACTGCACACCGCCGGCCGGCTGTCCGACGCCGGGAGCGAGTACGTCGACCTCTGCGGTGAAGGTGACCGCCTGACCACTCACGGTCGGCGACACGTCGCTGCTGATCGTGGTGGACGTGGCTGCCTTGCCGACCGCCTGGGTGACGGTGGCAGCGCTGCTGCCGTTGACGTTCGGATCACCGCTGTAGACAGCGCCGACGACGTGGCTGCCGGTGCTGAGCGTCGTGGTCGACTGCGACGTCGCGCTGCCTGCCGCAACGGCGACCGGTGCACCGAAGTTGGCGCCGTCCACGGTGAACTGGACGGTCCCGGTCGGAGCGCTGGTGCCGTTCGTGGCGGCCACGACGGCCGTGAACGACGTCGCCTGCCCGTGCACGACCGCTGCCGGCTGGGCGAGGGTGGTGCTGCTGGCGTTCTTGGCGACGGTGAACGGCGCGCTGGCGCTGTCACCGCGGTAGTGGCTCGTGGTGGTGAACGCAGCAGTGACGGTGGCGCTGCGCGGTGGGCCGCTGATCGCCAGGTTCGCCGTCGCGACGCCCTGGGCGTTGGTGTTGGCCGTGACGCTGCCGCCGCCGGAGAGGCTGAACGTGATCGGCCGGTTGGCCAGCACGCTGCCGCTGAGGTTCGGGTCGGTGAGCTTCGCCGACACGGTCGCGGTGGTGTTCTGCGGCGCCGACGTGGCACCGGTGTAGGCGACGTCGACGTAGTTGTCGATGGTGACGTTGCGCGTGGTCGTCTTGGTGTTGTTGCTGCAGAAGACCGTCCCGGTGCGGTTCCGCTCCTCGGCGCGCACCGTGTAGGCACCGTTGGGGTAGTTGTGCGTGTCGATCACGTAGCTGAACGCTCCGTCATCGTCCTTGGTCTGGGTCACGACCGTCGCGCCCCCAGAGTTCCGGAGCGACAGAATGGTGCGCGGCTTGTCCTTGTTGATGCAGAGGTTGCCTTCACTGGCACCGCTGGCCCCCAGCGTCGCGTTTCCGCGGAGCACGGCGTTGTTGGCCGGGGAGTTGACGTCGGCTGCGGCCGGCGACGTGGTGACCGCAGCAAGGCCGATCACCACCGCCATCGCGGCAAACGGTGCGAGGACTCTGCGCATGGTTGTGTTCCTTCTGCGAGTGGTCACTTGAGAAGCACTCCGTTCGCGTTGGAGGCAGTGTGGTTGGCATCGCCGGCGAAGGCGACCTTGTAACCACCGTTGAGGATCAGCGGCACCAGGTGGGCGGCCGCGTTGCAGATCGCAACGCCCGAGGCGTTGGTCGTGAGGGTGCACACGGTCGCGTTGCCGATCTTGAACTGCAGCGGCAGCCCGGACAACGGCGTGGCGCCCGACCGGAGCGTCACCCGCAACGACCCCAGTGGCAGGCCGAGCGGGAGCAACTTGACCACCGCGGCGTCAGCCGTGAGGTTGGTGGCCCGCTTGGCAACGGTGATGCTGACCTGACCCGAGGTGCTGCCCGCGAAGGCATCGGCCCCGGAGTAGACCGCCTTGATGCCGTGGGTTCCGGCAGCCAGGTCGCTGGTGCTGAAGCTGGCCGTCGCGGTGTTGCCACCACCGGCTGCCACCGGCACCGTCGCGAGGGTCGTCGCACCGCGGACGAAGCTGACCGAACCCGACGGCGACCCGAGTCCACCGGCTGCCGGCGTCACCTTGGCCGTCAGCGTGACCTGACCGCCGTACGTCGTGCTGGAGGCGCTGGTGGTCAGCGTCGTGGTGGTGCTCATCTTGGCGACCGTCTGGGTCAGGCTGGCCAGGGTCGGGGCGAAGTTGGTGTCCCCCGAATAGACCGCCGTGACCTGGTGGGTTCCCGGCAACAGCGTGGAGACGGCCGCGCTCTGGGCCTCTCCGTCGACGATCTCGACCGCGCCCCCGACGGGCTGACCGTCGACGTTGAACTGCACGAAGCCGGTCGGTGCGCCGGTGCCGAGCTGCTGCGACGCGACGGTGGCGGTGAACCGCACGGACTGGCCGTGGTCACTGGTGTCGTCGGTCGAGCTCAACGTCAGCGCAACGCCTGCTGCGGCGACGGTCTGGGTGACGATGTCACCGCTGCCGCCGTACCCGGCGTCCGGCACGAAGGCTGCGATCACGGTGTGGTCTCCCGGCGCCGGCGAGGAGATCGTGGTGCTGTGCGCGACGCCTTCCTCGTCGAGGACGACCTGGCCACCGATGTCGATGCCGTCGACCGAGAACTGCACCATGCCGGTCGGCATGCTGTCGTCCTCCGCGACCACCGTTGCGGTGAAGGAGATCAGGTCGCCGTGGATCGACGGGTTGGTCGACGACGTCACTGCCGTGCTGGTGGGCACGATCGCGACCGCGGGGATCACCGTGTGCTCGACTTCGTCGGACTCACTGGCTGCGTAGTTGGCGTCGCTGTTGAAGACCGCGACCACCTGGTTGGCGCCGGGCTCGAGGTCGGCCAACTGGATCGTTGCGCGGGCGCCACTGCCGGTCGGCTCGAGGGCGTTGGCGCCGATCAGGTCGCCGTTGGAGAAGAAGGAGACCAGACCGGTCGCGGCACCTGAACCGGGTGCCACGGCCACGACATCAGCCGTGACGGTGACGTTCTGACCTTCCGCCGACGGCGACGGGTTCACCAGCACGGTGGTCGTCGTGTCAGCCCTGCTGACGACCTGCTGGACCTGGTCCTGGCCGCCCTCGAAGTTGCTCGTGCCGGCGTACACCACGCTCACGGCGTGGCTGCCCGCACCGAGGGTGTCGACTGCCGGGAAGACCGCGGTGCCGCCGTCGAGGGCAACCGGTGCCCCGAGGTTGGTGCCGTTGACCCGCAGCTGGACGGTGCCGGTGGCCACGCCTGCGGCCGGAGCGACGACGCCCACGGATGCGGTGTAGTGGACCGCTTCGCCGGCGACGGTGTCGGTGGCGGAGGCGGCGAGGTCGACGGTGACCTGGGCCTTGGCAACGGTCACCGTGCGCGGCGCTGCGGAGCTGGCCCGGTGGGCGTCGTCGCCGGAGTACGTCGCCACGACGGCGTGGGTGCCGGCGCCGAGGTCGTCGACGGCGAGGGAGGCCTCGCCGTTCGCATCCACCGCGGCCGTGCCGAGCACGATCCCGTTGCTGGTGAAGGTGACGTCGCCGGTGATCTGGTCAGTGCCGGAGGTCTTGGTGACGGTGGCGCCGAGCACCACCTGCTGTCCGAAGTGGACCGACGCGGGCGTTGCGGTGCTGGTCGTGGTGGTGTTGACCAGCGGCATCCGCACCCGGAAGTCGACCGGACCGGAGTCACTGCCGTTGTGCTCGGCGCTGCCGAGGTAGACCGCGGTGACGGTGTGGTCACCGAGCGGCAATGTGCTGATCGCAGCGCTGGTGGCCTGACCACCGCTCAACGGGAGCGGAGCACCGAAGTCGGCGCCGTCCACCACGAACTGCACCGAGCCGGTCGGCTGGGTGGCCCCGGCACCGTTGACGTGGGCGGTGAAGGTGAGGTCCTCACCCAGCGTCGCGGGCGACTCGGACGGCACCACGGTGGTGGTGCTGCCGATCTTCTCGACGACGAACGGGCTGGTGCCACTGGCCGCAACCAGACCGGTGGTGCCCGCGAAGGCGGCGGTCACCGTGGCGTTGCGGGCCGGCAGGTTGACCGGGAGCAGTGCGGTGGCGACACCGTTGCTGCCGGTGGTCGCGGTGACGCTGCCACCTCCGGAGAGGGTGAAGGTGATCTGGCGACCTGCGGCCGAGGCGCCGGTCAGGTCGGTGAGCTTCGCGCTGACCGAGGCGTTGCTGCTGTGCTCGGCGCTGGTCGCGCCGGTGTAGCTGACGCTGGTGCAGTTCTGCGGGGTCACCACGACCGTGGTGTTGCCGCGCGCAGTGCCGGCGGTGACGTTGACGCCCCAGTTGGCACGCGAGCCGTTCTTGGTGAGGCCATCACTCTGGGCCGGCACCTGGAGGGTGGTGCTCCAGTCGCCACCTGCGACGGACGACGTGGTGGCCTGGACCTTCTGGCCCGGGGTGATCTGCGACTGGTCGAGGACCACCGTGACCGGCACGTTGGCAGCGAAGTTGCTGAGTCGACCGGCGACGGTGATCGTGTTGCCGGCGCAGGTCAGCGAGGGCGTGGCGACGGCGGTCGTGGACACGGCCGGGTTGGCCGTGCTCGCGTTGGAGAGGTTGCGGGTCAGGGTGAGCTTGGCGCCGTCCAGCGGGAGCACCAGCACCTGGCGGGCGTCGTTCTTGTGGTTCGGCGAATACCAGATCGTGTCCGACATGGTGCCGTCAGCGGTCTGCGCGTGGATCTTCTTGGCCGCGGTGGTGCCGATCGGGGTGGTCACCGACTCGTTGGAGACTGTCGCGTTGGCGGTGAACGGCAGGTCGCCCTCGAAAGGTGACGACCCGGAGGCCAGGGAACCGGCCTCGTAGTTGAAGCCACCGGTGTAGGCGATCACCTCGGCGTGCTTCCAGCTGTCGCCTGCATTGAGCGGGAAGTTGTGGGTCTTCCAGGACGGCGATGGGTTGAGCTCGAGGGTGAGATCAGCAGTGATGTTCTGATTGATGATGCTCACCGACGCCTTCGCGGTGAGCGCCTGTGCCTGCTTCTCCTGCAGCAGAGCCCGGTCAGAGACTCGCACGTAGCGGGTGCCGCTCACCGAACCGGCGAAGTTCGACAACGTGGCGTTGCCGACCCCGTCGACCGCGACGGAGCCTGAACCGCTGGTGATGGTGCCGGAGATGTTCATCTTGTAGGCCGGGTGGCCCTGGAAGGTCTCGATCCCGGCGACCGTGTAGGTGACGTTCTCGTTGATCGTGGCGTCGGTGCCGTCGGCCTGGTAGCGGAAGCTGGTGGCATAGGTCCACGACCAGCCGTTGCTCCACGGCTGCACGTCGTCGCCGGTGGCCTGCGCGGCCTGGGCAGTGGTGTTCGTGCCGATGCCCACCAACACGCCGAGACACAGCACGAGTGCGCTCGCGAAGCTCAGGCGTCGTCGTACGACGTGGGTTGACGGGGCTCGTGAACTCTCGAAGCGTGTGCGCATCTACCTGCATCTCTCGCCGCGTCACCCCGAAATTGGCCTGTACCTGCCAAGTGACTCGCGCCGGAGTCAACCAGTGGGTGACCCAACTCTCAACGGCGGTCTGGACCGCTGGCAGATACACGTAACTCGGGCCCGCGTGACTCGTTGGGATGGTTTCCTCAGCGGGCCGGAGCGCCGGCCACGACTCGACCCACCAGGTCTTGCCAACCGGCGAGGACCCGCTCCACCGGCAGGTGTTCGATCTCGACCTGCTGACGCAGAATCGCGGTTTCCAACGGAGCCAACACCGCGGTGACCAGCAGGGGCACGTCGCCGGACACCCCGAGTTCGTCGAAGAGGTGGCGAACGTGTCGGGCATGGAACGACCATGCGCCGTAGGACCGCCGAGAGCCGGCCGTGGCCGCCTCGATCAGGTCGGCGCGAGCGATGTTGAGGTCGATGCGGGACCGCCCGAAGGCATGCAACCGCTCCCGCGCCGGCGCCCCGGGACCCAGAGGCGGCGGACCGCCGATCACGGCCGCCTGCCACTGCGCCTCCACCCGGTCGAGCACCGCCGCCATCAACCCGCTGCGGCTCTCGAACCGCCGGAACACCGTTGCCTTGCCGACACCAGCCGCCTCAGCCACCGATTCCATCGTCACCGCCGCGGCCCCGAGGGCCTCGACGAGCTCGACCGCTGCCGCCAGGACGGCGTCGCGGTTGCGGGCGGCGTCACTGCGTTCACGCGGCGGGTCCCCGAGCAGCGGAATCAGGTCACGGTGCGGCATCACGGCCACCGTAGACCACTGTGCGCACCGTCACGGGAATGGAACCGGACCGCGGTCCGTTTGCACGACGTACCGTTCCCTCCACTCCCTCAGGAGATTCCATGTCAGACATCCGTGTCGCCGCCCTCGTCGGCAGCCTCCGCGCCGACTCCGTGAACCGCCGCCTCGCCGAAACCCTGCAGGCGCAGGCGCCCGAGGGCGTCAGCATCGAGATCGTCGAGGGTTTGGCCGAGGTGCCCTTCTACAACGAGGACCTCGACGGCGACACCGCTCCCGAGGCCGCCACGCTCCTGCGCAAGCAGGTCGCCACCGCAGATCGCGTCCTCGTGGTGACTCCGGAGTACAACGGCACCATGCCGGCCGTGATCAACAACGCCATCGACTGGCTGTCGCGGCCCTACGGCCAGGGCGCCATCGTGGGCAAGCCGTTCGCCGTGGTCGGCACGACCCCCACGCCGTACGGCGGCAAGTGGGCCCACGACGACGCGCAGCGTTCGGCGCGCATCGC
>JBEBTI010000148.1:0-8578 GCA_040393845.1 Nocardioides daejeonensis
CAAGGACAACATCACCTTCCACAGCCAGATCTGGCCGGCCGAGCTCCTCGCCTACAGCGGCAAGGGGTCGCGCGGCGGATCTCCGCGCACCTACGGCGAACTCAACCTGCCCACCGAGGTGGTCTCGAGCGAGTTCCTCACCATGGAGGGCAAGAAGTTCTCGTCGTCGAAGAAGGTCGTCATCTATGTGCGCGACCTGCTTTCGCGCTACCAGCCTGACGCGTTCCGCTACTTCGTCGCCGCCGCCGGTCCGGAGACGCAGGACAGTGACTTCACCTGGGCAGAGTTCGTGCGCCGCACCAACGACGAACTGGTCGCAGGCTGGGGCAATCTGGTCAACCGCACGGCCACGCTGGTTGCCAAGAACTTCGGGGAGATCCCGGCCGCCGGCGCACTGACCGACCTCGACCGCGAGATCCTTGCCACGGTCGAGGCAGCCTTCGCCGGCGTGGGCGGTCAGATCGGTGCGCACCGGCAGAAGGCCGCGATCGCCGAGGCGATGCGCACCGTTGCCGAGGTCAACAAATATGTCACCGACACCGCGCCCTGGACCTTGGCCAAGGACCCGGACGACCGGGAGCGCCTCGGCACGATCCTGCACGTGATGACGCAGTGCGTGGCCGACCTCAACGTGCTGCTCTCGCCGTTCCTGCCGTTCTCGGCGAACGCCGTCGACGCCGTCTTCGGCGGCAAGGGCGACGTGCAGCCGATGCCCCGCATCGAGGAGGCCGACGACCTCGACGGGGGTCCCGGCTACCCGATCATCACCGGTGACTACGCCGGCGTGCGTCGGTGGCAGCGGCAGGCCGTCGTGGTCGGCACGCCGGTCGACAAGCCGACTCCGGTGTTCACCAAGCTCGACACCGCGCTCGTCGAGGAGGAGCTCGCCCGCCTCGGCGAGTGATCAGATCCCGAACGTGTTGCGCGGATAGGCAGCGTTCACGTCGGTGATCACGTTGACGAGGTAGGGCACGCGTGCGTCGAAGGCACGGTCGATGGCGGGACCGATCTCCTTGGGATCGGTGACCGTCTCACCGGCTCCGCCGAGGGCGCGAACCACTCCGTCGTACGACGTGCTCGGAGCCAGGTCGGCCGCGACGTCATAACCGTAGAGCATCTGCATCGGGCCTTTCTCCAAGCCCCAGGCGGAGTTGTTGCCGCACACCATCACCACGGGCAGGTCCTGGCGCACCAACGAGTCGACATCCATCAGTGAGAAGCCGGCTGCGCCGTCTCCGAGCAGCAGCACCACCTGGGCCGATGGGCGCGCGAGCCGGGCTGCCATCGCCGAGCCCAGACCCGCGCCGAGGCACCCGTAGGGACCGGGGTCCAACCAACCACCGGGACGGCGGGGCTCGACGAACTTGCCGGCGAAGCTGACGAAGTCGCCACCGTCGCCGATCACCACGGCGTCGTCGGCAAGGCGAGGCACCAGCTCGCCGTAGATGCGCGCCGGGTGGACCGGGTCGGCCTCGGCCATGAGCAGTTCGGCGTCGCGCGCGGCAGCGGCTGCCACGGTGTCCTGCAGCCGGGTCACCCACGGCGTCCAGTTGCGCGGCCCCAACCGGTCGACCGCGTCGCGCAGTCCGTCGAGCACGAGAGCGAGGTCGCCGGAGGCGGATCCCGCCAGCTCGGCGTGCGAGGAGACCTGGGCGGGGGAGTCGGCCAGATGCACGACCTTGGCGGGCGTGGCGCCGTCCTTGCCGCCGAAGATTCCGTAGCCGAGTCGGAAGTCGAGCGGAGTGCCGACCACGACGACGAGGTCGGCGCCGCCGAGCGCCACCCCGCGTGCCTTGGTGACCAACAACGGGTGGCCGCCCGGGATCACCCCACGTCCCATCCCGTTGGTGATCGCCGGCAGGCCGAGGGCCTCGACCAGCGCCAGTGCGGCGTCCTCGCCGCCGTCGGCCCAGACATCAGTGCCGAGCACGATCACGGGACGTTCCGCAGCCGCCACCAGACGGGCGATCGCGTCGAGCGCGTCGGAGTCCGGGACGAGTCGGTCCCGTGCGGCTGCCCCGCCGAACGGAGACTCGGCGGAGTTGAAGAACTCATCCATCGGTACGTCGACGAAGACCGGACCGCGGTGCGACGCCCCTGCCGTGGCGAACGCCTCGTCCATCCCGCCGACCACATCGGCCGCGGTGGGGATCGTCCGTGCCAACTTGCTGACCGGAGCGAGGATCGGCGGTTGGTCCAGCTCCTGCAGGCTTCCGGTGCCCCAGCGGTTGGCTGGCGCGCGCCCACCGACGACGACCATCGGGGACCCGGCGAACTGGGCCTGCGCCACGGCGCTCACGCCGTTGGTGACGCCCGGGCCGGCAGTCAGCACCGCGAGTCCCGGCACACGGGTCAACTTGCCCGTCGCCTCGGCGGCAAATGCCGCAGTCTGCTCGTGACGCACGTCGACCAGACGCATCGGCGGGTCCGCCTTCACCGCGCCGTCGTACATCGGGAACACGTGCGCACCGGAGAGCGTGAACATGTGCTCCACCCCGTGAGCACGGGCCACCGCTACCGCCAACTCGCCGGCGTGGCCGGACAGGACACCTGGTGTGATCTCGGTCATGTCGTTGACCCTAGAGCCAATTGGCCGAGTTGACCGGGCAGACGCACCGCGCGGTCAGTGCTTGCGGGATGCCAAGCGGTCGGGATTGCTGTGTCGCAGCGCTTCGACCAGCACCAGCAGGAGATCGGCGCGGGTCGGCGGTCTGCGTGGGCCGAGGGCGAGAAGGAGGTGGAGCGCGCGCAGAAATGCTTCGGGCAGCAGGGTCGGCGGATACGGGTCGTCGCCGTCCGGGCCGAGACGGGCGGCTTCGGCGATGCGGAGCGCCCAGCCCTCGAAGACGTCGATCGGCACCAGGTTGCGGTGGGTCAGACGCACCACGGCAGTCGCCAGTCGGTCGGCTTCACCGGCAAGCGGCGCACCGGCTGACCCGTCACACAACCGGTCGGCCAGCACGTCGAGCAGCACGGTCAACTCGGGCAGCCCGAAGTGGCGTGAGTCAGCGAGCGCCCCGATCGCGTCGGCGCCGTGGGCAAGTGCATGCGCCCAGCCCTTGCCGAGGACGAACCCCCGCAGGTCGCGCTCGCGCAGCAGCCAGCCGGCCAGGTGGTCGCCCCACCGCATCACCTGGGACTCGCCGAGAAGCTCGGTGCGGTTGTCCCGCTCAATGCATTCGGTGAGCACCAGCGCCGAGAAACTGCGCCGGAAGACCGTGTCGGTGCCGACCTCGCCGAGACCCTCGTCGAGACCGGCCACCATTCCGTCGCCGAGGCCGGACAGCAGGTCGTCGTAGACCCCACGGGAGATCCAACCCGCCAGCACGGCGTACGCGGTGTGGTCGCGGCGTGACGGATCGGTGCTGCCGAGCATCGCGGTCAGTTCAGCGGTCAGTTCGTCCAGTGGACGGTCGGGCGGAACCGCGAGCCCACTGGCCCTCACCTGTTCCCAGTACGCCGACGCCATGCCCCAAGTCTGCCACCCCGGTCAGGGCTGGCCGACGTGCCTCCTATGCTGGGCAAATGGCGACCTTGGACGACGTGGTCGAGTCCCACACCGACCTCGACGCAGACGATGTCTCCTGGCTGCACCGTCTGCTCGCCGACTGGCAGATCATCGCCGACCTTGCCTTCGCCGACCTGGTCCTGTGGCTGCCCGACCGCAATCGGCGCCATTTCTGGGCCGGCAGCCAGATGCGGCCGACGACCGGGCCCACCGCATTGCTCGACGACATCGTCGGCACTCGCATCGGTTGGCAGGACCAGCCCCTGTTGGCGCGTGCGTTCGACGAGCGCCGGCTGGTGCGTGAGGGCGACCCGGAGTGGCGTGAGGACGTGCCGGTGCGGGTCGAGGCGATCCCGGTGGCCCGTGACGGCAAGGTGCTGGCCGTCGTCGCCCGCAACACCAACCTGCTCGGCGTACGCACCCCGTCGCGTCTCGAGCTCGCCTACCTCGAGGCGGCCGCCGACCTCAACCAGATGATCGAGCGGGGCCTGTTCCCGGCGGCCGGTGACCGCAGCGACCACGCGGACACTCCTCGGGTCGGCGACGGCTTCCTGCGCGTCGACGCCGATGGCCGCGTCGTCTATGCCTCGCCCAATGCGCTCAGTGCGTTCCGCAAGCTCGGGCTGGCCGGCGACCTCGCCGGCAACGTCCTGACCGACCTCACCCGCCAGTTGGTGCCGCCCCAACGCCGCGCCGACGAGGAGACCCTCAGCGCCGTGCTCGGAGGCCTGGGCCACCGCGACTGCGAGATCGACGGCCACGGCGTGACCCTGATCGTCCGGGCGATCCCGCTGCGGCCGTTGGGGGAGCGCACCGGGTCGTTGATCCTGCTGCGTGACGTCACCGACCTTCGTCGTCGTGACCGCGAGCTGGTCACCAAGGATGCAACCATCCGCGAGATCCACCACCGGGTGAAGAACAATCTCCAGACCGTGGCGGCGCTGCTCCGCCTGCAGGCCCGACGGATGCCGAACGCCGACG
Source organism: Nocardioides daejeonensis (assembly GCA_040393845.1). Taxonomy (GTDB): domain Bacteria; phylum Actinomycetota; class Actinomycetes; order Propionibacteriales; family Nocardioidaceae; genus Nocardioides; species Nocardioides daejeonensis_A. The sequence continues at coordinate 4,490 of JBEBTI010000148.1, forward strand.
CCAAGAGTGCGCTCGAAGAAGCAGTACGACGCGTCGGCTCGATCGCGATCGTGCACGAGACCCTGAGCCAGGCCGTCGAGGAGCACGTCGACTTCGACGAAATCGTGGAGCGACTGGGGCGGATGGTCTCCGATGTCAGTGCGGTCGGGGAGCAGGTGCGCGTCACCCGGGCGGGAGAGGTGGGAGTGCTCGGCTCCGAACCGGCGACCGCCCTGGCGATGGTGATCACCGAGGTGCTCCAGAACGCTGTCGAGCACGGTTACCAGACCGGTGACACCGGCGAGATCAAGATCGTCGCCGAGCGTCTGGTCGGCAGACTCCGTCTGGTCATCGAGGACGACGGGAACGGGTTGCCTGCCGGATTCGACGCCGAGCAGAGCACCAGCCTCGGCCTGTCCATCGTGCGCACCTTGGTGGAGTCAGAGTTGGACGGTCAACTCGAGATCGGTCCGGCACACCCGCCGGTTGCGCATGGCACGCGGGTCACCGTCGACATCCCGGTCGCCTGACCGGCCGTGGCCGATCAGGCGGTGCGCACGCGGGCGCGGGCGTTGCGGCGCTTCAGGGCGCGGCGCTCATCCTCACCGAGGCCGCCCCACACGCCGTGGTCCTGTCCCGCCTCGAGCGCCCACGCGAGACACTGCTCGCGCACGTCGCATCGACGGCACACCTGCTTGGCCTCCTCGATCTGGAGGATGGCGGGGCCGGTGTTGCCGATCGGGAAGAACAGCTCCGGATCCTCGTCGAGGCATGCGGAGCGATGGCGCCAATCCATGGCTGGGGGACTCCTACTATTTGGGTGGGTGCGCCCCAAGATGGGCGCGATGAGATCATGAGCGCGGGCAGGTCAAGTGACCCGTTTCGGGCGCAAGGACTAGATTCGCAAGAGATTTGCCGTGAGACAACCCCTTGGGGAGGTCACTTCCGTCACAAGTACGGTGGGGTCCGTGAAAAGTGCAGCCCTTCGGCCACCCGCTCCACTCGTCGTCGCAGCCTCGCTGGCCGCCGTGGAAGGCCTGGTGCTGGTCGGCTACGGGGTGCTGGAGCTGTTCCACACTTCTGGCTCGCGCTGGGTGATGGGCCTGACCACTTCGGTCTGGTTCCTGGCCTACGGCGCTGCGCTGATGGTCGGCGCGTGGGCGCTGCACCGTGGCCGGTCCTGGGCGCGTAGTCCGGTGGTGCTGGCCCAGCTCATCCAACTGGGCGTGGCGTGGAGCTTCCGCAGTGGTGAGACGAGGAGCCTGGCGGCGGGACTCGTGGTCGTCTCGTTGATCACCCTGGTCGGGATCCTGCACCCGGCGAGCACCGAGTTCCTCTCCGACGAGGACGACGAGCACGCCTGACCTGGTCAGGGTGATTCGCTCAGCGCCTCGCGGAGGTGGTCGAGTGTGCGCGACAGCAAGCGCGAGACGTGCATCTGGCTGACCCCGACCTCGGTCGCGATCTGCGACTGGGTCATGTTCTTGAAGAACCGCAGCATCAGGATGTTCTTCTCGCGTGCCGGGAGTGCGGCGAGCAGGGGTTTCAACGACTCCCGCAGTTCGACGTTCTCGAGACCGTCGTCCTCCACGCCCATGGTGTCGAGCATCGTGAAGGCACCGTCGTCCGAGCTGTCCCCGGCGTCGAGGGAGAGCGTGGAATAGGCGTTGCCGGACTCGAGGCCCTCGACGACCTCTTCCATCGTGCAGCCGATCGAGGCAGCGAGTTCGGTGGGTGTCGGTGAGCGTCCCAGCGACTGCGTGAGCTCGGCCGTCGTCGCGGTGATCTGCATCCGCAACTCCTGAAGGCGGCGGGGCACGCGGATCGCCCAACCCTTGTCGCGGAAGTGGCGCTTGATCTCGCCGATGATCGTGGGGGTCGCATAGGTCGAGAACTCGACACCACGGCCGGTGTCGAAACGGTCGACCGACTTGATCAGGCCGATCGTGCCGACCTGCACGAGGTCCTCGAACGGTTCGCCACGGCTGCGGAAGCGCCGCGCGCAGTGGTCGACCAGCGGCAGGTGCAACTCGATCAATTCGGCACGTACGACGTCGTGGCGGCTGGACTGTGCTGGATCGTCCAACACGGCGAAGAGGGCCGCGCTGGTCCGCTTCACCGCAGCAAGTGGAGACTCTGGCGGACTGTGGTCGTTCTCTGTCGTCATCGCGGCGACCTCAGGACGTCGCTGTGGACTGCACCGAGAACGTGACCGCCAGCGTGTCGGACTCGATCACGGTCGACGCGTCCACGGTGAGTGCGGAGAGCACCTGCCAGGCGAAGTCCGACTGGTCGACCGGGGCAGGGCTCTCGGACCGGGCGCTGACCCGAACGCTCATCTTGTCCGTGCCGAAGTAGAACTCGCAGAGCAGGTCGGACGACTCTGCGGGCTGCTCGGGGAGGACCAGACCGGCAGCCTCGCTGACCGCCATGCGGAGGTCCTCGATGTCGTCGACGGTGAAGTTCAGCCGCGCCGCCATGCTCACTGCAGTGGCCCGGAGGACAGAGACGAAGGCTGGATCGACGGGCAGCCGCAGCTCGGCATCGGGACGCATGAGACCAACATAGCCCTGCTGCGCTGGCTTCAAACGCCACAGCGGCGGCCGGTTCGTGAGAACCGACCGCCGCCGAGGTTACGAAGTCGCAGCTTCGCTCAAGCCTTCTTGGTCTCCCAGAAGATCTCGGCGATCTCGTCGATCTTGGCGAGCAGCTGGTCGGCCACGTCGGCGTCCAACGTGCCCTTGGTGCCAGAGGCGCCGGCGAGCTTGGTCGCTTCGTTGACCAGCGTGTGCAGTTGCGGGTACTTCTCGAAGTGCGGGGGCTTGAAGTAGTCGGTCCACAGCACCCAGAGGTGGTGCTTGACGAGCTCGGAGCGTTCTTCCTTGATCACCACTGCGCGGGTGCGGAAGTCGGGGTCGTCGTTGTCGGCGACCTTGCCGATCAGCGCCTTGATCGACTCGGCTTCGATGCGAGCCTGGGCCGGGTCGTAGACACCGCACGGCAGATCGCAGTGGGCCTGGACCTCAACGGTGGGGGCGAACAGTCGCGCAAGCATGCTTGGCGTCCTCCTGCAAAGAGTTCGGATGGCTGTTGGTGCGAGACTACTCCGCATGTCACGGCAGTCACAGGGAGGGCGTGTCCTCGGGCGGTGGGGGATCGCCGTCGTACGTGGCAGGTCGATGCTGCCGACCCTCGCCGACGGTGACCGGCTGCTCGTCGACCACCGACGCACTCCCGAGGTCGGCGACCTCGTCGTGGCGGCTTTCGTCGACGGCACGCTGACGGTGAAGCGCGCCGCCGAGCGGCGTGCCACCCGCACCGGTGCGCCGGGGTGGTGGCTGTTGAGCGACAATGCGGATGAAGGGGTCGATTCACGACATCGCGGCGTCGTCGCCGCGACCGACGTCCGGGCTGTCGTACGACTGCGGCTCTGGCCCCTGCGCAAGGGGTGACGTCGTGCGTGATGCATCACACCTCGCATCATCCGTGGCTGCCGTCGGGGTGTGAAAGGATGCTCGGTTGGGAGACCCCCTCGTCCCCAGTCGTTCCACGCCCGACATGTGTGCTCGCGACCGGGACCCACGTCCACCCGTTGCACTTTTCCGGAAAGCACCTACATGCCCTCTGCCATCGAGCCCACCAACCACCCCCACGCCGGGGACGCGGTCTTCGACCTGCACCACGGCGGCAAGATGCGCATCGAGTCGGCAGTGGCGCTCAACGGTGCCGAGGAACTCTCCCTCGCCTACACGCCCGGCGTGGCGCGGGTGTGCGAGGCGATCGCCGCCGATCCGGAGAACACCCGCCACTACACGTGGGTGCCCAACACCGTTGCGGTGGTGACCGACGGTACGGCGGTTCTCGGCCTGGGTGACATCGGCGCACCCGCGGCGATGCCGGTGATGGAGGGCAAGGCCGTGCTGTTCAAGCAGTTCGGCAACGTCGATGCGATCCCGATCTGTCTCGACACCACTGACACCGAGGAGATCATCGACACCGTCGCCCGGATGGCACCGTCGTTCGGTGGCATCAACCTCGAGGACATCTCCGCTCCACGGTGCTTCGAGATCGAGGAGCGACTCAAGGAGCGCCTCGACATCCCGGTCTTCC
>JBEBTI010000149.1:0-8558 GCA_040393845.1 Nocardioides daejeonensis
GACCCGGCCTACCACTTCGAGACGCCCGAGACCACGCACCGCCGGCTCAACGGATGGTTCAGCGGCACCCGGGTGGGGCGCGACGGCTGGGCCCGCACCTGGTCGCGCGCGCACCGCGAAGGCATTGCAGCTCCTCCGGCCGACGACGTCGTCGACTGGGTGCTCGGCGCCGGAGAGACGCCGGCCCAGGTCGTCGACATCGGCTGTGGCAGGGGCGCCGCGGTGCACGAGATCGCCGGCCGCGGCGTGCCGGCGGTCGGACTCGACTTCGTGCCGCGTGGTTTTGCCCGACTCGCAACCTCAGCGGCCGAGGCGGGCCTTCCGGCGACCTACCGCGCGTGCAACCTGCTGGAGCTGCGCCAGGCGCTCGCCACCGCGGCTGTCCTGGCCCGCGTGCCGGGACCCCGCGTCGTCCTGGCCTCGCATCTGGTCGACACCACCACGGTGGTGGGACGCGACCATCTGTGGCGCATGTGCGACATGTTGCTGCGCTCCGGAGGTCGCCTGCACCTCGAGTTCCAGGTCGACACCGGTGACGACGTACGCGTCAAGCAGCAGCGCCCGATGAAGCTGCGCCGCATCAAGCGCGAGATCGCTGCTCGCGGTGGTCGCATCGTGACCCAGGACCTGCTCGACCGGGAGCCGCCCGCCGAGTCCGACTCCTCCACGGGGGAGCACTACCGAGTCGCCCGATTGGTGGTCGCATGGCAATGAACGTCCCGAACTTCCGCAACGCCCTCTCGAAGGTGAAGCAGGTCGGCGCCACCCGCGTGGACATGGTCGAGCTGGCCCGACGTGTGGACGAGCTCGAGGAGGAGGTCCAGGAGTGTCGTCAGCTCAATCTCCGTCTGGCCGAGCTCACCGACCTGGTCCAGGAGTTGCTCCTGCCCGTCGCCCAGCGTGACGAGGAGAAGCTGGCCGCTCTGGTCAACAAGTACGCCGAACAACTGGGCTGAGCGCGCTGCGGCGGTTGCGGGCCGGCCGGCACCGGGTGCTTGTGGCCCGGCTCACCTCGTGCGGGGCTCGTGCCGCAGGTGAAAGGTCATTAACATCGCCGGGAGTGCCGACGCCCTCCGCGCGCCGGGCGAGACCATGGAAGGTGGGCCAATGGCTCGACTGTGTGAGACCGACGGACTGACCGACATCCAGGAAGAGATCCTGAAGACGGTGCGACAGTTCGTGGACGCCAAGATCATCCCGGTTGCCCAAGAGCTCGAGCACAACGACGAGTACCCCACCGAGATCGTCGAGGGCCTCAAGGAGCTCGGCATCTTCGGCATCATGATTCCCGAGGAGTACGGCGGCCTCGGTGAGTCATTGCTGACCTACGCCCTGTGCGTCGAAGAGATCGCCCGCGGCTGGATGAGCGTCTCCGGTGTGATCAACACCCACTTCATCGTGGCCTACATGTTGATGAAGCACGGCACCGAGGAGCAGAAGCAGAAGTACCTGCCCCGGATGGCGACCGGCGAGGTGCGCGGCGCCTTCTCGATGTCCGAGCCCGGTCTCGGCTCCGACGTCTCGGCGGTGGCGACCAAGGCGGTCAAGGCCGACGACGGGTCCTACAGCATCACCGGCCAGAAGATGTGGCTGACCAACGGCGGCTCCTCCACCCTCGTCGCCGTACTCACCAAGACCGACGAGGGCGCCGAGTCGGTCTACAAGAACATGACCACCTTCCTGGTCGAGAAGACCCCCGGCTTCGGTGAGGTCAGCCAGGGCATCACGATCCCCGGCAAGATCGACAAGATGGGCTACAAGGGCATCGACACCACGGAGATGATCTTCGAGGGCCACCAGATCGCGGCGGAACAGATCCTCGGTGGCGAGCCGGGCAAGGGCTTCTTCCAGATGATGGACGGCGTCGAGGTCGGCCGCGTCAACGTCGCCGCCCGCGCCTGTGGCCTGGCCTGGCGTGGTTTCGAACTCGGCATCTCCTACGCCCAGCAGCGGCACACCTTCGGCAAGCAGATCGCCGACCACCAGGCCGTGCTCTTCCGCCTTGCCGAGATGGCGACCAAGGTCGAGACCGCGCACAACATGATGGTGCGCGCGGCTCGTCTCAAGGACACCGGCAAGCGGATGGACGTCGAGGCCGGGATGGCCAAGATGGTCGCCTCCGAATACGCCAACGAGGTCGTCGAGGACTCCTTCCGCATCCACGGTGGCTACGGCTACTCCAAGGAGTACGAGATCGAACGGATCATGCGTGAGGTCAAGTTCATGCTGATCGGCGAAGGCACCAGCGACATCCAGAAGATGATCATCGGCCGCAGCCTCCTCAAGGAGTACGCGCTCAAGTCCTGACAGTTCGCGGTCAGGAGGCCCAGGTCCAGGTGGCAAGCACCGAGTTGGTGGTGCGGGTGCGGACCTTGGCCGGCACATCCTTGGCATAGGAGAAGGCGATCACGGTGACCTGCCCCTCGTCGTCGATGCCGGTGTACTGATCGAGCACGTAGTTGACCGGCTTGGCCGACATCAACCCGCTGTGGTGCGCCATCGGCCTGCCGTCGACCATGATCCGGGGCAGTTGCTCGAGTTCCTTGGCCAGGTCGGTGAGTTGCACGGTGACGTCGGCCTCGAGATCGTCGAGGTTGCCACCGGTGGCGACCACCCAGGTGACGGCCACGTTGTTGCGGAAACCGTCGGTGCCGTCGCTCTCCCAGGCCGAGACGTCGATGTCGCTGGCGAGTTCACGCGCACTGGTGGTGTTGTCCACCCACGCCATCGGCACCCGGAACGAGTAGTCGGCACCGGTCAGCTCAGGGCCCTTCGCCTTGGGGCCGAACTTCGGCTCGAGCACGTCGGGGGTGGGGGTCGTCGTGGGGGCCACCGTGGCGGTCTCGGTCGGCGTGGCCGTCGGGGTCGGCTCGGTGTCGGCGTCGGAGCCGTCGTCGTCACCGCCACACCCGGCAAGCAGGGAGGTGGCGGTGAGGGTGAGGGCAAGCAGTGCAGCCGCGGATCGAGACCGGATCATGGCGGCAAAACTACCCCGCTTTCGTTCCGGCGCGCCGCGTGGCCGGCAAACCAGTTGGCTTGTGCTCCGCCCGCTGTCATGGTGGAGGCGTTCACCGAATTCGAGAGGACGTCCCATGACCGACAGTGGCAACGAAGACCTCAAGGCCAAGATGCGGGAAGCGCTCGACCGCAAGAACTCGTCCGAACGGGGAGTCCACAAGGACGGCCCCGCCCCGGAGAAGGCGCACGGTTCCGAAGTCATCGGTGGCGCCCCGAAGATGCATCGCCGCAAGGCCGGCGGCGGTGGTTCCTGACCCAGACACCCGACGGGCCAGACCGGCCAAGCCAGCGGAACACCCAGGGCAGGTGCCGGGCTCGCGCGGCCCCGCATCCCGACCGGCGGCGTTCTCCTCAACTCGACGGGCCTCCGGCCCGCCTTCGCTCGTCGGCCTTGCCGGACCGGGCGCGGATGCCACGCTTGCTGACCGGCAGCCCTGGGACTCACCCATCTAGGCTGGCCGGGTGAGGATCGACCTGCACGCCCACTCGCGGGCCAGCGACGGGACCCAGACGCCCACCGAACTCGTGGAGGCGGCGGTGTCGGCCGGTCTCGACGTGCTCGGTCTCACCGACCATGACACCGCCGAAGGATGGGCGGAAGCCACTGCTGCCGCGGTGGCGACCGGCCTCACCGTGGTGCCGGGCATGGAGATCAGCACCAAGCACGGCGCCCGCGACGTGCACCTGCTTGCCTATCTCCCCGACCCGTCGCACCCGGGCCTGCAGGCGGCGCTCACCGAGGTGCTGGAGGCCCGCACCTCTCGGGTGCCGGCGATCGTGGCGCAACTGGTGGCGCACGGCATCGAGATCACGGTGGACGACGTGCTGGCGGTCGCGGGTGGTCCGGCCGCCTTCGGGCGCCCGCACGTCGCTGACGCGCTGGTGTCCTTGGGCGTGGTGCAGCATCGGGACCAGGCCTTCGCCGAGTGGTTGAGCTCAGGGCGACCGGGCCACGTCCGCCGTCAGTCGGCCCAACTCGAGCGGATGCTGGGTCTGGTCGCGGAGGCCGGGGGAGTGAGCGTGATCGCCCACCCGTGGGGTCGGTACGGGTCCCAGGGCCTCGCTGCCGACGACATTGCAGCGCTGGTCCCGTTCGGTCTTGCCGGTCTCGAGGTCGACCACCAGGACCACTCGCCGGAGGTACGACGGCAACTCCGCGCGATCGCCACGGATCTCGATCTCGTGGTCACCGGGTCCAGCGACCACCACGGTGTGGGCAAGACCAACCACGAGCTCGGCTGCAACACCACGGACCCGGAGCAGTTCGAGCGGTTGCTCGAGCTGGCCGCGGCGGCCTCCCGTCGTTCCGGTCGCGCGACGCCGGTCCCGGTGCCGGCGTTGCCGCGACGGCCCACCTGAGCGCCGGCCGCGTACGTCGGTCAGCGGCGTCCCAGCGCCTGGGCACGTTGCAGCACGCCGCGCGGCATCGCCCGGCTCGCCGTGACGATCGCCTTGTAGCGTTTGCTCGGCACCGAGTAGGTGCGGCGGCGGTCCATGTCGGCGAGCGCCTCACGCACGAGGTCCTCGGCCTCCAGCCAGAGGAAGCCCGGTGCCGAGTCGCGCGAGACCTCCATGCGCTGGTGGAACTCGGTCTTCACGAACCCGGGGCACAACGCCATCACGTGCACGCCCTCGGCGGCGTACTCGTTGTGGGCCCATTCGCTGAACGCGTTGACCCATGCCTTGGCCGCGCTGTAGGTGCCGCGCGGCAGGAAGGCGGCCACCGACGAGACGTTGATGATGCTGCCGGAGCTCCGTTCGACCATCGCGCCCAGGGCCGCATGCGAGAGGCGGAGCACTGCGGTGACGAGCACGTCGAGCATCGCCTGCTCGGCCTCCACGTCGTTGTCGAGGAAGCGTTGCTTCAGGCCGAAGCCGGCGTTGTTGACCAGCAACCCGATCGGGGCGTCGGGGGAGGAGACCCGCGCCTCGACGGTGGCGAGCGCGGCCCGGTCGCCGAGGTCGGCCGCCAGCACCTCGACCGTCACCCCGTGCTCGGCGCGCAACTCGGCGGCGACGGTCTCCAACCGTTCCCTGTTGCGGGCGACCAGGACCACGTCGTGGCCACGTGCGGCGAGTTGGCGGGCGAACTCCCGGCCGATCCCGGCGGTGGCGCCGGTGACGAGGGCGGTGGGTGTCGAGGAAGTCATGCCACCAGCAAACCGGTCCGCATGTCGGTCGGGCAAGCCACGAGGACTCCCACCTTGTCATCGGAGGTGTCATGATGGGCCGCGATGACCTCCACGACGCTCGCGGTCGCCAACCAGAAGGGTGGCGTCGCGAAGACCACCACCGTTGCCTCGCTGGGCGCTGCCCTGGTCGAGCAGGGCGAGCGGGTGCTGTTGGTCGACCTCGACCCGCAGGCCTGCCTGACCTTCTCGCTCGGCATCGATCCCGAGGATCTCGAGCTCTCGGTCCACCACGTCCTCACCAAGGGCCTCGACGCCCGCGAAGTGATCGTGACGACCGAGGACGGCGTCGACCTCCTGCCGGCCACGATCGAGTTGGCCAGGGCCGAGGCCGACCTGCTCACCCGCACCGGACGCGAACACGTGATCCGGTCGGCGCTGGACGACCTCGCCGAGGCGGGTGAGATCTACGACTGGGTGATCCTCGACTGCCCGCCGTCGCTGGGTGTGCTCACCGTCGCCGCGCTCACCGCTGCCGACGGTGTCCTGATCCCGTTGCAGTGCGAGACGCTTTCGCACCGAGGCGTCGGGCAACTGCTCGACACCGTCCACGACGTACGCCGGTTCACCAACCGCGGGCTCGAGGTGTGGGGCGTCCTGCCGACGTTGTACGACGGCCGCACCAACCACGCGCGTCGGGTGTTGGAGACGATCTCGGAGACCTACGACCTCGCGGTGATCGAGCCGCCGATCCCGAAGACCATCAAGTTCGCAGAGGCCCCCGCTGCGGGCCGGTCGATCCTCGCGCTCAATCGCAGCAGCAAGGGCGCTGCGGCCTACCGCGCCGTGGCCACTGCCCTGCGTGCCCGTCGCAACGAGAAGTGAGCACGATGGGTCGACACAAGGCAGGCAAGCGGGTCGCGACGTCACGCCGTCGTCCGGCGCCCCGCCGTCGGGCAGTGGTACGCCGGGTCCCGCGTTCGCTCCTCGCCGCGGGATCCGCGGTGGCCACCGCTCTGGTGGTTGCGGTCGGAATCGGCGTCGTACCTCCGCAGGCGACCCCGGTCGTCACCGCCGCGACCGGTGGCGGAGCAGAGGCTCCTGGCGTCGTCACACCGCGGACGACCAGTGGCGGCGCAACGGGGTCCCGTGCGGTGGCTCCGGCAGTGCGGATCGTGGCCGACAAGACGTCCCTGCCGGCCAACTCCGGCACCGGACGGCGCGTGGTCTTCAGCCAGCGCGTCCAGCGGGTCTGGTTGGTCGAGGCAGACGGCACGGTGGGGCGCACCTACCCGGTCTCGGGCAGCATCTACGACAACCTGCAGCCCGGCTCCTATGCCGTGTTCTCCAGGTCCGAGCAGGCGTGGGGCATCGACAACTCCGGCACGATGCGCAACTTCGTCCGGTTCGCCCACGGCCCCAACGCCGCCATCGGGTTCCACGACATCCCGGAGCTCGACGGCCGTCCGGTGCAGACCGAACGGCAGTTGGGTACGCCGCTGTCACACGGCTGCGTGCGTCAGGCGAGTGCCGACGCCCTGGCGCTGTGGGAGTTCGCGCCGCTCGGCACCCGCGTCGTCGTGGTCTGACTCGCTCGGGTCAACCGGCACGCCGACAGGGCGTGCCCGCGGAACGCCTGCTCAGTGGGCGAGGCCGAGCAGCGCCATCCGCTCGGCGTGCTTCTCGGTGAGGCGGTTGAACATCCGACCCAGCGCGGCCAGGTCGAGGCTGGGTACGTCGACGCCACCGGCGAGCAGCGCGGAGAGCGCGTCGCGTTCGGCGGCAACGCCCTGTGCCTGGGTGAGCGCCTCGCCCATCAGGCGGCGACCCCACAGTGCCAACCGGCCGGCCACCCGCGGCTCTGCCACGATCGCAGCGCGCACCTTGTCGACGACGAACTCACTGTGCTGCGGGCGCTCCATCGCCGACAGGATCAGTTCGCGACTCTCGACGTCGACGAACGCGGCGATCTCGCGATAGAAGTCGCGGGCCAGACCGTCGCCGACGTACGCCTTGACCAGTCCTTCGAGCCAGTCCGACGGCGCCGTGTGCCGGTGGAACGCGTCCAGCGGAGCCTGGAACGGCTCCATCGCCGCGAACGGGTCGGCGCCGAGTTCGACCAGTCGGTCGCGCAGCCGCAGCACGTTGTCGAACTCCGCGCCGGCCATCGTCGCCAGCGCCACCTTGTCCTGCAGCGACGGCGCCATCCGGGAGTCCTCGGCGAGCCGTTCGAAGGCGGAGATCTCGGCGTAGGCGATCACGGCGAGCAGGTCGACCACGGCGGCGCGGTAGCCCGGGTCCGAGAAGGCGATGGGGCTGGTCTCGGCCGAGGATTCAGTCATGTCAGAAGCCTACCGATAGACTGACCCGGTGCGTGCCACACGGTGGCACCCTTCCGACGGCCCGCAACGTATCCCTGGCCGGGACGTCGTTCGACGCATGTGCGCGGTCAATCCCGAATCCGGAGTCGGCCGCACAGACCTACTCACGGAAGTGAATTGAACAGCGTGACCACATTCAGAGAACTCGGGGTGCTCCCCGAGATCGCCGATGCGCTCGAGCGCGCCGGCATCACCACCCCGTTCCCGATCCAGGAGATGACCCTCTCGGTCGCCCTGATGGGCACCGACCTGATTGGCCAAGCCCGCACGGGTACCGGCAAGACCCTGGCCTTCGGCATCCCGCTGCTCCAGCGCGTGGTGGTCTCCACCGACCCCGACTACGTCGAACTCGCCACCGGCAAGCCGCAGGCCCTGGTCGTCGCGCCGACCCGTGAGCTCGCGCTCCAGGTCTCCAACGACCTCGAGCTGGCCGGCAAGGACCGCGGCGTGCGGGTCCTGACGGTGTACGGCGGCGTGGGCTACGAGCCGCAGCTCGACGCACTCGAGGCCGGCGTCGACGTCGTGGTCGGTACGCCGGGTCGGTTGATCGACCTGTCCAACCGCAAGTCGCTCGACCTGTCGCACGTGAAGGCCGTCGTCCTCGACGAGGCCGACGAGATGCTCGACCTCGGGTTCCTCCCGGACGTCGAGAAGCTGCTCTCGAAGACCCCGGAGACCCGCCAGACGATGTTGTTCTCGGCGACGATGCCGGGCGCGATCATCTCGTTGGCCCGCACCCACATGCGGCACCCGATGAACATCCGTGCGGAGTCGCAGGGCGACAACCAGACGGTGCCGGCGACGGCGCAGTTCATCTACCAGGCCCACGATCTCGACAAGCCCGAGATCATCGGCCGGATCCTGCAGGCCGACGACGCCGACAAGGTGATCGTCTTCACCCGCACCAAGCGTCAGGCCCAGCGCATCGCCGACGACCTCGCCGAGCGCGGCTTCAACTCCGCGCCGCTGCACGGTGACATGGCCCAGGTCGCCCGTGAGAAGGCGCTGGCCAGGTTCCGCGAGGACAAGT
>JBEBTI010000150.1:0-8505 GCA_040393845.1 Nocardioides daejeonensis
TACGTCTTGTCGACCTGGTACGACGGGTGGGCCATCCGGTGGGCGAACTCACCGTCGTTGGTGAGCAGCAGCAACCCGGTGGTGTCGGTGTCGAGACGCCCGACGTGGAAGAGCCGCTCCGGGCGGTCGGCGACCAGGTCGCTCAATGTACGACGCCCCTGCGGGTCCGACATCGTCGAGACGACCCCGCGTGGCTTGTTGAGCACCAGATAGACGTTGGGGCTGATCGGAGGCAGCCGCTTGCCATTGACCCGGATCACCGCAGTGTGCGGGTCCACCTTGGTGCCGAGCCGAGTGACGACCTCGCCGTCCACCTCGACGGCACCGCCGAGCATCAGCTCCTCACACTTGCGGCGTGAGGCCACGCCCGACTGGGCCAACAGCTTCTGCAGCCGGATCAGGCCTTCGTCGTCGAGCTCGACACTCACTGCTGCTGCTCCTCGTTCTCGTCGTCCGGTGTGGCCACTGCCGGGTCGACTGTCTCATCGCCGCCGAGCGTGCCGGACACCGGCGCAGCGGGGACCATGCCACCGAGTGCCGCCAGGTCGTCGGCGAGGTCGTCCATCTCGGGCAGGAAGGGAGCCAACTCCGGAAGGTCGTCCAACCCGGTGATGCCGATGCGCTCCAAGAAGTAGGTGGTGGTGCGGTAGAGGTTGGCTCCGGTCTCGTGGTCGGTGCCGGCCTCCTCGACGAGTCCGCGGGTGAGCAGCGTCCGCATCACGCCGTCGACGTTGACGCCTCGGATCGCGGAGACCCGCGCCCGTGACACCGGCTGTTTGTAGGCGACGACGGCCAGCGTCTCCAGTGCCGCTTGGGTCAACCGTGCCTGCTGGCCGTCGAGCACGAAGCCCTCGACCACACCGGCGTGGTCGTCACGCGTGTAGTAGCGCCAACCGCCGCCGACGTTGCGCAGGTCGAAGCCGCGGCCCTGCTGGGTGTACTCCTCCGCCAACCCGGCGAGCGCGGCGACCACGTCGTCGACGGGGTGACCGACAGCAGTGGCAAGCGTCACCTCGTCGAGTGGCTGGTCGGCAATCATCAGCAGCGCCTCGAGTGACGGGCGCAGTTCCGTCACGGCGACGTCCTCGGGTGCGGATCGTTCGGCCTGATCGGTCACAGCGTTTCCTCCTGGGCATTCGCATCGCCTACGGTGTCGTCGTCACCCTGGTCAACGAGGTCGACCGCCGGGGCGACCGTGTCGCCGCCCTCGTCAGAGGTGTCGGGCTCGACAGTCCCGTCGAACTCGTCCGTGATCTCGACGTCGGTGTCGTCGGCCCCGGTCCAGCGGATCGTCAGGTCGCCGAGGGGGCTCATTTGGTCGAACGCGACCGCAGCCTCGCGGAACAACTCCAGCAGGGACAGGAACCGCGCCACCGTGGTCAGGGTGTCGGGTGAGTCGCCGCACAGGGCCCGGAACGTCATCGCCCCGTGCTGGCGCAGTCGCTCGACCACGATCGCGGCCTGCTCCTTCACCGACACCTTCGCGGCGTGGATGTGTTGCAGGCTCACCTCGACGACCGGCTTGGGCTCCAGGGCACGGGCGGCGAGGCGGGCGAACTGCTCGAGGCCGATGCCGATCAGCACCTCCGGCAACAGCGTCGCGAACCGTTCCTCGAGCCCGACCGCACGCGCATGGCGACGTGACTCGACGTCGAAGCGCTGTTCGAGGACGGCGGCCACCTGCTTGAACGCCTTGTACTGCAGGAGCCGCGCAAACAGCAGGTCCCGTGCCTCCAGCAGTGCGAGGTCCTCCTCGTCCTCGACATCGCCCTGCGGCAACAGGCGAGCTGCTTTGAGGTCGAGGAGCGTCGCCGCGACCAGGAGGAACGACGTGGTCTGTTCGAGGTCCCACACCGGTCCCCCGGCCTTGACGTGGGCAATGAACTCGTCGGTGACCTTGCTCAGGGCCACCTCGGTGATGTCGAGCTTGTGCTTGGAGATCAGGTTCAGCAGCAGGTCGAACGGACCCTCGAAGTTGACCAGCTTCACCGCGAAGCCGCCACCTCCCGCGGAGGTCTCCTCCAGAGCAGCGGGTGCAGCGGCCTCGGTCACGAATCCCTCAATCGTTCGACGAGTTGGCTCTCCTCGCCGTTCTCCTCGAGATCGGCCAACGCCAGCGCCACCGCTTGGCGCACCAGACGTCCGCGGTCGACCGCGAGCCCGTGCTTCTTGCGCAGCAACAGCCGCGCGTGCTCGATCTCGAGCAGCTCGTCAGACGTGATGTAGACGGTCATCTTCTCGTCGTGCCGCACTCGACCGCTGGTGCGACGCTCCTTCGGTGCGGGCGCCTCCTCGGGGGTCGGGTCCGGCACCGGGTTGACGGCGCGGCCCTTGCTGGTCGGCCTGAAGAGGTCGTCAGCTGCCGGCAGGCTCACCCGTCTCGACACGCGCCAACACCTCCTTGGCCAACTGGCGGTAGGACTGCGCGCCAGCAGAACTGGAGGCGTACGACGTGATCGGCTCGCCGGCGACGGTGGAGTCGGAGAACTTCACCGTGCGACGGATCACCGTGTGGAACACCTTGTCGCCCCACGCCTGCACGAGGCGTTCCATCACCTCACGGCTGTGCAGGGTGCGGCCGTCGAACATGGTGCCGAGCACGCCGTCGATCTCCAAGCGCGGGTTGAGACGCTCCTTGACCTTGTCGATGGTGGTCTTCAACAGCGCGACACCGCGCAGCGCGAAGTACTCGCACTCCAACGGCACGATCACGCCGTCTGAGGCGGTCAGCGCATTGACGGTCAGCAGACCGAGGGACGGCTGGCAGTCGATCAGGATCACGTCGTACTGGCTGATTGCGGGCGCCAGCACCCGTTGCAGGGTCTGCTCGCGCGCCACCTCGTGCACGAGTTGGACCTCGGCCGCAGACAGGTCGATGTTGGAGGGCAGCAGGTCCATCCCGGGGACCCCGCTGGGCACCACGACCTCACTGAACTCGACGTCGCGTTCCATCAGCAGGTTGTAGATCGACAGGTCCATCTCGTGGGGGTTCAGCCCCAGCCCGACAGAGAGTGAGCCCTGGGGGTCGAAGTCGACGAGCAGCACGTTGCGCCCCAGTTCGGCGAGCGCGGCGCCGAGGTTGATCGTCGTGGTCGTCTTGCCGACGCCGCCCTTCTGGTTGCACATGGAGATCACCCGGGCGGTGCCGTTGGCCTGCACCGGACGCGGGTCCGGGATCACCGGCATCGGTCGTCCGGTCGGCCCGATCTCGGGCTCGACCCGCAACGACGCATCGGGAAACGGGATCGGGTCATTCACGACTTCATGCTCATCTCGTGAGGGAAAGGGGAGGCTCCCCAGTGGCGGCATCTCGGGTGCGGCGCCGGAGTCGGAGCTGTCCCGGCCGAAGTACGGTCCGCCACTGCCCATCTGCCGCTCCTCGCATCGATTGTCGACACGGCGACTTGTTGCCGGGTCTTCGGACGACCTTATGGCTGCGGGCGAGTCCCAAACAAGGCGGGGAGGCGATTGCCGTCCTCCGCTGGGGTCTTCCTCACCTCGCTGGAGCAGACACGGAGGCTCAACCGAGCCGGTGCATGGCCGTAGCGGTGACCACCGCCTCGCCGAGTTCGTCGGAAGCGATCACGTCGACCTCCGCGTCGATCACCCAGTCGTGGTCACCGTCGGGGTCGGCGAGGGTCTGCCGCATCCGCCAGATGTCGCCGCTCCGGTCGATGTGCAGGTTGCGCGGGCTCCGGGCCTCGGCGTCGAGTCCGATCTCGTCGTGCTCGGCGTAGTAGTCCTCGATTGCGGCGTCCCACAGTGACCTGGTCATCACCACCTCACGCGGCGGGTCGAACAGGTCGGCCGTGGCGCGCTCGCCGCGCATCAATGCATCGAGGTCGTCGCGGGCGACCGCCTCGACCCGGCGCCACATCGCGTTGCGGAGCATCACGGTGAAGGCACGCTCCCGTTGTGAGAGCGGTCGCGGTGGCGGCGGCGCCTCGTTGGCGACGGCAACGGCCACCGTCTCGGGGTCGGTCATCGCCTCCCACTCGTCGAGGAGGCTCGAGTCGGTCTGGCGCACCGTCTCGCCGAGCCAGTCGAGGAGTTCTTCGAACTCCTCGGTGCGGTGGGCGTCGGGCACGGTGTGCCGCAGGGTGCGATAGGCGTCGGTCAGGTAGCGCAGCACCAGTCCCTCAGAGCGCGCCAACTGGTGACGGGAGACGAACTCGGTGAAGCTGTAGCCCTGCTCGAAGATCTCGCGCACGATCGACTTCGGCGCCAACGCCTCCTCCGGCAGCCACGGGTGGGTCTGTCGATAGATCTCATAGGTCGCGCCGAGCAGCTCCCCCAGCGGCTGCGGCCAACTGATCTCCTCGAGCAGCGTCATCCGCTCCTCATACTCGATGCCGTCGGCCTTCATCTCGGCGACCGCTTCACCCCGCGCGGTGTTCTGTTGCGCGAACAAGACCTGCCGGGGCCCTTCGAGCACGGCCTCCACCACCGACACCACGTCCAGGGCATGGGTCGGCGCCTCGCGGTCCAGCAGGTCGAGGGCGGCCAACGCGAAGTGGGCCAACGGCTGGTTGAGTGCGAAGTCTTCGGGCAGGGCGTCGGTCAGCACGTAGCGCCGGCCGAACTCGTCGAGGTCGTCGAGCCGGACCAGCACGCCGGAGTCGACCAATGACCGCGCCAGTCGCAGGGCCCGCCGCACCAACCGCACCTGGTTGCGCGGGTCCTCGTGGTTGTCGCGCAGCAGTGCCCGGAGCACGGCAAACGCATCGGACTGGCGCGCCACCACGTTGAGCAGCATCGAGTTGTCGACCTTCATCCGCGACACCAGCGACTCGGGTTGCCCGGCGACCAACTTGTCGTAGGTCTGCTCGGTCCACACCACCGTGCCTTCGGGGGGCTTGCGCAGTTGCGCCTTGCTCTTCTTCTTGGGGTTTGCGGCGTTCTTCGCGGCCGACTTGGCCTTGGCCCGCTCGTTCTCGATGACGTGCTCGGGCGCCTGCACCACGACGTACCCCGCGGTGTCGTAGCCGGCCCGACCGGCTCGCCCGGCGATCTGCTGGAACTCGCGGGTGCGCAGGATCCGTTGACGTGAGCCGTCGAACTTCGCCAGACCGCTGAACAGCACCGTCCTGATCGGCACGTTGATGCCGACGCCGAGGGTGTCGGTGCCACAGATCACCTTGAGCAGACCGCGTTGGGCCAACTGCTCCACCAGACGGCGATACTTCGGCAGCATTCCGGCGTGGTGCACCCCGACGCCGTTGCGCAACAACTTGGAGAGGGTGCGACCGAAGCCGGCGCCGAATCGGAACGCCCCGATCTCCTCGTTGATCGCATCCTTCTCGCCCCGGGTGACGAGCTTGGAACTGAGCAGGCTGTTGGCGTGTTCGACGGCGTCCTTCTGGGTGAAGTGCACGACGTACGCCGGCACCTGGTGCGACTCGACGAGTTCGGTCAGGGTCTCCGCCATCGGCGTCAGGGACCAGGTGAACGTCAGCGGCACCGGTCGTTCGGCATCGTCGACGAGCACCGACTCCCTACCGGTGCGGCGGGTGAGGTCGGTCAGGAACAGCTCGACGTCACCCAGCGTCGCCGACATCAGCAGGAACTGGGCCTGCGGCAGGGCGAGCAACGGCACCTGCCAGGCCCAACCGCGATCGGGCTCGGAGTAGTAGTGGAACTCGTCCATCACCACCAGACCGACGTCAGCGCTCTCGCCCTCACGCAGCGCGATGTTCGCCAGCACCTCGGCCGTGCAGCAGATGATCGGCGCGTCCGGGTTCACCGATGCGTCGCCGGTCAGCATCCCGACGTTGTCGGCGCCGAAGGCAGCACACAGTGCAAAGAACTTTTCGCTCACCAGCGCCTTGATCGGCGCGGTGTAGAAGCTGACCCGGTCGTCGCAGAGCGCGGCGTACTGGGCGGCGGTGGCGACCAGCGACTTGCCCGACCCAGTCGGCGTCGCGAGGACGACGTTGGCCCCGGTGACCAGCTCGAGGATCGCTTCCTCCTGGTGCGGATAGAGCGTGATGCCCTGGTCGGCAGCCCAGGCCAGAAACCCTGCGTGGACGTCGTCAGGATCGGCGCCGGCAACCAGCCGTTGACCGAGATGGGCGAGTGGGTTCATCAGTGGGCCCTCGGGTGTGCGGTCGCGAAGACTTCGCGGAGGTTGTCGACGGTGACCAGCGTGTAGACCTGCGTGGTGGTCACGGATGCGTGGCCGAGCAGCTCCTGTACGACGCGGACGTCGGCGCCGCCGTCCAGCAGGTGGGTGGCAAACGAGTGTCGCAATGTGTGCGGCGAGACGTCGCGGGTGACGCCGGCCCGGTCGGCCGCCTTGACCAGCACGGTCCAGGCGCTCTGGCGTGACAGCCGGCCGCCGCGAGCGTTGAGGAACAACGCTCCTGCGGGCGTCTTCGGGGTGGTGAACTCGGGGCGGGCCCGGGCCAGATAGGCCTGCACCGCTTCGCTCGCATAGGAGCCGATCGGCACCAGCCGCTCCTTGCTGCCCTTGCCGCGGAGCAGCACCGTGTGGTCGGTCAGGTCGAGGTCGTCGATGTCGAGCCCGACAGCCTCGGAAATGCGCGCGCCGGTGCCGTAGAGCAGCTCGATCAGGGCGCGGTCGCGCAGCGCCAGGGAGGTGCCCGGCGCACCGGCGGCCTCGAGGATCGCCTCGACGTCGGAGAGCGGCAGCGCCTTCGGGAGACGCTTGGCCGGAGCCGGTGGTTTCACGGCCGCCGCGGGGTCGTGGCTGGTCAGTCCCTCACGGAGAGCGAACTTGTGGAAGCCGCGCACCGCCACGACCGTGCGAGCGGCCGACGTCGACCCCAGCGGCGGATGCTCGGCATCGCCCTCTCGAAGTCGGACCAAGAAGTCGGTGACGACCGGCTCGGTCACGTTGCCCAGCGAGGTGATCTCACGCTCGGCCAGATGGGCCAGATACCGCACCAGGTCGCGCCGGTACGACGACATCGTGTTGTCGGCGAGGCCACGCTCCACGGCGAGGTGGTCGAGGTAGGTCCGCAGCGCCCGGACCGGATCGTCGGCGGGCAGGTCACTGCCCCCGCAGTCGTCGTGCGTGCACGGTGAGCACGGAGAGCGCCACCGGCGCATCGGTGATCCGACCGGCGAGCACGCCGTCGAGCAGTTCGTCGAACGGCACCCACACGATCTCCATGTCGGCTTCCTCGGCGTGGAGCGCGAAGTCACCTCGGCCGACACTGCGCAGGCCCTCTGCCAGGTAGAGGTGGTGCCGTTCGGCCGAGATGCCCGGCGTCGCCCACACCGACAGCAGATGGGTCCAGGTCTCGGCCTCGAACTCGGCCTCCTCACGCAGCTCGCGTACTGCGGTCGCCAGTGGATCCTCGCCCTCAACGTCACAGATGCCAGCCGGCAGCTCGACGAACCTCATGCCCGCGGGATGGCGGTACTGGCGCAGGCACAGCACCTGGTCGTCGGCGTCGATCGCCATTGCCACCGCTGCCCCCGGGTGTTCGACCACCAACCGACGGAAACTCGCTCCGGTGGGGTCGTGCGGCGAGCACACCTGGTCGGACCGGAAGGCGACCACCCAGTCGTCGCGGTGCAGGTCGGTGCTGGAGTCGACCGGCCACGCCTCCGGCACGTCCGCGATCGGGGACGACTCCGCACCACTGTTGGACATGTCGCCCAACCTACCGGCACCCTCCGACGTCACTCCTCGGTGTCGTCGACCCGGTGCAGACCGGACTCGTCGATCGGGATCCGCAGCTCGCGCTGCCGCTCGATCGCGGCACCGACCAGACCGGCAAAGAGCGGGTGCGGACGCGTCGGACGTGACTTGAGCTCCGGGTGGGCCTGGGTGGCGACATAGT
Organism: Nocardioides daejeonensis; assembly: GCA_040393845.1. Lineage (GTDB taxonomy): Bacteria > Actinomycetota > Actinomycetes > Propionibacteriales > Nocardioidaceae > Nocardioides > Nocardioides daejeonensis_A. Next base: position 7,812 of record JBEBTI010000150.1, read on the forward strand.
AGGGGTGCACCTCACGCGGCAGTTCGACGAACTCGACCAGGCCGAGGTCGGGGTGCGTGCCGGAGATGACCAGTCCCGCCTTCTCCAACCGCTCGACGTAGGCATTGTTCACCTCGTAACGGTGGCGGTGCCGCTCGGTGACGTCGGTGGATCCGTAGGTCTCGGCCACGATCGAACCCTCGCGCAACACCGCAGGCTGCGACCCGAGGCGCATGGTGCCGCCGAGATCGCCGGCGCCGTCGACGAAGTCCTTCTGCTCGGCCATCGTCGCGATCACCGGCTCGGGTGTCTGGGGATCGAACTCCGTGGAGCCGGCACCCTCGACGCCGAGCACGTGGCGAGCGTATTCGATCACCATGCACTGCAATCCGAGGCACAGACCGAGCGTCGGGACTCCGTGGGTGCGGGCGTACTCGAGTGCGCCCAGTTTGCCCTCGATGCCCCGGATGCCGAAGCCGCCCGGCACACACACCGCGTCCACGTCGCTCAACAGCTTGGCCGCACCTGCCGACGTCTCGCACTCGTCGGACGGGATCCACCGCAGGTGGACCTTGGCCTCGTGGGCGAACCCGCCGGCCCGCAGCGCCTCACTGACGGAGAGGTAGGCGTCGGGCAGGTCGACGTACTTGCCCACCAGCGCAACGGTGACCTCCTCCTTCGGGTGGTGCACCCGGCGGAGCAGGTCGTCCCAGAC
>JBEBTI010000151.1:0-8483 GCA_040393845.1 Nocardioides daejeonensis
CCGAGGAGGTCGAAGGTGTGCGTCCGTCGTTCTTCGACATCGAGTCGTGGCGGGTCATCACCGAGACCCTCAGCAAGGCCGGCCCGGGCGAGGAGGCCGTGTCAGAGGCGACGGTGAAGCTGCGCGCCGGAAACACCCGGATCGTCAGCACTGGTGAGGGAAACGGCCCGGTCAATGCCCTCGACGAAGCGCTGCGTCGAGCAATCGAACAGGCGTGGCCGCAGGTGGCGCGCTTCGAGTTGATCGACTACAAGGTGCGCATCCTCGACCAGGGGCACGGCACCGACGCCGTCACCCGGGTGGTCATCGAGACCACCGATGGGGAAGCCAGTTGGGTGACGGTCGGTGTGGGCCACAACGTCATCGAGGCGTCGTGGGGTGCGTTGGTCGACGCCTTCACCTACGGACTCCGTCGACACACCTGAGCACCGTCGCCGAGACTCAGAACCCCCAGTCCATCAGAGAGAGCGCGAAGTCGGTGTTGGACCACCGGAGGTACTCCGACAACTTCTTCTGCTTTGCCTGGGCGGGGCCGGTCGCGACGGTGAACACGACATAGGCGTCCTGCTGCTTCGTGATCCAGCTGCCCTTCTCGAAGTCCTGCCACACGGCATCGTCGGGAAGGTCGAGGATCTTGTCGGTGATCACCTCGTCGGCCTTGGCCTGCTCGGCCTGCTTGGCGTTCTTGAACGCAAAGATGACGTGCGTGAACCGCACCTTGTCCTGTTCGTTGACGTAGGTGGCGGTCACGGCGTACTGGCAGCCCTGGTCAGCCAAGGTCGCGTCGGGGTTGACATCGGTGCAGGTCTCCAGGTCGCGGCTGACGATGTGGCGCGCGTTGTAGACGTTGTCCTCCCAGCGGAACTCCCAGTTGCGCTGGAAGTCTGCGGCGGTGGTGTCGCGGCCGGTGGTGTCCACCCCGGTGCCCTGCGGCAGCTTCGGACCGTCGGGGCCGGAGGGGGAGGGGTCGACCGGTGCCGTCGTCTGTGGGGCGACCGGTTCGGTCGACTCGGGGTCGGTCGGCGAAGGAGAGGGGGTGCCGCCACCACCCACCGGGTCGGTGGCTCCACCCGCGGGGTCGGTGGCCTGGCTGCTGTCGTCCTTGTTGTCGTCCTGCACCGCGAATGCGATCGCCATGCCGCCGCCGAGCAGCACGGCGAGGGTGACCAGAACGGCGATCACGGCTCCGGCGCGTCGTTTCCGCGGCGGTGGAGCCCACGTCTGTGGACCGGACGGCGGGCCCTGGGTGGGCATCGGGTTGGTCCCGGGTGCTCCCCACTGCGGGGTGCCCGGACCCGGCTGCTGCGGCGGCGGGCCGTAGGGGTTGTGCGGTGCAGGCGGTGCCCACTGGCCGGGGTGCTGGCCCGGCGGCGCCCACTGCCCCGGCTGTTGTCCCGGCCAACCCTGTTGCTGCGGTGGCGGCCCGTAGGGGTTCGGCTGGGACGACCAGTCGCTGCCGTCGGGAGTGCCGGGCGGCGGGGGCTGGTTGTTCGACATGTTCACTCCGGGACGTGCGGGACAGTGGTGCCCTCATTCCTACCCTGCAGCCGCCGAGGTCAATCATCGACCGGCTCGATAGGGTTCGGAGGTGGCGTCGAGGGGCCACCGTTCTTCGTGGAGAGGTGGACCGCATTGGATCGGCGTGACGTCGTGGTGAAGGCGGTCGAGATCCTTGCCTCCGTCGGCCTCCCCGACCTGACCATGCGCCGGATCGGCACGGAGCTCGGCGTGCAGCAGAGCGCGCTCTACCACCACTTCGCCAACAAGCAGGCGCTGCTCGGCGCGGTCGCCGACGAGATCGTGGCGCGTGGTCCCCGCAGCGCCGTACCCGACGGCGCCGGCTGGCGAACCGCGGTCGTCACCCGGTGCACCGACCTGCGCGCGGCGCTGCTGAGTTGTCCGGACGGCGCTGACGTGGTCGCGTCGATGTTCGCCTTCGGCATCGGTGGTCGGGCGCCGTACGACGACCTGGTGGTCATGCTGAACGGGCATGTCGCGGACGACGTGGTCCCGGCGGCGGCGCGCACACTGCTGCACTACGTCCACGGACACGCGATCGCCCAACAGGCCCACGAACAGGCCGCGTCGCTCGGAGCGATCGAGACACCGGCAGTTGCGGACGACTTCACGGTCGGGCTGACTTTCGTCGTCGACGGGATTGCCGCTCATGCCGCGGGGAGCGCGTCGTGAGCGGCGGGAGCGCCGAGGGCATCGACTTCCGCGACGAGGACTGGTACGGCGATGACCTCGGTTCGGCAACCTTCCACCGCTGCACCTTCACCGACCTCGACCTCAGCGAGGTGACGACGTCCGGTGCCGTCTTCCATGAGTGTTCGTTCCAGAACTGCCAGTTCGACGGATCCGAGCACCGCAACACGGCGTTCATCGCCAGCGACTTCTCCCGGACCTCCTTCACCAAGGCGCTGTTCGAGGAGTGCAAGCTCAACGGATCGGTGTTCTCCGGCTGCACCTTTCGCTCGCTGCGGGTGGCTGGCGGACAGTGGCGCGGCGTGGTCGCCCGCGAAGCCGACCTCTCCCGCCTGAACCTGTCTGACGTGGACCTGCGGGAGTCGGACCTTTCGAGCAGCAGGCTCACCGACACGGTGCTGCGCAACGCGCGGCTCGACGGTGCCCAGTTGTGGGAGACATCGCTGTCGGGCGCGGACCTCCGCGGCGCGTCGTTGCAAGGCGTCGACCTGTCGGCAGCGCGCCTGCGGCACACGCACCTTGACGTCAGTGGAGCGCTCCTGCTCGCCGAACAGCACGGCGCGCGGGTCGTGTCGGACGACTGATCAGCTCGGCGGCCCGGACGTCTCGGCACGGAGCAGGGTCGGGCGACCCAACCACGACACGAGAACGGCGACGCCGGCAGCAACCACGGTGACGGCATACGCCGGAGTGTGGCCGCCGTGGTCGGCGAGCTGCCCCGCAATCGCGGCGCCGAGCGCGTAGCCGAGCACGGTCGCCGCGGCCAGCTGCGTCATCACCGACGCCAGATGCCACACCGGCGTGATCCGCTCGCCCAAGGTGAACGTGGTGATCATGTAGGGCGCCACGCTGATGCCCAGCACCAGGAGCACGGGGACCAGACCCCACAACGTGTTGACCAGCAACAGGGGAGCGGCCAGCACCAGGAGGCCGAGGGCAAACCAACGAAGTCGGTCGGAGTGGGCGAACCGCTCGGGCAACGCCGCCACTGTCAGACCGGCAATCACGCTGCCGACGCCGAGGAGGGCGTGGAGATAGCCGGTGAGACCGGCCTGTCCGGCGTCGGTGGCGAGGACCGAGGTGCCGGTCTGGACCGACCCGAAGATCGTGCCGATCATGAGTTGGCTCAAGCACAGCAGCACCAGCGCACCCGAGGGTCGCTTGCTCACGTGCTCGTGGGCGGCCGGTCGGTGTTGGGCGTCAGTGGCGGTCGGGTGCAGGGCAAACCAGGTGCCGAAGAGGGCCAACAGCACACCTGCGCTGGCGATCGCGGCTGACGGGCTGACCAGGGAGACGCCGACTCCCACGAGCGCCGGTCCGATCACGAACGAGGCTTCGTCGGCTGCGCCTTCGTAGGAGAAGGCGGCCTGGACAAGTCGCTCCTGGCGGGGTTCGCCGGTGGTGATCGGCCGCCAGCGCACGCGTGACATCGGGCCGACCTGGGGCAGCATCACCCCGGCCGCAGCACAGACCAGCGCGACCCAGCCCCACGGCGTACCGAAGTGGGTGAGGGTGAGGATGCCGACGAAGCCGACTGCGCCGCCCAGTGACTGCGCGACCAGGACGGGGCGTTGTCCGATGCGGTCGGCCAGGCCACCCCACAGCGGCGCAGCCAATCCGTTGGCGACCGCGAGAGCGCCGGCGCTGGCGCCGCCGGCGCCGTAGCTGCCGGTGGTGTCACTGACCAGCAGCAGCACGCCGAGCTGGCTCATCGCCAGCGGCAGCCGCGCCAGGAAGGCGCCCAACACATAGCCGCCGCCGGTCAGCGACAACAGCGCGCGATAGCTGGCAAGGGTGGACACGGGACCTCCGGGATACACGACAGCGAACGGTGCGCCTTCCCACCCAACAGGCGCACGGAGGACCCTGTGCGGCCCCCAATCTACCCGGTTCCCTGCGCCGAGACGGCATTCCCAGTGCGCCGAGATGACACTCTCATTGCGCCGAGATGGCAGTTCCAGTCGGTCGGGGTCAAGGGGAGAGCAGGCGCTCGCACTCCGCGATCAGGCGAGCCCGGAGCGGCTGGCTGCGCTCGGCGAAGTGGCGCTGGTGGTCGGCGTACTCGCGTTTGCCCTCGGCGGTCTCGATCTTGACCGGCGTGAAGGGACGGCCCTCGTGGTCGAGCAGGCCGGTGAGGTCGTAGGGCGCGGCCCGCATGTCGAGGGTGCGGATGTCGCGGGCCAGTTCGAAGCAGGTGGCCACCAACTCGGAGGCCACCATCGGCGAGAGGCGGAAAGCGTGTTTGTAGAGATCCATGCCGGCATGGAGGCAGCCCGGCTGCTCGAAGTCGACGCGATCGTCGCGGGCCGGATTGAGTGTGTTGAGAGGCACTGCCGACGGCGTGAAGAACCGGTAGGCGTCGAAGTGCGAGCAGCCGATCCGGTGCGACTCCACGACCTCGTCGGTGCCTGTCGGGCCCAGTCGGAGCGGCCAGTCGGCGTGGCGGGTCTCGTCCTCGCTGAGGCGATAGACCATCGCCCATTCGTGCAGTCCGAAGCAGCCGAAGTTGGGTGCCCGGCTGACGGTGGCCACCAAGAGGTTGCGCACCGACGAGACCATTCGGCGCTGCGCCACGACGTACGCCGGGTCGACCTGCGCGTCGTCGCCGATCGCCAGCCATCCCTTCAGGCCGCCGTACTCGTGCGCAGCCCCCTCGAGGACGATGCCGGCCCCGGGGTGCCAGCGTCGCAACTGTGCCGGACGGTGTGAGTAGTAGACGAACAGGAAGTCGTGGACCGGGTGCTTCACCTTGTCCTGCCGCCGAGCGAGGTGTTCGCGGGTGAAACCGTCGACCCGTTCTGCGTGCGCCTCTGCCCGGCTGCGCCATTCCGCCTCGGACATCACCTGCTCCACACCGGAAGGGTAGGAGATCGTGCGAGGACGGACGGTCAACGGGGCCGAGGGCCGCCCGCGCCGCGTCGGGATGACCTCGGCACGGATAGGCTGGCGACCGTGCGCATCTGCAGATTCACGACCGGCGAGGAGCCGTTGTACGGCGTCCTGACCGGCGAACTCGACCAGTTCGGCCAGCCCGACGATGACGCTGTCATTGTCGGCCTCGCCGGGGACCCGCTCTACGTGGGCATCAAGCTCCTCGAGCAGAAGTACCGCTTGGCGGACGTCCGCCTGCTCGCTCCGGTGCTGCCGCGCAGCAAGGTGGTGGCGATCGGCAAGAACTACGCAGCCCACGCCACTGAGATGGGGGGTGCGGTGCCGGCCGAGCCGTTGATGTTCCTCAAGCCCAACACCTCCGTGGTCGGTCCCGGCGATGCCATTCACTACCCCAAGCAGAGCAACGAGGTCCACTACGAGGGCGAGCTCGCCGTCGTGATCGGCCGGATCTGCCGTGACGTGCCGGCCGAGCAGGCCACCGACGTGATCCACGGCTACACGATCGCCAACGACGTGACTGCCCGTGACCTGCAGAAGAAGGACGTGCAGTTCACGCGCTCCAAGAGCTTCGACACCTTCTGTCCGCTCGGGCCGTGGATCGAGACAGACCTCGACCCGCAGGCATTCATCGACGGGGTCAGGATCCAGACCCACCTCAACGGTGAACTGGTCCAGGACGGGACGACGGCTGACATGGTCTTCGACATCCCCACCCTGGTGTCCCACGTCACCAGCGTGATGACGCTCCTGCCCGGAGACGTCATCCTCACCGGCACCCCCGAAGGTGTCGGTCCCATGAACATCGGCGACGAGGTCGAGATCTCGGTCGCCGGCATCGGCTCTCTCACTAACAAGGTGGCAACGCGTTGACGGTCTCGACAGGCTCGACCAACAAGGTCCGCGTCCGGATGGCGCCGTCCCCGACCGGTAGCCCGCACGTCGGTCTGGCTCGTACGGCCCTCTACAACTGGGCTTTCGCGCGCAAGCACGGCGGCACTTTCGTCTTCCGCATCGAAGACACCGACAAGGAGCGCAACACCCAGGAGTCCTACGACTCGCTGATCGATCTGATGGGTTGGCTGGGCTTGACCTGGGACGAAGGCGTGGTCGTCGGCGGCCCCTACGGGCCGTATCGCCAGAGCGAGCGCACCGACATCTATCTCGACGTGCTCGGCAAGTTGCGGGCCTCCTCCTACACCTACGACTGCTACTGCACGACCGACGAGGCGACCGCACGCCGCAAGGCGGCCGGCTCCAAGGTGATGGGGTACGACGGGTTCTGCCGCGAGCTTGCCGACGAGCAGCGTGCTGCCTTCGTCGCCGAGGGCCGCAAGCCGGTCGTCCGGTTCCGGATGCCGGACGGGGAGATCAGCTTCAATGACTTGGTTCGTGGGGAGATCTCCTTCCAGACCGAGTTCGTGCCCGACTTCGCGCTCTGCCGCGCCAACGGTGACCCGCTCTACACGCTGACCGCACCGGTCGACGACGCCACGATGGAGATCAGCCACGTGCTGCGCGGCGAAGACCTCCTGTCGAGCACGCCGCGCCAGATCGCGCTCTTCGATGCTCTCAAGGAGATCGGGGTGGCCAAGGTGACGCCGGAGTTCGGCCACCTGCCCTACGTGATGGGGGAGGGCAACAAGAAGTTGTCGAAGCGGGATCCGCAGGCACACATGGCGCTCTACCGCGAGCAGGGCTTCCTTCCCGAGGGGCTGCTCAACTACTTGGCGCTGCTGGGCTGGGCGATCGCTGCCGACCGTGACGTGTTCACCCTTGAGGAGATGGTCGAGGCCTTCGACATCGCCGACGTGAATCCCAACCCCGCACGTTTCGACATCAAGAAGGCAGAGGCGATCAACGCCGACCACATGCGGATGCTGTCGCTCGACGACCTGACGCACCGCGTGCTGCCGTTGCTGAAGGAAGCCGGCGTCGTGGGTGATCCGGTCTCCGACGCAGATGTCCAGCTGCTCGAGCTGGCGATGCCGTTGATCGCCGAGCGGATGAACAAGCTCACCGAAGCCGCCCCGATGCTGGGCTTCCTCTTCACCGACGAAGAGAGCTTCACGCGCGACGAGGCCGACGTGGCCAAGGTGCTCGACGAGGCCGGGCGCGACGTCGTCCGGGCGTCGTACGACGCGTTGGTCGCAGTCGAGCACTGGTCGACCGCTGAGATCGAGGCGGCGCTGCGCGTTGCCCTGATCGACGAGATGGGGCTGAAGCCGCGCAACGCGTTCGGCCCGGTGCGGGTGGCCGTCAGCGGCAAGAAGGTGTCGCCTCCGCTGTTCGAGTCGATGGAGTTGCTCGGTCGCGACCGCTCGTTGTCCCGTCTCCAGAGCGCGCTCGCCTGATGCTCCCGCCCCGGTCGCCGGCGCACCCGTCAGTTCCGGACGGTGCGTCGGCCGGACTCGGTTACCACCAGTTGCACTGGGCCGGCCCGCGTGCGTGGTGGCGTCCCTTGCTGGGCCTGCTGTTCGTGGTGTCGACCTGGTTCTTCGCCGGCTTGGTGCTGCTCTTCGTGGTCGGTGGAATCCGCGCGATCTGGCGCGGCAGCCAGGGGCAGGCGCCGTTCGCCGGTGCGGACGAAGCGTTGGCGAGCACGACCGACCTCACACCCTGGGCGTTGGCCTACATCGGGCTGTCCCTGGCTGTGCTGATCCCGCTCACCTTCGCTGCGCAACGGGTGCTGCACGGGCTCCGTCCCGGCACGCTCACGTCGGTGCTGCCCCGGATGCGCTGGCGTTTCTTCTTCGCCTGTGCCGGTCTGGCGCTCGTCGCCCTGGTCGCCACGGTCGTGGTGAGTGCGTTGATCCCAGCCGAGACGGCCGGTGAGGTGAGCGGATCCTTGGCTCCCTTCACCAAGGAGTCCCAGTGGTTCCTGGTGATCATCTTGATGGTGATCCCGTTCCAGGCGGCCGGTGAGGAGTATGCGTTCCGCGGCTATCTCACCCAGGTCTTCGGTGGTTGGCTCGGCACCTGGGCGGCGGTGGCGATCCCGGCGCTGTTGTTCGCGCTGGCCCATGGGGCGCAGGATCCACCGATCTTCGTCGACCGACTGGCGTTCGGCATCGTGGCCGGCATCCTGGTGGTCTGCACCGGTGGCCTCGAGGCAGCGATCGCGATGCACGTGCTGAACAACTGGCTGGCCTTCGGGCTCGCTCTGTTGCTCGGCGAGATGGACAGCGTGCTGACCCCGTCCGGGGGCAGCTGGTGGAGCCTTCCTGTGACCTTGACCCAGTCGATCGTCTACTTGGTCCTGGCGCTGTGGGTGGCCCGGGCGATGGGGTTGTCACGTACGACGCAGGGAGGCGTTTTGGTGGCCCCGACACCTCGCGTGTAAGGTTCTGTCTCGGCCCGAGAGGGCTGGCAACACCTTGGGATAT
>JBEBTI010000152.1:0-8447 GCA_040393845.1 Nocardioides daejeonensis
GGTCCTCCTCGGACTCGAGCGTCTCGAAGAGTCGGTCACGCAGCACCCGGAACTCCAGGCCGTCGAACAGCGTGTGCACCTCGTGACGGTCCCACGGTTTGAGCACCAGGTCGGCCGGCGAGGCGTCCAGCGAGAGGTCGCACACGAGCGCGTTCAGCTGACGGTTGCGGATCACGTCACCCAGGTGCGCCCTCAGGTTGTCCCCCGCCTTGCCCTTGACCTCGTCGGCCCGCGTGATCACGTTGTCGAGACCGTCGTAGGTGTTGATCCACTTGGCTGCGGTCTTCGGACCGACGCCGGGAATGCCCGGCAGGTTGTCGGAGTCCTCACCGACCAGGGCGGCCAACTCCGGGTAGCGGTGCGGGGGGACGCCGTACTTGGACTCGACTGCTTCGGGGGTCATCCGGGACAGGTCGGAGACACCGCGCATCGGATAGAGCACTGTCGACGTCTCGGTGACCAACTGTAGGGAATCGCGGTCACCGGTGAGGATCAGCACCTCGAAGCCGGCGTCGACCGCCTGGGTCGTCAGCGTCGCAATGATGTCGTCGGCCTCGAAACCCTCCTTGGTGAGCCACGTGATGTGGAGGGCGTCGAGCACCTCCTGGATCAGCGGGAGTTGGCTGCGGAACTCGTCAGGGGTCTTGTTGCGCTTGGCCTTGTAGTCTGCGTAGGCCTCGAGCCGGAAGGTCTGCCGTGACAGGTCGAAGGCGACCCCGACATGCGTGGGTTGTTCGTCACGCAGCACGTTGATCAGCATCGAGGTGAAACCGTAGACCGCGTTGGTGCTCTGGCCCGTCGTCGTCGAGAAGTTCTCGACCGGCAGTGCGAAGAACGCGCGATAGGCCAGCGAGTGGCCGTCGAGGAGCAGGAGACGGGGGCGGGTCGGAGCAGTCGCAGGCACGACGACGACTCTATCCACTGCGACCGACACCGACCTGCTGGGCCACAATGGCGCCATGACCGACAGCACCGACACCCCTGCCACCGACCAAGTCCGCGCCGTCATCGACGCCGCACCCCACGGGATGGGGCGCCTCAACGAGACGATGGGCATCGAACTGCTCGAGGCCAGCGCCGACCGCGTCGTCGCCACGATGCCCGTCGAGGGCAACACCCAGCCCTACGGCCTGCTGCACGGTGGTGCCTCCGTGGTGCTCGCCGAGACCCTCGGGTCAGTCGGGTCCGCGATCCATGCCCAACCCGACCGGATCGCACTCGGCGTCGACATCAACGCCACCCATCACCGTTCGGCGTCGACCGGCGTGGTCACCGGCGTCGCGACCCCGGTGCACCTCGGGCGCTCGATGGCGAGCTACGAGGTCGTGATCACCGACGAACAGGGGCGACGGGTGTGCACCTCACGGATCACCTGCACGCTGGTGCCCGCGGAGAGCCTCAAGGGTCGCTGAGGTACCTCAGTCGGCGCTCTCCTGGCGACGCTGGGAGCGCCGCTGGGCGAGCACGGTGCCCAACGCCGTACGACTCCCGACACGCGGGGCACCCGGCGACAGCTTCGCCCGTACGACGTGGGTCGGCCCAGCCCGTAGCACCGCCACCGGAGCGAGTCCCAGACGGGCCAGGAACCGGTGCGCGGCACGCGACGTGCTCGTCGAGGCTGAACGGACCTGCCCGACGCCCTTCTGTTCGGCCAGCTGGACACCTGCCTCGACCAACGCGTGTCCGATCCCGTGGCGCCGGAACTCGGGCAGCACACAGGCGAAGACCACGTTGACCGCCAACTCGGGGTCGAACGGTGAGCGTGGCTCGAGCCGCAGGTAGACGGCGCCCGCGAAGGCACCGTCGTACTCCGCCAGCACCACCCGGTCGGTCTCGCTGGCCCGGGCCCGCTTGACCACCAGCTCCATCTCCTCGAGCGGCGACATCGACCGGTGCAGGAAGTCACCCCAGAGGCTGAGGAGGTGCTCGGCATCGTCGGGGGTCGCGTCACGCAACACCACGGGAGAGCGACTCACCTGCCGGACCTCCTCCACGTCGTACGGCTCACACGGAACAGCGACAATACGCGCATCCCCGGTGCGCTGTCATCGGTTGCCGGACGGACCACCCGGACGGGTCATCCGACACCCCGTCCACCGGAACCATCCGGGTGACATCGATACCGGATCGTTGCCTGCTTGTTGCGCGATCTCGCCCCATCAGCACTGGTCCCGGCCCTAGGGTGAGGGCCCGAGATTGTGGCGCACGCCACAGTCGGCGTGATGTGATGCCGGCAGGAACCGTCCGCATCGCGGATCAGACTGAGATGACAGGAGTTCCATGCACCTGAGACGACCGGTGGGCATCTCACTGCTCCTCGCACTGTTGATCGCAATCCTTTCGCTCGGCTTCTCCGGTGCGGCTTCTGCCGATGACGGCGACCCTGAAGCGGGCAATCTGGTCTCGGGAGCGCTCAAGGACACCAGCAACAACGATGCGCCCGTCGCAGACGTCCGCGTCCTGATCACCGCGCCGGACGGCCAGGAGTACGAGGCCTACTCCGGCGCAGACGGGATGTGGGAGGTGTTCGTGCCCGGCGACGGCGGGCAGTTCGTGATTGCCATCGATGTCGAGTCCCTGCCCGAAGGGGCCTCCATGCGAGAGGGCCGCCCCACCGAGCTCAGGCCGATCGCCAATCCGAAGCAGCCGCTGCGGATCAACTTCGACATCGGCGTCGACACCCGCGAGGTGGCCTCCAAGTGGGACCAGCTGCCGGAGAAGCTCTACAACGGCCTCCTGTTCGGCCTGATGCTCGCACTCGGCGCGCTCGGACTGAACATGATCTTCGGCACCACCGGCCTGACCAACTTCGCGCACGGCGAGTTGATCACCTTCGGAGCGGTTACCACCTACATGTTCAACGTCACCTTCGGGTGGCCGTTCCTGACCGCCGCTCTGATGGCAGTGCTCCTGGCCGCTCTCTTCGGCTGGCTGCAGGAGACCGCACTCTGGAAACCGCTGCGACACCGGGGCACCGGACTGATCGCGATGATGATCGTGTCGATCGGATTCCAGTTCCTGCTGCGCAACCTGTTCCAGTACTTCACCGGCGGACGCACCGAGTCCTACGACGAACACACCACTCCAGAAGGCCACGACTTCTTGGGGCTCTTCACCTACAGCTACCGCGACGTGGCACTGGCTGCGATCGCCCTGCTGGTGCTGATCGGCGTGATGTGCGCGCTCTCCTTCAGCCGTCTCGGACGCGCCACCCGAGCGGTGGCAGACAACCCGGCACTGGCCGCAGCGACCGGCATCGACGTCGACCGGGTGATCAAGCTGGTGTGGATCATCGGCACCGCACTGGCCGGCCTGTGCGGCGTCTTCCTCGGGTTCAGCCTCCAGGTGACCTTCCAGATCGGCCAACTGACCCTGCTCCTCCTCTTCGCCGCGGTCTGCGTCGGTGGCCTGGGTTCGATCTGGGGTGCGCTGATCGGCAGTCTGATCATCGGTGTCCTGATCGAGGTCTCCACGCTGGTCATCCCTGCTGACCTCAAGAACGCCGGAGCGATGCTGCTGCTGATCGTGATCCTGCTGGTGAGACCACAGGGCCTGCTCGGTCTCAAGGAACGAATCGGCTGAGGCCGGAAGGAGTCACGATGCTAGATCTCATCCAGTCAGCCCTCCACGACGCGTTCTCACCCTTGGGCCTGTCGTTCATCCTCGCGGCCATCGGCCTCAACGTGCACTACGGCTACACCGGTCTGTTGAACTTCGGCCAGGCGGCATTCTGCGCCGTCGGTGCCTACGGCATGGGCGTCGGCATCGCGTCGTTCGACCTGCCGCTCGCGCTCGGTCTCCTGATCGGCATGGTTGCCGCCGCGTTGCTCGCACTGCTGCTGGGCATCCCCACCCTGCGCCTGCGTGCCGACTACCTCGCCATCGCAACGATCGCCGCCGCCGAGATCCTGCGTCTGTGCTTCTCGGCCACCTTCAAGGACTACTTTCACGCCCGCGACGGTGTCAGCGGGTTCACCGCCGGATTCCGCAGCCTGAACCCCTATCCCGAGTCGATGGAGTCGGCGCTCACCTTCAGCCGCGAGGACCTCTGGGTGGTCACCGTCGGATGGGTGCTGGTGGCAATCTTCTGCATCTATCTCTGGCGCCAGATGCGCTCGCCGTGGGGCCGGGTGCTGAAGAGCATCCGCGAGGACGAGCTCGCGGCCCGGTCACTGGGCAAGAACGTCTACGGCTACAAGATGCAGGCACTGGTCCTGGGCGGTGTGATCGGTGCGTTCGGTGGCTTCGTCGGCGGCCTCGGCAACGCATCGGTCCAGCCGGACAGCTTCAACACCGACTTCACCTTCATCGCCTTCACCATGCTGATCCTCGGCGGCGCTGCGCGGATCATGGGGCCGGTGCTCGGCGGCGTGCTCTTCTGGTTCGCCCTTTCCCTGGTCGGCGGCATCCTGGGCAAACTCAGCCAGGGCGACGACCCGATCATCTCCAACGCCATCCTCGACCCGAACCAACTCTCCAGCGTCCGCTTCATGATCGTGGGACTCGCGCTGATGCTGTTGATGATCTTCCGACCACAGGGGATCATCGGCGACCGAAAGGAGCTGGCGATCGATGCCCGCTGACACCACGCCGTCCGCCCAGACCGCAACCCCCGGGGCCCCGGGTGTCGCGAAGTCCGACCCGATCCTCGTCGCCGACTCGATCAAGCGGTCCTTCGGTGGACTTGTCGCGGTCGACGTCGACCATGTCGAAGTGCAACGTGGGTTGATCACCGCCCTGATCGGCCCGAACGGTGCCGGGAAGACGACGTTCTTCAACCTGCTCACCGGCTTCGACCAGCCAGACAGCGGCGACTGGTCCTTCAACGGGCGCTCGCTCAGACGCACCGGCTCCTACAAGATCGCCCGGATGGGCATGGTCCGCACCTTCCAGCTCACCAAGGTGTTGTCGCGCCTCACCGTGCTGGAGAACATGCGACTCGGTGCCACCAGCCAGCGGGGCGAGCAGTTCTTCCTCGCGCCGTTCCGGCCGCTCTGGCGGAGTCAGGAAGCCGCGAACACAGAGCGTGCTCGCGAGTTGTTGGCGCGGTTCAAGCTCGACGCGAAGGCTGATGACTTCGCGGGATCGCTGTCGGGCGGACAGCGCAAGCTGCTCGAGATGGCACGGGCGCTGATGGTGAATCCCGAACTGGTGATGCTCGACGAGCCGATGGCCGGCGTGAACCCTGCGCTCAAGCAGTCCCTGCTCGAGCACGTGAAGTCGCTGCGCGAGGACGGGATGACCGTGCTCTTCGTAGAGCACGACATGGACATGGTCCGGGAGATCTCCGACTGGGTCATCGTGATGGCGCAAGGGCGCGTGATCGCCGAAGGGCCGCCGCAGACGGTGATGGCCGACCAGCGGGTCATCGACGCCTACCTCGGCGCCCATCACGACACCGACATCCGCGAACTCGAGGACGGCAGCAAGGCCGCCGCACTCGAGGCGGAGGTCGCTGCCGAACTCGACCAGGAGGGCAACGCCTGATGACCACCTCGAACCCGGACCGCACCCAGCACGACACGGCGGCCGATGAGGCCGTGCTGCGTGCCGACAACCTGGTCGCCGGGTATCTGCCCGGCGTCAACATCCTCAACGGGTCCGACCTCTACTGCAACAACGGTGAACTGGTCGGCATCATCGGCCCCAACGGCGCCGGCAAGTCGACCCTGCTCAAGGCACTCTTCGGGCTGGTCAAGGTCAGCTCCGGCACCGTGACCCTGCGCGGCGACGACGTCACCAACCAACGTGCCGACGTCCTCGTCACCAAGGGCATCGGGTTCGTGCCGCAGACCAACAACGTGTTCCCGAGCCTCACCATCGCCGAGAACCTGCAGATGGGCTGCTTCCAGGCGCCCAAGTTGTATTCCGAGCGGTTCGACTTCGTGACCGGCATCTTCCCGGCACTGGGCGAGCGGCGGAACCAACGCGCCGGCTCACTCTCCGGTGGTGAGCGACAGATGGTGGCGATGGGACGGGCGCTGATGATGAACCCCTCGGTGCTGTTGCTCGACGAGCCGTCGGCAGGCCTGTCCCCTTCCATGCAGGACGAGGTCTTCGTGCAGACCCGTGCGATCAACAAGGCCGGCGTCTCGGTGGTGATGGTCGAGCAGAACGCCGCGCGTTGTCTGCAGATCTGCGACCGGGCCTATGTGCTCGACCAAGGACGCAACGCCTACACGGGCACCGGTGAGCAACTGGCGAACGACCCGAAGGTGATCGAGCTCTACCTCGGCACCCTGGCCAAGTAGGCCGCACCGGGCCGCACCAGCGACAGTCGCACCCACACGAAAGGGCTCCGGACCACTTGGTCCGGAGCCCTTCGTCGTGGGTCAGCTGGGCATCAGCCCTGGCCGAGACCCGCCTTGATCAACTCGGGGATGATCTTCTTCGTCTCGTCGAAGGCGATCACCACGATGGCGTCAGGGTCCTGCGCCTTGATGTCGTTGACCTCGGTGGTGAAGGTGGCCGCGTTCGGGTCATACAGCTTGAAGGAGACCACGGAGCCGCCCTGGCTCTCGTAGAACTGCTTCACGTTGTTGGCGAGCGCCTCACCGTAGGCCTCCTGGCGAGCCAGGATGGCCACGGTCTGGTGGCCGTCGCCGATGATGGTCGAGGCCATCACCTGGCCCTGCAGCACGTCGGACGGCGCGGTACGGAAGTACAGGCCCTTGTCCTCGTAGGTGTCGAACGCGGTCGAGGTGTTGGCCGGCGAGATCATCACGACGCCCGCGTTGGTGATCCGGTCGATCACGCTGAGCGAGACCGACGACGAAGCAGCGCCGACGATGACATCAGCGTTGGCCTTCAGCAGCTTGTCGGTCTCGGACGGCGCGATCAGCGGGGTGCCGTCGCCGGAGTCCGCCGACGTCTTGGTGACCGGCTTGCCGAGTACGCCGCCTGCGTCGTTGATCTCCTTGATCGCGAGGTCGACGCCCGCGAACTCCGGGGGCCCGAGGAACGCGAGGTCACCACTCTGCGGGAGCAGCGTGCCGATCACGAGCTCACCGTCACCCTTGCCGGGCTTGCCGACCTCCTGGCCGGGGCCCACCTCGCCGGTGTCAGGAATCTCTCCGGTGATGAAGTCCGTCGGGCTGTAGCTGTTGTCGGCGTCGTACTCGAAGATGCCGATCGTCGCTGCCGTCGGGCTGCCGGTGACACCGAAGTCGATCGGGCCCGAGACACCGTCGTAGTCGATGTCCGTGCCATCAGCAATCAGGTCGGCACACGCCTTGAACTCGGTGCACTTCTCACCTTCGCGGCTCACCTCGACCATCTTGGAAGCAATGGCCTTGCCGTCGTCGTTGCCGGCGGCCAGGGCGGCCAACGCTGCGACGATCGTGGCGTCGTACGACTCGGGACCGTAGGTGAAGTCCTTCAGGTCCGGGTCGACGCCGAGGAGCCGTTCCTTGAAGTCATCACCCAGCTCGGCGCCGGGATAGGTCGCCCGGACACCCTCGAGCGTGCCCTCGTCGAAGTCGGCCGAGTAGTCGGACGTGTTGCCGTCCACGAAGTAGAGCTGCTTGCCGTCGCCACCTCCGTCGCCGTCGTCCGGCGTGGTGCTGTCCGAAGTGGTGGGCGCCGTGCTCGGCGTGTCCGAGGAGTCGTTGTCATCGTCCGAGTCACCGCACGCGGCCAAGGCGAGAGATCCCACCAGGGCGAGCGTGGCGACCCGAGCAAAAGTGCTGCTGCGCTTCATGAAGCCTCCGTTGATCAGCGAAGTCTCCGGCGGGGCACCGCCGAATTGACTCGAAACTACTGCCAATCGCGGCGCCATGAGTGACCTGCGTCACCTCGTTGCCAAGTTGTGACCTGACGCCCCACGGCGCCCACCGAGGTCACCCTGGAATCCGGTCAGGACGAGGAGTTGGCGATCCCCGGACCGTGCTCAACCACTCCGTCCGCGACCTGACGCATCGAGAGTCGCAGATCCATCGCCGTCTTCTGGATCCACCGGAAGGCGTCAGGTTCGTTGAGCCCCAACTGGGCCTGCAACACGCCCTTGGCACGCTCGACAGCGCGACGGGCCTCCAGCCGATCGTTGAGGCCGGCGACCTCGCTCTCGAGCTGGGTCAGTTCCGAGAACCGACTGACCGCCATCTCGATCGCCGGCACGAGATCGCTGCGGGTGAACGGCTTGACGAGGTAGGCCATCGCGCCAGCATCGCGGGCGCGCTCAACCAGGTCGCGTTGCGAGAACGCGGTGAGCATCACCACCGGTGCGATCCGTTGCGAGGCGATCCGAGCGGCCGCAGCGATGCCGTCGAGCTTCGGCATCTTCACGTCGCAGATCACCAGGTCAGGGCGCAACTCCTCGGCCAGCGCGATCGCCTGCTCACCGTCGGCAGCCTGGCCGACGACGTCGTACCCCTCCTCGACGAGCATCTCGGCGAGGTCCATCCGGATCAGCGCCTCGTCCTCGGCGATCACCACCCGATGGCTGCTGT
>JBEBTI010000153.1:0-8348 GCA_040393845.1 Nocardioides daejeonensis
CCGCCGTGCAGCCGAGACCTGTTGTCGAACGATCAGGACCACCCGTGACCCGGCCCCATCCGACCGCACCGAAGCGTGGCGACATCCAGGGTCTGCGCGCCGTGGCTGTGCTGCTGGTGATCTTTGCCCACGCGGGCTTCCCCGGCTTTGCGGGCGGGTTCATCGGTGTCGACGTCTTCTTCGTCATCTCTGGCTTCCTGATCACCGGGCTGCTGCTCAAGGAGGTCGACCGCACGGGGCGAGTGAGCATCACCGGGTTCTATTCGCGCCGGGCCCGTCGGATCCTCCCGGCCGCCACTCTGGTGCTGGTCGCCACCATGGCAGTCGTGGCCCTGTCGGAGTCGCTCACCAGGATCACCAGCACCGCGACCGACGCCCGCTGGTCGGCGGTCTTCCTCGCCAACGTGCGGTTTGCGCGCGAGGGCACCGACTACTTCGCCGACGCCGAACCGTCGGTGTTCCAGCACTACTGGTCGCTCGCGGTCGAGGAGCAGTTCTACGTCGTCTGGCCGCTGCTGATCCTGCTGCTCGCCGCGCGGATGTCGCGGCGGGCGCTCGCCGTCGTGCTGGGCACGATCACGCTGGCATCGCTGGCCTGGTCGGTGCACCTGACCGCGAGCGACCCGATCGCGGCCTACTTCTCCTCCTTCGCCCGCGCCCACGAGTTGGCGATCGGTGGTCTGCTGGCGATCGTCGGTGACCGGCTGCGAAAGTGGCCGAAGCCGTTGCCCGGTGTGATCGGCGTACTCGGTCTGCTCGGTCTGGCCGTCGCCACCATCACCATCGACGCCCAGACCCCGTTCCCGGGGTGGCAGGCCCTGGTGCCGGTGCTGGCCACGGGGGCCCTGATCGCAGCCGGCGACGGCGAGATGCCGGGAGTCGGACGCCTGCTGGCGTTGCGCCCGCTGCAATGGCTGGGCGACATGTCCTTCTCCCTCTATCTGTGGCACTGGCCGGTGCTGATCCTCGGCGAGCGGCACCTCGACTGGTCGACCTGGGTGCGTACGCCGGCACTGCTGGTGATCACTCTGGCGCTGTCTGCCCTGACCCATCGGTTCGTCGAGGTGCCCTTCCAGCACGGTCGGTTGCCGCTCAGCAAGGGGCGTCCTGCGCTGGCGCTGTGGCCGATCGCCCTGGTCACGGTGCTGTTGGCCTCGGGCCTGGCGGTCGGCCACGGCGAGCGCGCGATCGCGGAGCGTGAGCAGGCCGCCCGCGACTGGTTCGACCGCAACCCCACCGCTCTGGTCACCGCGGACGGCAAGAGCACCGCAAAGGATGTCGCGAAGGCGGTGCGCTGGGCCGAACGGGGCGCGCCGTTGCCGCCCGAGCTCGACATCGAGGGACTCGGCGACGACGTGTGGAACCGCGAGTACAAGTGTTTCGCGACCTGGAAGAAGGACCAGCACGAGTTGTGCCCGGTCGGCGACAAGGAAGCCGAAGACGTCGTGGTGCTCTGGGGCGACTCCCACGCCGCGCAGTGGCTGCCCGCGCTCGACGAGGTCGGTCGTGAAGAGGGCTTCCGCGTGGTTCCACTGCTGAAGATGTCATGCGGACCGTACGACGTGCCGCAGTGGCTGGGACAGATGCCACGGGAGGTCTGCGAGGACTACCGGGCCTGGGCACGTGCCCAGATCGACGAGCTCGACCCCGCGGCCGTCGTGCTCGGAGCGCGGGGCCTGCGCTCGACCCGGCTCGTCGACGGCCGCGAACGCGAGGACCTGTGGTCCGAGGGCGTGCGCACCACCGTCGCCGACGTCGCCACCCTGACCCCCCAGGTGAAGGTGCTCGCCGACAACGCCACCCGCACCTCGTCGGCCAGCGACTGCCTCACCCAGCCGGACGCCGACCAGGCCACCTGCCTGAGTCCCAAGGCCGGCCCCGAGGTCGACAGCAACCCGCTCACCGTCGAAGCGATCGCCGACACCGGCGCGGACTTCGTCGACATCGGCCCCCTCGTCTGCACCGACACCACGTGTCCCCTCGTCGTGGGTGACCAGGTGGTCTACTTCGACGAGGACCACATCACCGTGACCTGGGCCCGTACCGTCGCCACCGACTTCGGCAAGCTCCTCGCGCTGCGCCTCTGACCCAGCGACAACGTCCTGCGAGGCGGGCGTTGCTACTCAGGCTTGTACGGCGGCCCCGCTGTCGAGGAGCGCGTCGACGTCGGCGATCCCCCACGCGGTGAGTGCTTCACGGGTGTGCGCGCCCGCCGCCGGTGCGGGCGGGTGCGACAACGTCGCCCGGGTGCGGGAGAACCGCGGCGCCGGCTGCGGCTGGGTGATCCCGTGGTGCTCCACGAACACCTCACGAGCCTTCATGTGCGGGTGCTCGAAGGCCTTGCTCATCGGGATGATCCCGGCAACGCAGGCGTCCGTGCCTTCGAAGATCTCGACCCATTCGGCCTGGGTCTTCTCGGCGAACCGCCCGGCGATCAGCTCACGCAACTCGTCGTACTTGCTGGCGTCGAAACGGTCGGGTGCCGTCTCCCGAATCCCGAGCAGGTCGACGAACACCTCGTAGAACTGCGGTTCGAGCGCACCGACCGACATGTGCTCGCCGTCGGAGGTCTCGTAGATGTCGTAGTACGGCGTGCCGCCGTCGAGCAGGTTGGCCGCGCGCTCCTCCTTGAAGCCGCCGCCGGCCAGGAACGCCGCACCCATCGCGTTGAGCGACGCGGTGCCGTCGACGATCGCGGCGTCCACCACCTGGCCGCGACCGCTCGTGCGCGCCTCGAGCAACGCCGAGAGGATGCCGATCACGAGGTACGTCGACCCACCACCGAAGTCGCCGAGCAGGTTCGCCGGGAACTGCGGCTTGTCCTTGACCTGCCCGATCCCGTGCAGGCTGCCAGTGACCGCGATGTAGTTCATGTCGTGGCCGGCGACCTTGGCGAACGGGCCGGTCTGACCCCAGCCGGTCATCCGGGCGTAGACCAGGCGCGGGTTGCGCTCGGCGCAGACGTCGGGACCGATGCCGAGCTTCTCGGTGACGCCGGGCCGCATGCCCTCGACGAGCACATCGGCGTCCTCGATGAGTTTGAGCACAGTCTCGATCGCCACCGGGTCCTTGAGGTTGAGCGCCACGCTGGGACGACCGCGGTTGAGCAGGTCGCTGCTCCCACCGGCCAGCATCTGGCCGCCCGGTCGCTCGACGCGGATCACGTCGGCCCCGAGGTCGGCAAGCATCATGCAGCCGTGCGGGCTCGGCCCGATCCCGGCGATCTCGACAACCTTGATTCCCTTGAGCGGCCCGGTTCCCTGGCCCAGTTCGAACGTCATGGCGACGATTGTGACAGAGGGACTGTCAGTGTCGGAAGGCCCGGTCTCACCCGGCCCTGCCTCCGACGGCACCGGAGCGCGTCAGAAGCCGTGCTCGCGCAACACCTCGTCGACCCAGACCGGCACCAGATCACCCGCGCGACCGTGCCGCGCCTCGGTGAAGAGGTGGGTGCCCTCGCTCGGGTCGAGGTTGAGTTCGAGGGTGCGGGCGCCGCAGGCCGAAGCCAGTTGCACGAAACCGGCTGCCGGATAGACCGCGCCCGAGGTGCCGATCGAGACGAAGAGGTCGGAGCCGAGCAGCCTGCCCTGGATCACGTCCATCCCGTAGGGCACCTCGCCGAACCAGACCACGTCGGGTCGCAGTTCGGAGACACCGCAGCGCGGGCACGGCGGGAAGTCGGCCAGATCTCCGGTCCACGGCACCCGGGACTCGCACGAACGGCACAGCGCCTTCAGCAACTCTCCGTGCATGTGCGCAACCTGCGTGGACCCACCCCGCTCGTGCAGGTCATCGATGTTCTGCGTGACCAGGAAGAGCTTGTCGCCCAGCACCTCCTCGAGGCGCCCCAACGCGACGTGTGCCGGGTTGGGTTGCACGTCGGCGAGCGCCTTGCGGCGGGCGTCATAGAACTTCTGCACCGACGTCGGCTTCTCGTCGTACGCCTCGGGGGTTGCGACGTCCTCGATCCGGTGCCCCTCCCACAGGCCGTCGGAGTCACGGAAGGTCGGCACACCACTCTCGGCAGAGATGCCGGCGCCGGTCAGTACGACGATGTTCACGCGGGACACGTTAGGCCACGGCGATCCGCCAGTGACGGCGCGGCCAGATCCTGATCGTGCCGCTCCTGATCGCGGTCAGGTCACTCCGGGCGCGGGAGGTGCCCGGCGATGAACAGTGCATCCGCGGTCACGCACACCTCGCCGTGGGCAGACAACGTCCCCTCGCACCAGATCTTGCGCCCCTCGACCCGCACCTGTCGGGCCCGCACGGTGAGCGGCACGAACAGCGGCGTCGGTCGCTTGTAGTTGAGCGTCAGGCTGGCCGTCATCCCGCCGAGGCCGGCCCACCCGTTGGCCACGCCGAGCACGTGGTCGAGCAGCAGCGCGCTGACGCCGCCGTGCGCCATCCGCGGCTGGCCCTGGTAGGCGATCGGCAGCGTGACGACGCCTTCGACCCAGCCGTCGGTCAATCCGTGGACGGTCAGCGGCGGCGCGAGCGGGTTCTCGGCTCCGGTGACCGGGTCGTGACGTGGCCGGTCGCGCCACATCTCGACGAGGCGGTCCTCTTCGGCCGGTGCCGCGGTGTCGAGCTCGTCGGCAAGCGCGTGCAGACGCGCCGCCAGGGCATCGGCGTCGTACGCCGTCCCCTCGCCCAGGCGCAGCAACGAGTCGACCAACCGTCGGGTCGCGGCCGCGGCCGCATCCACCCCGTGCTCGCGCGCCGGCGACGTCAGGAGGTGCGACCCGTCGAGTTCGACGGGCGCATCGAAGGGCATCGGATCCGCGGACATGGTGGCACGCTAGGGAGTCGGCGCCGATGCCGTCGGTTGCGGTCCCGTTGACGAGGACGACGAGCCCACCAGGACCCGTCAGGACCGGGGCTGCTCGGCGCCCACCGAGACCGCCACGTGCACCACGAAGTCGAGCAACTCCTCACGCGGCAGGTCGAGCTCACCCGCGGTCCACGCCGCGAGCAGCTCGAACAGGGCGCCGAGGATTGCGTGTGCTCCCAGGCGACGGCGTACGTCGGGTGTGCCGCGCAGGGAGTCGAGATCATCGGTGGCAAACACCATCAGGTCGACGAGGCTGCCCATCATCTTCCGGCGATGCTGCGTCAGTTCTGCCGAGTCGGGGGTCTCGAGCAGGAGCACCCGCACCAGGCCGGCCTCTTGGTCGAGCAGGTCCAGCACCGCGTCGGCGGCCGCCCGCACCTGGGCGCGGTAGGTGCGAGGAGCTGCCGTCATCCGGGTGCCCGCGACCTCCAGGACATCAGCCATCACCTGGTCGCAGACCGCGATCAACAACGCGTCGCGATTGGCGAAACTCTCGTAGAAGTAGCGGTCGGCCAGTCCGGAGCGGGTGCACACGGCCCGAAGTGACGGGCCCCGCCAACCGGCCTCGGCGAGCAGTTCGCGGCCGGCGGCGACCAGTTTGGTCCGCCGTTCTGCAGTTCGGTCCTCAGGGCTGACGCCGCCGTAGTTGCGTGCCATGGTGGTGCCTCAGCCGGCGGTCGCCGCCAGGTGTTCGGCGGCCTGTCCCAGTTGCGAGTCACTCGACCCGGACAACAGCGCGACGAAGTCGTCGACCTGCTGTCGCGAGCGCACGGCGTACCGCTGGCGCAGTGGCGGCACCAACCGCACCAGTCGCCCGACTGCGAAGTTCACCGGCGCCTTGACCACCGGATACCAGGGCAGGGTCGCCGGGAGGCCCAGCGACGCCATCGCCCGTGGGCCGAGCACAGCAGTGGTGATCGAGAGGTGTTGGGAGCGCGCGACGCGACGTCGTAGTCCCGCGAACCGGCCGGTGAAGTGCCAGCCGAGCGGATCGTTGCCCATCGGGCGCGCCATCACCTGGGTGGTCTCGTCGGGTTCGAGGATGGCCATCAGGGTGTGGGTGAGGATGCGTACGGCGTCACGGTAGGAGGTCGGCAACCATCGCTCTTCCACGCCCATCAACCAGCCGGCATAGCGGGACACGTGCGTGACGTCCTCGGCCTCACGCACCGACGGCACGAGTCCGAGCGCGAGGCCGGCAATGAAGGGGGTCAACATCGCGCCGACCATCGTGGCGGCCATGTCGGTCTGGTTGATCGGCAGGCCCCACTCGTCGACGTCCCAGTCGTCCATCGCGAGCACGTGGCGGCGCACGAACGAGTGGATCAGCCGCACCTCGAGGGTGGCGCGATAGCCGGGGCCGAACTTCTCCATCCCACCCGGGTGAGTGACGCTCTGGGCCCACTGGGTGGTCTCGGCGAACCGCTTTGCGGAACCCTTCTCAAGGGCACCGGTGCGGATCAGTGTCTTGTTGAATCCGGCCGCGCGATAGCCGCCGAGGAAGGCCACGTCGCGGGCGATGTAGAGGCCGTCGAGTCCGGCCAGGGCGAAGGCGTCCGGAGCGCGGCGCAGGCGGTCGCGCTCGAGCCACGGCGGGTCGGACTCGACGATCTCGAAGAAGCCACGCAGCTGTTCGGGTGCGTCGGGCACCGAGGCGATGCCGTGCGCGCAGGCTTGGTCGAACATTGCCCGCGCCCGCTTCATGCCGCTGGCGATCATCCACTCCACGAGGTCGTCGCTGAGCGGATCGGCCACCAGCAGATCCCCGCCGAGCAGGTCCCACGCCTCGGCGTCGGGGGGTGGGATCCGCAGTGCCTTCGCGATCGCACCGGCGCCGCCGATGTGGAGCGGTCGGGCCGGGTGTCGGCGCGGTACTTCTCGCCCGAGGGCGGCCGCCTCCACCATATTCTGCTGACACATGTCTTCAGATTAGCCGTCACGGTGGCGTGACCACAAGGGACCGCCGTACGACGGACCGCGCGGAGCGGCTGGTCGGCGATGGCCCGCGTGCATCTAGGCTCGGTCGGACGCACCGGCCCGACAAAGAAGAAGTGAGCAGCATGCAGCCCGACCCCAGCACCCCCATCCGCGTAGCCGTCGTCGGCCACGGAAACCTCGGACGAGGCGTCGAGCGAGCGCTGGTCGGCTCGCCCGACATGGAGTTGGTCGGCATCTTCACCCGCCGCGCCCCTGACGACGTCACCCCGGCAGTTGCCGGCAACCGCGTGCTGCACGTCGACGAACTGGACGGCCTCAAGGATGCGATCGACGTCGCGATCCTGTGTGGCGGCTCGAAGTCGGACCTCCGACTCCAAGGTCCCGCGCTGGCAGCGCAGTTCACCACCGTCGACTCCTTCGACACCCACGCCGACATCCCCGCCTACTTCGCCGAGTTGGACGCACCCGCCCGCGCAGCTGGTACGACGGCCCTGCTCTCCACCGGCTGGGACCCCGGCCTCTTCTCGATCAACCGCCTGCTCGGGGAGGCGATCCTCCCCGACGGCGAGACCTACACCTTCTGGGGGCGCGGCCTGAGCCAGGGTCACTCCGACGCGGTACGCCGAGTCGAGGGCGTGGCCGCCGGCGTCCAATACACGCACCCCTCGGCCGACGCGATGGCCCAGGTCCGCGCCGGCGAACGTCCCCAGCTCGGCACCCAGGACAAGCACACCCGAGAGTGCTTCGTGGTGCTGGCGGACGGCGCCGACCCCGACGTCGTACGCAAGGCGATCGTGACGATGCCCAACTACTTCGAGCCCTTCGAGACCACGGTCCACTTCATCACTGCCGAGGAGTTGGCTCGCGACCACGCCGCGATGCCGCATGGCGGGTTCGTCCTGCGCAGCGGCAGCACCGGCGACGGCAACAAGCAGGTGATCGAGTTGGGCCTCACCTTGGAGTCCAACCCCGAGTTCACCGCCAGCGTGCTGGTCGCCTACGCCAGGGCGGCGTACCGCCTCAACCAGCAAGGCGTGCACGGTGCCGTCACTCCGCTGGACGTGGCGCCCGGGTTGCTGTCCCCGAAGAGCCCCGCCCAGTTGCGCGCCGAACTCCTCTGACCAGACCGGGCCGTGCTGGACCGATGAAAACCGCGGCGCCCGACGGTCTGCACCTCCATCACTCACCGGGAGGAATCATGCAGCAGATCATCCCGAACCTCTGGTTCACCCATGAAGCCGCCGAAGCGGCCGCGTTCTACACCGAGATCTTCGACGGCGCGGTGCTCAGCACCTTCGGCGACGGCCCCGTCGACCCGCTCGGCAGCCAGCAGCCGGTCACCGTCGAGTTCGAGATCCGTGGCATGCGGTTCGTCGGCATCAACGGCGGAGCGAACGAGAAGGGCGAGCCGGTCTTCGTCCCCAACGAAGCAGTCTCGCTGGCCCTCACCTTCGACGACCAGGCCGAGCTCGAACGCGTCTGGTACGCCCTGATCGGTGAGCACGGCGCGCCGAGTTACTGCGGTTGGCTCAAGGACCACTACGGCTTCTCGTGGCAGCTCACGCCGGCCAACCTG
>JBEBTI010000154.1:0-8320 GCA_040393845.1 Nocardioides daejeonensis
TGGCCGCCTGTGACGGGTCGACCTGGAACTGCTGCACGATCGCCGGCCAGATCATGCCGAGCAGCACGGCCGACAACACCAGCAGGCTCAGGCCGACACTGGGCAGCAGCCAGGTGCGGCGAACCAGGTTGGCAAAGAACAGCACCGCACAGATGATCGCGATGAACATCAAGATGTTCTTGGCGGGCAGCACCGCGTGATGGTCGGTGTAACCCATTCCGGTGTGGAGACCGCCCCCACCGTTGAGCAGGTCGAACCGGTCGAGCCAGTAGTCGGCTGCCTTGGCCAACACGAAGAGTCCTAGCAGCACGGAGAGTTGCCCGGCCGCACCGCCGGTGAACCGGTCGCCACGCGACTGCAACTTGATGCCGCCGAAGACGTAGTGCACCAGGGCCGCCACCAGCAGGGAGACGACCAACATCGCCATCGTGAAGTCGACCAGGAAGTGCAACCACGGCAGGTCGAAGACATAGAAACCGATGTCACGGTCGAAGTAGGGGTCAGTCCGGTCGAAGTCCCCGCCGTTGCGCCACAACAGGTAGTCGCGCCAACGACCGGCGGCCGTCGTGCCGGCGAACGCGCCGATCAACAACGAGATGCCGATCAACAACCAGGTCCGGACCGGCGTGATCGCCAACCGGTAGCGGTCCAGGCTGATCTGTTCGGGCGACGCCGGACGGAACAACGGCCTGGTCCGGTAGGCGATCATCAGGTTGATCGCCACCACCGCAGCCATCACGGATCCGAAGACCGTGAAGAGTCCGATCCGGGTCCACAGCAACGTCGTGAACACGTCTTGGTAGCCGACCGAGCCGAACCACAGCCGCTCGGTGTAGAACGACGTGAAGCCGGTGAAGGCGATGAACAGCACCACCATGATGCCCAAAGTGATCCACAGGGCTCGTGGTCGCCGCTGGGGCGGTGGCGTCTGACGCACCGGCCGCTTGGGCCCCTCGGCAAACATGTCACTCATCGCGTTGACTCCTCGTCATCGTCACCCTCGAGGGTGGCTTGCAGCAGTTCCAGAAGTTCGGGCACCAGGTCGACTCCGCCGACCACCGACAGGTCGTCGTCATGCGATCGCAGTCGAAGTGCGCAATAGGTGGCACCGGTGCGCGTGGCACCGGCCACGATCCGCACCTCCTGCCGGTCGGGGTGGGACGCGGCAAACTCCTGCGCCTCGGCGGCGTCCTGGGGGATCGCGTCGTCGGCGTCCGGCGGCAGCACCAACCGCTCGACCACCACAGCACAGCCTTCCACGCCGGGCGGCCACATGATCGCGGCCAGCACCTCCTCGACCGCCGTGGCAGCGTCCAACTCCTGTTCCACCGGAGTGAAGGAGCCTTCGGCACTGCTCTCGTCGAGTCCCATCGCATGGGCCAGATCGGGTTCGGCTGCCACGAGGGCTGCGGTCGGCACCAACCCGTACAGCCGTGCGGGCTGGTCCCACCCGTCCTGGGCCGCGTGCGCCTCGACCTCGAGGACGACGGCCGCGAGCGCCGGGTCGGGAAGGGCGCCGTCGGGATCAGGCTGGTCCATGGCTTCGGGTGCGTCGGTCATCTCACTCCTGGGTCAACCACACGACGGCAACGCCGCGTCCTTGTCGTCGGCGAACGCCTCGATCGCCGACAGCGCATCGTCGAACGAGGCGACCTTGGCCAGCCGCATGTCGCCGTTGTTCGCCCCGGCCGCATCGGCGCAGTTGGCAGCCGGCACCAGGAACAGTTCTGAACCCGCCATCCGGGCGCCGGCGATCTTCTGCTGGATGCCACCGATCGAACCGACCTTGCCCTCGGCATCGATCGTGCCGGTGCCGGCAATCCGACGTCCGCCCGTCATCGACCCCTCGGTGAGGGTGTCATAGATGGCCAGCGAGAACATCAGGCCTGCGCTGGGGCCGCCGATCGCCGGGTCGATGCTGATCTGCACCGTGAAGGGGAACGCATACGATGTCCCGGGCACCACGCCGATCAGCGGCCGACTGCCGTCCTCGGCCAGCTTCGGCACCACCTCGACGTCGCGTCGCTTGCCCTCACGGCGGATCACGATCGGAAGCGGCTCGCCGGCCGTTGCGGCTGCCACCGCGTCGTACACACTCTGGAAGTCGGTGACCTTGGTCGAACCGACGCGCAACAGCTGGTCACCCGGCTGCAGAACGTCCTTCGAGGCAGAGTCCTCGGAGAGCTGGCCGACGGTGACGACCGACTTCACGTCGTACCCGAGTTGCTCGAGCGCGACCGCGAATGCTTCGTCCTGCGAGGTCACCATGTCGATGTGCGACTGGACCTCGTTCTCCTTGTTGGTCTCGTCCTCGCGATAGACCGCGTCGTAGGGCTGGACGGCCTCGTCGCCACTCGCCCAAGCCCGCAGCGCCTCGAAAATGCTGACGTCGTCCTCGGCCCGGTCGGAGGCGACCGTGGTCATCCGCAACTCTCCGCCGTCGTGGTAGCTGCGTGCTCCTTCGATCTGGATGATCTCCCGACCGTCGGCGCTGGCAAGCACGTCGACCGTCGTTCCGGGGCTGCTGGTGACGAACGGAACCGGGACCAACGCAGCAACGATCCACAGTCCGACCATCATCGGGACCGCGATCACCGTTGCGAGGGTTCGGCGACTCATGCGGCAAAGCCTCTCATTGCGCCGCAAACGGCCGGGAATCGGCCGCAGTCAGGCGCTACGCCGCTCGTCGGCCGCTGGCCGCGACACCTGGCTCGATCGACGTACGGCGACCCCGGTGCTCCGCTCCCGTCGCGTCGGTGGGGTACGCCGTTCCAGACCCCGGTGGCGCGTCCGCAGTGCCTCGCCCATCCGAGCAACCGCTGCGTCGCGGTCGACCGCCCCACGGTTGGCGCGGCCCAGCCATCCGACCCCGAGCATGGCCAGCACGGTCACCACGACCGACGGCACCAGCCACCACAGGATCTCCATGCCACCAGAGTGCCATCGCCGACCCGGTCGGTCAGGTCGACACTCGGGTCGAGGTCAGGGCGAACCGACCCATTCGTCGGTGCCGTCGCTGAAGATCTGGTGCTTCCAGATCGGCACTTCTGCCTTGAGGCGGTCGATCAGCGCGCGCGAGGCGTCGAAGGAGGAACCCCGGTGGGCGGAGCAGGTCGCCACCACCACCGCCGCATCCCCGATCGCCAGGTCGCCGACGCGGTGCACAGCGGCGACCCCGGTGACGTCGTACTCCTCCGCCACCGCCGCGCAGACCTCGGCAAGGCGCTGCTCGGCGCTGGGGTGCGCGGCGTATGCGAGACCGGTGACCCCCTTGCCGCCGTCGTGGTCACGGACCCGACCGACGAAGACGACCAGTCCGCCGGAGGTGGCGTCGTCGAGGGCGGCAAGCACTTCGTCGACCGTCAGGGTCGCCTCCCGGATCGCCGCGAGGCGGACCCGCTCCGCACCGGAAGTCGTGGTGGAAGTCATGGCCCGAGCGTAGGGCATGCGACGTCGCCGACGGCGCGGCCGCGATCGTGCCGCGGTGCGCCGCAGCCTTCTGGTGCCGGTGTTCAGGTGGGGCGGGTAGTTTTGACCCATGAACGACAAGCCGGGCGACCAGCCGGAGAACCCCTTCAAGGGCACTCCGTTCGAGCATCTCTTCGGTGCCGGCGGGATGCCGGACCTGAGCCAGATCATGGGCCAGATGCAGGCGATGATGGCGCCGCACGACGGCGCGGTGAACTGGACGTTGGCCGGTGACCTGGCGCGGCGTACCGTCGCGCAGAGCTCGGATCCCTCACCGTCGCAACGCGATTCCGAGCAGGTCGCCGACTCCGTGCGGCTGGCCGACCTCTGGCTCGACGAGGCGTGCGACTTCTCCTCTGGCGTCACCGCCACCGCGGCGTGGAGTCGCGCCGAGTGGATCGAAGCGACCCTCGAGGTCTGGAAGCGTCTGGTGGAGCCGGTCGCCGAACACGTCGTTGGCGCGATGGGCGAGGCGATCCCCGAAGAGGCCAAGGCGATGGCCGGTCCCCTGGTCGGCATGCTCAACCAGATCGGCGGAGCGATGTTCGGCAGTCAGGTCGGTCAGGCGATCGGTGGGTTGGCCGGTGAGGTGCTCACCGCCTCCGACGTCGGCCTCCCACTCGGCCCGGCCGGTCGGGCCGCCCTGGTGCCGGCCAATGTCCGGACCTTCGCCGACGGCCTCGACGTGCCGTACGACGACGTCGTCCTCTATCTCGCGCTGCGCGAGGCGGCGCACCAGCGCCTCTTCGCCCACGTGCCGTGGCTGCGCGAGCACCTGTTGTCGGCGGTCGCCGACTTCGGTCGCGGCATCGCCATCGACGTTTCGGGGCTCGAGGAACAGCTCGGCTCGATCAACCCGATGGACCCCGAAGCGATGCAGCAGGCGTTGGCCGGCGGACTCTTCGAGCCCAAGCGCACTCCCGCCCAGGAGGCTGCCCTGCAGCGTCTGGAGACCACTCTCGCGCTGGTCGAGGGCTGGGTCGACGAGGTGGTCGGACAGGCCACCTCTGAACGGATGCCGTCTGCGGCCAAGATGCAGGAGGCGGTACGACGTCGCCGCGCCGCCGGTGGCCCGGCCGAGGAGACCTTCGCCGCGCTGGTCGGGCTCGAGTTGCGTCCGCGCCGTCTGCGGGACGCCTCCACGCTGTGGGGGTCGCTGCGCAGCCGTCAGGGCGTCGAAGCGCGCGACCTGGTCTGGTTGCACCCCGATCTGCTCCCCAGCGCCGCCGACCTCGACGACCCGCTCGGGTTCCGCGAGGGCCAGCAGATGCCGGACGAACTCTCCGATTCCGACTTCGATGCTGCGTTGCGCGACCTGTTGGACGGCACCGACGGTGCCGGTGACGCCAACTCGTGACCCTGCACGCTGACGCGCTGGCCACCCTCACCGAGTGGTCGGCGCCCTCACCTGCCCTGGCGGCGCTGCGCTCCGAACTGGTCACCCACCTGAGCGCGCACGCCGACGGGGTGTGGCGCGCGTGCTTCCCCGACCACATCACCGCGGGCACGATCGTCGTCTCCGACGACGCCACCCAGGTCCTGCTCAACCTGCACCGCAAGGCGCAGCGCTGGTTCGCCTTCGGAGGGCACTGCGAGACCGACGACGCCACGCTTGCCGGAGTGGCCCGTCGCGAGGCCCTCGAGGAGTCCGGCCTGGCGGCCGGCGACCTCACCTTCGACCCGGTGCCGGTGCATCTCGACATCCATGCCGTCGACTTCTGCGACCCCCGCGGCACCGTGCGTCACCTCGACGTCCGCTTCGTCGCCACCGCTGCGGCTGGTGCGCGCCACGGCGCGAGCGAGGAGTCACTGGCGGTGCGCTGGTGGCCGTTGTCGGATCTGCCGGCAGACCTCGGCGATGAGATGCATGACCTGATCGGGCACGCCGTACGTCGGGTGACCGGCTGAGCCCTCAGTCGACCTCGCTGGTCTGTTCGCTCTCGGTCGCTGCAGTCCAGCCTTCGAGGTATCCCTTGGCCCGGTCAGCCTTGGGGTAGCGGTTCACCCACCCCCAGAACTTCTCGTCGTGCTGCGGTTCGATGAGGTGCACCACCTCGTGCAGCAGCACGTAGTCGAGCACCCACAGCGGCATGCCCTGCAACCGCGACGAGATCCGGATCGTGCGGTCGGCCGGCGTGCACGAGCCCCACCGGGTCAATTGGTTGTCGACCCAGCGCACCGAATCGGGGTGGACGATACCGCCGAGATAACGGTCGCAGAGATCTCGTGCACGGGCCATCAGCTGGTCGTCGCTAGGCCGCCGTCGCTCCTCCTGCTTGATGATCCGGTCGACCATCGTGCGGACCCACTCGGCCTCGGCCTTCTTCGACAACGAGGCCGGGAGCAGGACGACGACCTTGTCACCGTCGCGGTGCGCCGAGACGGTACGGCGGCGCCTCGACGAGCGGCGTACCTCCACCTCGGGCTGGTCCATACCGCCACACGTTATCGGTTGGCCCAGTCGAGGAGGCGCTCCATCGACCACGTGTTCACGATCCGATCGGGCTCGATGCCGGCCTGTTCCGCGCGCTCACAGCCGTGGTCGAGGAAGTCGAGTTGCCCCGGTGCATGCGCGTCGCTGTCGATCGAGAACAGGCAGCCGATGTCGCGGGCCATCTCGAGCAGGTCGGTCGGCGGGTCGCGCCGTTCGGGGCGCGAGTTGATCTCGACGGCCACCCCTTCGTCGCGGCACGCGGTGAAGACCGCCTCGGCGTCGAACTGTGACTGCGGTCGGGTGCCGCGGCCACCGGTGACCAGTCGGCCGGTGCAGTGGCCGAGCACGTTGCTGCGTGGGTGCCGCACCGCAGCCACCATGCGACGCGTCATCGCGTCACGGTCCATCCGGAGTTTGGAGTGCACGCTGGCGACGCGGACGTCGAGTCGCGCGAGCATCTCGTCATGCTGGTCCAACGAGCCGTCGTCGAGGATGTCGACCTCGATGCCCTTGAGCAGTCGGAAGGTGCCATCGAGGTGTGCGTTGACCGCGTCGACCACGTCGAGTTGTCGCGTCAGTCGCTCCGCGCTCAACCCGCGAGCCACCTTCAGACGAGGCGAGTGGTCGGTCAGCACCAGGTAGTCATGACCGAGTTCGAGCGCGGTGAAGGCCATCTCCTCGATCGGTGAGCCGCCGTCGGACCAGTCGGAGTGGGAGTGCAGGTCGCCGCGCAGGGCGGCCCGGATCTCACGGCCGCCGGGCACCAGCGGCCCGGCGTGCTCGGCCTCCAACGCGGCGAGTCGCTCCGGGACCTCTCCGCGCGCCGCCGCCGCGACCACGTCGGCCGAGGAGGTTCCCACTCCGGGCAGGTCGGTCAGGGTGCCGGCCGCTGCACGCTCGGCCACCTCTGCCTCGTCGAGGGCGAGCAGCGTCGCTGCAGCCGCACGGAACGCCTTCACCTTGTAGGTGTCCTCGCGCCCGCGTTCGAGCAGGAACGCGATCCGCCGCAACGCGGCAACGGGACCCAAAGCCACGTCGTACTCCTCCCGACTCGTCGTCCACAGCCTGTGCACTCCATTGTCGCAGGCCAGCGGCTGGAACGGTCCCGCATGGACGCCGTACGCCGCACGGTCTTCCAGCACCCATCCACAACAGAAACCCGATCACCCACAGGTTCCTCCACAGGTTTTTCCACAGGCGGTGGAGATCCGCCGTTGACCGGCGCGGAAGCGACCCCCTAACCTGTGCCGCAGACGAGGCCCCCGGTCCTCCTCCGTCACTCTCGCAAGGGGAAGGCAAGTGTGACGGACGGAGTCGGGGGCCTCGGCTCTGCGCGAACCGTCAAATAATCCGCGCCGCGGCGCTCACCGGCCGCGGAACTGCGGCGTACGACGTTCCTTGGCCGCCGCGATCCCCTCGAAGAGGTCCTCGGTCGTCATCGTGACGGGTTGGGCCAACGCCTCCCACCGCAACGCCGCTTCGATGTCGGTGTGCCGAGCGGCGAGGCCCTGCTTGGTCAGCTTGCTGGCAATCGGGGCGGTGGCCGCGATCCCCTCTGCCGCAGCGATCGTCTCGGCCAGTAGTTCGTCGGGGGCGAGCGCTCGGGACGCGAGGCCGAGCTGCACCGCTTCGTCTGCATCGATCACCCGTCCGGTGAGCAGCAGGTCGCGCGCTGCCGCCTGCCCGACTGCGTCGGGGAAGAGCCAGGTCGAGGCCATCCCGGGGTGCAGACCCAGCTTCACGAACGGCGCACTCACCCGAGCAGTCGTGGCGATCCACCTGATGTCACACGCCAGCGCCACGCACAGGCCCGCACCCACTGCTGGGCCGTTGATGGCCGCGAGCGTGGGCACCTCGAGGTCTCGGATCGACAGCCATGCTCGGTAGAACGCCAACATCCGGTCACGAAGCAGGTCCACCGGGGCATCGGGCTCGGCGGCGAGCCAACTGAGTTCCCCGCCGGAGGAGAACGCAGTCCCGGCGCCGGTCACCACGACCGCCCGCACCTCTCGGTCGGTCTGCAGATCGCCCACCGCCCGCACCCATGACGCAGTGAGTTCGTCCGACATCACGTTGCGACGATCGGGGTCGGCCAGGGTCAGCACCGCCACGCCCGGAGTGGGTCGCTCGAGGGTCAGGAATTCGTAGTCGGAAGCCATGGTGGGCACCTTACGATCTGCCGACGGGGTTCACGCTCAGCTCCCGCCTGAAACCCGCCTGACACGCGGGACGGGGTGGTGCCCGCGCGCAGTGTGATGGGTGGCGTAGGGTTTCGGTGGTTCGAGGCATGATTTCGTGCCTCGAATCCCGGCGGGCTTCCCCAAGACCCCCGTCGCGACGACCCAGATCAATCTGACAAAACAAGGAGGCCGTCATGGCGGAGACCTGGAGCGGTGAGTTCTACTGCGTGAAGTGCAA
>JBEBTI010000155.1:0-8260 GCA_040393845.1 Nocardioides daejeonensis
CTCGAGACGGACGGGCACCTTGGGCGGGCGGCGCTCGGAGGTCACGCCCGCCTCACCTGAGTTGCACAGACTTAGCCTCGATCCACCGATCGGCTGGAGCGGTTGAGCGCGTCGTGAAGTGAGAATGCCCTTACGTGGTGGGAAAATCGGACTTGTCTAGGGTCCCAGTTTCACCATCACGAAGGGCATCTCGTAGATGCAACTTTGCCACACGTCGGCCGCGACCTCTGCGGTGTTCGATGATCCGAATCTCGTGTCGTCGGCCGGGCTGGTCCCGGTCCTCGCGTTGGCCCGGTCCGCTGGGCTCCACGAACTCGCCCAGCGGCACCTGTCGGTGCCGACCGACAAGGGCGCGAACGCCGGGTTGAAGGTGTCCTCGCTGGTCTCTGGGATGGTCGCCGGCGCCGACTCCATCGACGACATGGCGCTGTTGCGGCACGGCGGGATGGACCGGGTCTTCGCGGGTGCCTACGCGCCCTCGACGCTGGGTTCGTTCCTTCGGGCGTTCACCTTTGGCCACGTCCGTCAACTCGACGCGGTCGCGTCCAGGTTCCTGACCCGGCTGGCCGAGCAGGCACCGCTGATCGCCGCACCGGACGAGACCAGCAGCAGCCGGGTGATGGTCGACATCGACGACACCATCGTCGAGGTCCACGGCTACACCAAGCAGGGCTCCGGATACGGCTACTCCGGGGTCCGCGGACTCAACGCTCTTCTGGCCACCGTGTCCACGAAGGACAGTGCCCCGGTGGTCGTGGCCCAACGGCTCCGCAAGGGATCGTGTGGATCGCCGCGAGGTGCGAAACGGCTGGTCGCCGACGCGTTGAAGACCGTTCGCACGATGTCGACTGACACGCCCCTGGTGCGCGTCGACTCGGCGTTCTTCGGCCACCCCACCGTTGCGGCAGCGCTCAAGGCGGGTGCGGAAGTCTCGGTCACCGTGCGCCTGGACAAGCGAATCAAGGCTGCGATCTCCTCGATTCCCGAGGACGCCTGGACGCCCATCGAGTACACCGACGCCGTCTACGACGAACAAGCCGACCGGTGGGTCTCCCGGGCGGAGGTCGCCGAGATCCCCTTCACAGCGTTCGCCGCACAGAAGAAGGCCCACCACGTGCCCGGACGCCTCATCGTGCGCCGGATCCCCGACCTCAACCCGGCCAAGACGGCAGGCCAGGAGACGTTGTTCGACACCTGGCGCTTCCACGGGTTCTTCACCACCACCGACCCAGAAGTGGTCGACACCGTGACCGCGGACAAGACCCACCGGGCTCACGCGATCATCGAACAAGTCCACGCCGACCTGAAGAACTCCGCGCTGGCACACCTGCCCTCAGCGTCGTTCGCCGCGAACGCAGCATGGCTCGTGCTGGCCGTGATGGCGTTCAACCTCACCCGTGCCGCCGCGACCATCACCGGCCCCGCACTCGCCAAAGCCACCACCGCGACCACCCGCCGCAAGCTGATCGCCGTCCCCGCCCGAGTGGCGTCTTCGGCGCGAAGAGTGACCCTGCACCTCCCGACCGACTGGCCCTGGGAGACCGCCTGGAGCGACCTGTTCAACCGGGCCTGCGGACCGCCATCGGTACCGACGACCTGACCGCCCCCGCCGACACCGGCACGACGACCAACCTGGAACGACCTGGCAGCGAGGCCAGACGAACAGCCACGCCCAACCGCCCGAGGACCCCGCGTCGCCGACCACGCCCGCTCACACGCAGCTCATCGGTGGATCGAGGCTAAGACCGTCGGTAAGTTGTCGGTGTAGGCGCGCCTGAGGTCAGGCGTCGAGTGTTGGCAGCGATTCTGCTCGCGCCCCATTCGCGGCGGATAGACGCATGCCGACGACTGCTCGCTCAGCGGCAGAAGCGTGCGTCCCGGGTGCCGATCGCCAAGCCTGCACTGCGCTTCACCCTCACCTTGCAGAGATACTCCCGTATGTTGCCCGGCATGGTCGACGATGCGCCGGATCCGGCGCCCAAGCGCAGGGTCACGTCCAAGCCCCCGTCTCGCCGGGAAGTGGTCGTGTGCTGGACAATTGGCGGAGCCCTCTTCGCAACGGGGATCGCAGCGACGTTCACGGTCGGGACCGGCGCGGCCAGCGCCGCCCTGATCGCGTTCGGTGGTGTGTTCTGCCTTTTGGGGTTCATCCAGCGCGTGCCACTGAACCTTGAGATCGCAGGCACCAAACTCGACGCCAGTTACGAGGAGGTCGTAGCGGAGGCTTTCGATGCCGGGCGAGAGATCGGCGTCAACCAAGCCATCGAAGTTGCCCTGAACGACGTAGAAAAGGCCGAGGAGAGCGGGGAAGCACCCCACTTGGCGCTGGAGAGACGTCGCGATGCACTGCAAGGCCCCATCGACTGGCAAGGCCAACTTGACCTTGGCCCGGTCGAGCAAGGCCCGTTCACCGGCCAAGTCCGCGGCTATCGCGGGCCGACTGCCTGCAACGCGGCTGGCATCACCTACCGGCAGCTCGACTACTGGGCACGCACCGGTCTGGTCGAACCCACCGTAGGGGCAGCCCGAGGGTCCGTGGGCTCGCAGCCCCTCTACAGCGAGTTGGACATCGTTCTGCTGCGGGTCATCAAGCGCCTTCTCGATGCAGGGATCAGCCTGCAACAGATCCGGACAGCCGTCGTTCACCTGCGAGCGCATCCGACTCAGGCTCTACAGCGCGTAACGCTGATGAGCGACGGCCAATCAGTCTACGAGACGACGAGCAGCGATGAGATCATCGACCTGCTCCAGTCCGGGAAGGGCATGTTCGGTGTCTCCGTTGGGGCGGTGCAAGAGCAGGTCAGAGACACCTTGAGACAGTTGCGTGCGGAGCGCGCTGCCCCTGATGAGCCGCCCGAGCGCCTTGAACCGCCTGATCAGGCGTAGGCCGAGGATGCCCGTCCCTTGCGGCTTCCTGAGCGCGCAAGATGGGAAGTCGAGTCGTCCGACTCGGATCGTTTAGCGCGCGCTCATTGGCATTCGCGGGCGCTTTGGAAACCTGGCCCAGACGCGGTGGAATGGGCTAGGTCAGCCTGGCACCGATTCGTGCAGCAGACCCAGACAATCATGACCACGCCAGCCAATCAGGCTGCGTGACTGATCAGTGACACCTGATCGTGCAGCAGTCCCGGCGTCGTTACCGTCGTCATACAGCTGCCGATGACGATACGGTCGTCTCTCGTGAACTGGACGAACTTCTGGCTGACCAGCGCAGTGGCGGTGGTGGCCGCTCTCCTGCAGGTCTGGCTCAATCGGGACCGAAAGCCTCAGCGGCTCTTGCGCGAGGCCGCAGCGATGGCGCAGCTTGCCGTTGCGCTGAAAGAACTGGACGGAGCGGACGCATTACGTGACCAGGCCGAGGCTGCTGCCCTCGATCGGTCTCGAAGGGCGTTGTCGACGGCAAAGCCCCCTGCGTGGCCAGCGTTTCTTGGGCTCGTCGCCATCCCGGTCCTAGCTCTGGTGGTTACGCTGGTGTTGCCAGACATCGACGGCATCTGGGGAGGTCCAACGCTGGTCGTCCTGGGAGTCGGCGTCGCGGCGGTCGCGTACGGGATCGAGATGGGAGTGCGGTTCCTATTGCAGCGACGCGACAAGGCGCCGGCGGACGCATCCAGGTTGGCCGGACCCACCCGAACCTGATACCTCCAGGGACACTGCGAGCCCATTCGGGCAGCGCGTGGTGAGCGGCGCGACCCGGTAGCCGCTGAC
This sequence comes from Nocardioides daejeonensis, assembly GCA_040393845.1. Classification (GTDB taxonomy): domain Bacteria; phylum Actinomycetota; class Actinomycetes; order Propionibacteriales; family Nocardioidaceae; genus Nocardioides; species Nocardioides daejeonensis_A. The sequence goes on from JBEBTI010000155.1 coordinate 3,709, forward strand.
GCGGCGGAGTGACGCATACCTCTTGCTGGCTGCTGAGGGTGGACTGCTGACGGAAGGGTCATCCAGGAGTTCATATCTGTTTGTTTCATTCGTCTCCATGCGGCGTGACCGGGACGGTAGCCTGCCCCTAGATCTTGCAGACCCGAGAACGGCGGTGCGTCATGGCGTGCAGTCAATGTGGTGCCGGAAACCACAACAAGGCGACCTGCTCTGAAGTACGTCGGTGTAAGAACTGCGGCAAGGCGGGGCACAACATTCAGACGTGTCCCACGGCCCGCCGTTGCAGCGGATGTGGGAGCTATCAGCACGATCTACGGAAGTGCCCACAGCGCTGACATGCGGCGCCTATCGGGCCGACGAATCGACTTTGCTAGTTGCCCAGCCACGAGTCGTGCGGTTCTTCAAGTCTGCCGTGGGGACAGCGAGGGAACCGCCCTAGGTGCCTGTCCGGCTGGGGTCATGACCATCCGAGACCGCAAGCGACCAAGTTGCCCAAACCGTGAAAGGTGAGGAGCACTGGCGGATAGGCGAGGACTTGACGAACATTCTGACGATAACTGGAACGGCCTTGGCTGCGATCGTTTCTGCCATAGGCGTCGTCGTTGCCGCTGAGCAGCTAATGCTCCGTACTCGACTCCGTAAGACCGCCGAGATGGCAAAGGTCCTAGCCGAGCATGAGGAAGGCGAACGCGCCGCCGCACTGCACGCAGTTCGCGAGGTGGCCGTGGCGCGACTCCTGTCGGGATGGCTGATCCCTAGCTGGAGGCTCGCGGAATTCGCAATCTGGCTTCTTGGCGCGCCGATCGCGCTGGGGCTGCTCGTGTGGCAGGACGGTTTCACGAAGGAAGCGTGGGTCTTCAGCGGGTTCGTGTTCGTCGCTGTCGGCCTCACAAACCGCCGTGGTTTGCGCCTCATCCTGGAACGACAGCGAATCGCGCGCCAATACGTTGACAGCGAGAAGGTCATGGCGCCGCGTGTCGGCATCATGCATCAAATGGAGGGTGGCACCCGCAGGGAATTTCTGTTCGGCGCACTGGGCAGTTCGGGTGCGGCTTTGCTTGCCATGGGCGTTGGCGGGCTCGCACATGACCCGGAAACGGGCTGGCCTGTAGCGCTGCTGGTATCCGGAATGGGCATTCTCTCGCTTCCTTACGAATTCGTCAGGTCGGGAGCGGTCAGGCCAATCAGCGTAGACAGCAACTAACTGCGAGGTCGAAATCGGTGTCGCTCGTGCGTCCTCCAGCCCTCATCTCTTGAGGAAGGCGTACCGGGGACTGGCAGCGATGGCAGGGCCCTGCTTCGGAGGCTGACTGGCGGGATCGAGAAGCTTGGCTACCCCATCGGTTACGTCCTTCTGGGTGGTATGCAGCAGTTCGGGCCACGAGCTGTGTGCCTGTCCGCGGTCCGCGAGAGTCGAGGCGGAGACGCACGTCTTGCGGGCCACTCACCGACTCACCCTGACCGCCGTCGGGACGATCGTGAGTAGTGGAATCAGCAACGCGGCGAGGCTTAGCACGACGTACGTCGTCAGGTCGGCGGGCGGCACAGCGAACCCGAGCAGACCACCGCTGACACCCAACACAGCCGGGATCACCGTGGCCGTCCCGATCAGCCAAGCGATGGCTCCGATCACCAGCGCCTCGGTTAAAGCCATCGCGAGCAGTTGGCGGCGAGTGGCACCGGTGCGCCACAGCAACTGGAACTCTCCGCGTCGCCCGGCAGTGGCGAGCACCAGCGCGTTGGCGGCGGCGACGCAGACGAAGAGCAGCAGCAGGAACAGCAACGCGGACGACAGGTCCTGAGACGCAGCGCCGGCTGCGGTGGCCGAGGCGGCGTACTCCTCGGGGCTGCTCGTGTCCAGGCCCAAGCCAGCGGTGAGGGCAACTATGTCGGCGGAGTCGGTGCGCAGCAATGCCGTGTCGGGACGTACGTCGACGCCGTGCGCGGCCGGGGTGCCCTGGCCGACGAGGTAGTTGCCGAAGCCCAGCCCACGGTCGTGGACCGCGACCACCGTCGCATGGACGACCTCTGAGCCGGACCAGCGGATCGCGATCTCGTCGCCCAGACCCTTGCCGGTCTCGAAGCGGGCATCGCTGCTGATCGACACCGTGTCCGGCTGGTCCAGCGCGGCCAGATCACCGTCGACCACCTTCGGATCGAGCATTCCGTCGGCCCCGCCGGCCGGCAGCGCCAGCATCTGCATGGGTTCCCATGCCAACGCGGCGAGCCAGGTGAGCTCGTCGTCGGTGCGCACGTCGGCAGGCACGGTCGCGAGCACACCCATCGCGCTGACGTCCGGGTCAGACCTCAACGCCTGCAGAGTGGCGTCATCGAGGTCACCGGTGACGACGGCGTCAGCCCGCAGCCCGTCCTCGAGCTGTTGTGCGGCGGCCACCGCGACGGTGTCGTTGACGGTCGCCTGCACGGTGCCGACCCCGAGTGCCAACGCAAGCGGTACGACGACGGCGGTCAGGCGCCGGGAGAAGCCACGGGAGTTGGCCAACGCCAGCCGCCTGGCCGGTCCGTTGCCAAGTCCAGCAACACGATCCATCAGCCAACCCACGAGCACCGGACCGGCGAGCGCAGCCGCACCGATCAGCAGGAAGGCCGACGTCGCCGCCGATGCGCTCCCGAGGGTGCCGGGCACCACCAACGGGCTGAACGCCGCGACCAGACCGGCAACCCCCAGCGCAACAGCAGAGACACGGCGCACTCGACCGATGCCAATCGGCTCGACGACGCTCTGGGCCACCGCAGCCGTGGGCGGCGTACGCAGCGTCTGACGGGTGGCGACCCGGGCCGCGAGGTGTGCCACCGGCAGCAGCAACACGACGGCAGCAAGCACGGGTAGGGGAGAGCGGGTCAGCTCGAAGCCGGGCTCGACGACGCCCGCAGAGACCAACAACGGCGTCAGTTGCCGCACCACGAGAAGCCCGACCACCGCGCCGACCGGCGCAGCGATCGCGACGACGAGGCCGACCTCGCGGCCGACGAGACGGCGTACCTGCGCCCGCGTCGCACCGATCGCGCGCAGCAACGCGAAGTCACGTTGCCGCTGCCGAAGCGCCAACGACACGGTGGTGGCGACCACGAACACCACGAGCAGCATTGCAGTGCCGGCAAACGAGCTGGCCAGCGCGATCAGGAGGTCCGCGTTGTCGGGGGAGCGCAGGCCCGATTCGACCAGTACGCCGGTGCCGGAGACCAGGACGCCGGCTAGCGCGAGCACGATGAAGGGAGCGACCAGGCTCGGCAGGTGGGCGAGGGCGCCGGAGCGGGCGAGGCGCCAGGTGGCGTTCATCGTTCCAACCCGAGCATGCGGTCGGCCACGTCGTGCGCGGTCGGTGCGGCGACGCGGTCGACGACGCGCCCGTCGGAGAGGAAGAGCACCTGGTCGGCGACCGCGGCCACGGTCGCGTCGTGGGTCACCAGCACCACCGTCTGCCCGAGGCGGCGCGCGGTGTCGCGCAGCAGGCTCAGCACCGCTGCTCCGGTGCGGACATCCAGAGCTCCGGTGGGTTCGTCGGCGAAGACGACCGTCGGGCGAGCAAAGAGGGCACGCGCGATGGCGACACGTTGGGCCTGGCCACCGGACAGGTCGCCGGGGCGACGATCCGCCATCCCAGTGAGGCCCACGGCATCGAGCAGTTCGGCTTGCCACCTGAGGTCGGGGGCGCGGCCGGCGAGGATCGTCGGCAGTTGGACGTTGTCGGCGACGCTGAGGTGCGGGATCAGGTTGTAGGCCTGGAAGACGAAGCCGATGTGGTCGCGGCGGAATCGGGTCAGCGCATCGGGGGAGAGGCGGCTGATGTCGCGCCCGCCGACGTGCACCTGCCCGCTGGTCGGCACGTCGAGCCCGGCCGCGCAGTGCAGCAGAGTCGACTTGCCTGAGCCGGACGGGCCCATCACGGCGGTGAAGGAGCCCGCCTCCAACGTCAGGGAGACGCCGCGCAACGCATGCACGGTCTCCGAACCGCCGCCGTACTGCTTGCGTACGTCGTGGAGCCGCAACGCTGCACTCGTCGCGGGCTGTGCGGGCGGGGCGGTGGTCGAGACAATCGGGGTGGCAGTCATCGCGGTTCCTCGGGTCGCAGGTTGGGACACCTACGACGCTAGAAACTCCCGCCCGCCACCACGAGCCGCGCAGGAGGGAGATCGGGGAGTTGCATCCTTCGATGCAAGTGCGGCGTGGGTGCTCAGTCGGGGACGGCGACGACCTTGTTCTGATAGGCCCAGACAGCAGCCTGAAGGCGCGAGCGTACGCCGAGCTTCGGCATCATCCGCGCCAGGTGCGACTTCACCGTGGAGGTCTCCAGCACCAGCTCCGTGGCGATCTCGTCGTTGGAGAGGCCTTGGGCGAGCAGCAGCAGGATGTCGAGCTCGCGGGCGGTCAGCAGCTCGGTAGCGCGGCCGGCCGTGACCGGTTGGATCTCACGCCGGGTCACGACCTCACGCAGCACCCGCTTGGTGAGGGCGTCGTCGAGAGTCCCGTTGCCCCGGGCGACTGAACAGACGGCGGCGACAAGCACCTCGGGCTCGGAGTCCTTGAGCA
>JBEBTI010000156.1:0-8252 GCA_040393845.1 Nocardioides daejeonensis
AGACCACCGACCCGGTCGCTCCGATCGATCTGCCGGCCTGGTGCCGGATGACGGGTCACGACTACCTCGGTCCCGTGCCCAGCGCCGCGGACGACGCGGTGCCGCGCTACGCCGTGCGCGTGACCGGTGACGCTCGCCCGACCCAACCGGGCTCGCCCTGGCGCCTGGCCTAGAGCTGCTCGGCCTCCGCCGGGTCGAAGTCGGGTTGCTCGGGGCGGTTCAACTGCTCCTCGGGGTCGAGGTCGGCCCGCTGCTAGGCATCGGCGCGGGTCACCTCCTCCTCCGGGGGTACGGCGTCGACGTCGATCGCCTCGGAGCTGTCCAGTGATGGCTTGATGTGCTTGGGATCCTTCATGGTGGTCGGTACCCACTCGGGAGGACGGTGACGACGTCGCCCTGCAGACCGTCACCACCGACGGCCGCACCGAGATCGCCGTACCCCGCACCGCTGTGCCCGGTGACCCCAGCAGCCCGCTATCGCCCTCGAGGCGGACGGCGAGAGTGGTTCCTGGGCGGATCGGTGCCCGGCGACCCACGGGCGCGGCTCTCCTACGGAACGTCGGCCACGGGCCTGTGGGTCCCCGACGGCGGTGCCTGGCGGCAGGTTCGTGATCCGTTGCTGCTCAAGCAGGTCGACCAACGTGCCGTCGCCCTCACTGCCGACGGTGACGACGCCCACCTGCTGACCGCCTCAGTCGTGCTCGACGTCGAGCTCTTCTGGCGCCTCGACTGACAACCCGTTGGACACGGCAGAGAAGATGAGGGGGTGTTGCTCACCGTCTCGACCACGCACCGTCCGGCCACCGACCTCGGCTACCTCCTGCACAAGCACCCCGAGCGGGTGCAGGAGTTCAAGCAGTCGTTCGGGACGGCCGTCGTGTTCTACCCCGAGGCGAGCGAGGAACGTTGCACGGTTGCCCTGGTGCTCGATGTCGATGCGGTCCAGCTGGCCAGGTCGCGCAGGAACACGCCGGACTTCAGCCTGGCGCAGTATGTCAACGACCGGCCGTACGCCGCCTCCTCGCTCCTCGGTGTCGCGCTGGCCGACGTCTTCAGCACCGCCCGCAGCGGGCGGTGCCGATCGAGGCAGGAGCTGGCCGACTCGGCGATCCCACTCGAGATCAGCATCCCGGTGCTGCCCTGCCGCGGTGGGCCACAGGTCGCGCACCGACTCTTCGAGCCCCTCGGCTGGACCGTCGAGGCTGACCCGATCGCTCTCGATGACACCTTCCCCGGGTGGGGCGACTCCCGCTACGTGCGGCTGCGCCTGACCGGCACTGTCCGGCTCGCGGACGCGCTCAGCCAGCTCCACGTGCTGCTGCCGGTGCTCGACGAGTCGAAGCACTACTGGCAGGGTCCCGACGAGGTCGACAAACTGATGCACTCCGGCCAGGGATGGCTCGCCGCGCACCCTGAGGCGGACCTGATCACCCGCCGCTACCTCCACCGCACCGGCGGCCTCGCCCGCGTCGCGCTGACCCGGTTGGCCGAGCTCGGCGACGGGCCCGACCTGGACGTCGCGGCCGACGAGGAGGTGCGCCAGCCGGAAGCGAAGCGACTCCCACTCAACGCCCAGCGTCATGATGCCGTGCTGGCGGTGCTCCACGAGCTCGGTGCGCAGTCGGTGATCGACCTCGGCTGTGGTCCCGGCGCGTTCCTCGATCGCCTGATGAAGTCGTCCTTCGCACGCATCGCCGGAAGCGATGTCTCCACCCGATCGCTCCAGCAGGCCGCCAAACGCCTGCACGTCGAGCAGATGGGCGAGCGGCAGTCGGAGCGGATCGAGCTGTTCCAGGGCGCGCTCACCTACGAGGACGACCGTTACGTCGGCTTCGACGCTGCCGTCCTGATGGAGGTCATCGAGCACGTCGACCTGTCCCGCCTCGAGGCCCTCGAACGCGTCGTCTTCGGCGGCGCCCGGCCGGGGGCCGTGGTGGTGACCACGCCCAACAGCGAATACAACGTGCGCTACGAAGGACTCGAGGGGATGCGGCATCCCGACCACCGTTTCGAGTGGACCCGTGCCGAGTTCGCCGACTGGTCGGAGCTGGTGGCGACGACGTACGGCTATGCGGTCGAGCGGCGCGGCATCGGCGACGTCGATCCCGAGCTCGGCACTCCCACCCAGATGGCGATCTTCCGCAAGGCAGGCAACGATGACTGAACCGCGACAGGTCAACGTGCCGGCGAAGGGACTGGTCGTCCTCATCGGTGTCTCCGGCAGTGGCAAGTCCACCTTCGCGCGTACGCACTTCGAGCCCACCGAGGTGGTCTCCAGCGATCACTGCCGTGGCCTCGTCTCGGACGACGAGAACGACCAGTCGGCGACCGCGGACGCCTTCGACCTGCTCCACCACCTTGTCAGCATCCGGTTGCGGCGCGGGCTGCTCACGGTGGTCGACGCCACCAACGTGCAGCAGCACGCACGGGCCGAGCTGGTGAAGGTGGCGAAGAGCCATGACGTGCTCGTCGACGCGATCGTACTCGACGTCCCCGAGTCGGTCGCGATCGCACGCAACGGCGGCCGCGCGGACCGCGACTTCGGCAGCCACGTCGTCACCCGGCAGCAGCGTGCACTCAAGAAGTCCCTTGCCAGGTTGAAGAAGGAGGGCTTCCGCCGAGTCCACACGCTGCGCGGGGAGGACGAGATCGCAGCCGTGGAGATCGTCCGTGAGCGGTCGTGGAATGACCGCCGCGACGTGCACGGACCCTTCGACATCATCGGCGACGTGCACGGGTGCGCCGCCGAGCTGCGCACGCTGCTGAGCCAGCTCGGCTGGCAGATCCGGTACGACGACAACGCAGCTGTCGACGCCACCCACCCCGACGGGCGGCAGGCGGTCTTCGTCGGTGACCTCGTTGACCGCGGTCCGGACACTCCCGGCGTACTCCGTCTGGTGATGGGCATGGTCGCCGCCGGCAACGCGCTCTGTGTCTCCGGCAACCACGAGGCCAAGCTGGTGCGTGCCCTCGACGGTGCCAACGTGAAGATCGCCCACGGGCTCGCGGAGTCGATTTCCCAACTGGGCAACGAGTCTGACGAGTTCCGCTCCCGCGCCCGCAACTTCATGGACAGTCTGATCAGCCACTTCGTGCTCGACGACGGCAACCTAGTCGTCGCCCACGCCGGCCTCAAGGAGGCCTACCACGGGCGATCGTCCGGGCGGGTGCGGGCGTTCGCGCTCTACGGCGACACCACCGGCGAGACCGACGAGTTCGGCTTGCCGGTGCGCTACCCGTGGGCGCAGGAGTATCGCGGCGACGCGATGGTCGTCTACGGCCACACGCCGGTGCCGCGAGCCGAGTGGATCAACAACACGATCTGTCTCGACACCGGCGTCGTCTTCGGCGGCGAGCTCACCGCACTGCGCTACCCCGAGCGCGAGATCGTCGCCGTCCCCGCCGAGCGGGAGTGGTATGAGCCGGTCCGCCCCCTTGCCGGCGAGAGCGCCGACCGTGAACCGTCGGTGCTGCGCATCGGCGACGTCGCCGGCACCCGCTGGCTGGAGACGACGTACGCCGGCAAGGTGAAGGTGCCCGAGGAGAACGCCGCTGCGGCTCTCGAGGTGATGAGTCGTCATGCCGTGGACCCGCGCTGGCTGGTGCACCTTCCCGCCACGATGTCGCCGGTCGCCACCTCGCAACTCGACGGGTTCCTCGAGCACCCCGGCGAAGCCTTCGACGAGTACGCCGGATGGGGCGTCACGCGGGTGGTCTGCGAGGAGAAGCACATGGGCTCCCGGGCGATCGCCGTGGTGACGAAGGATGCCGACACCGCGGAGCGTCGCTTCGGGGTCGGTGACGGCAGCACCGGGGCGGTGTTCACCCGCACCGGCCGGTCGTTCTTCGACGACACCACCGAGCTGGTCGACCGGCTGCGGACGACCGCTGCTCCGCTGTTCGAGACGCTCGAGACCGACTGGCTGGTGCTCGACTGTGAACTGCTGCCGTGGTCGGCCAAGGCGACCGGCCTGATCAAGGACCAGTACGCCTCCGTCGGCACGGCCGCCAGGCACGCACTCCCCGAGGTGCTCGGCGTGCTCGAGCAGGCAGCGGCACGAGGGCTCGACGTCGCCGGCCTCGCCGAGCGGACGCAGGGCCGGCTTGCCAATGCGCAGGCGTTCCGCGACGCCTACACGGCGTACGTGCGACCCACCAACGGCCTTGAGGGCGTCACGCTGGCCCCGTTCCAGGTGCTCGCCGCCGAGGGCCGGGTGCTCGCCCTCACCGAGTCACACGAGTGGCACCTGGCCACGCTCGCCCGGCTCGAGGGCGAGCTGATCACCCCCACCCGGCATCGGTTCGTGGACCTGTCGTCACCCGCAGAGCGCGATGCGGCCACCAACTGGTGGCTGGAACTGACGGCCGCCGGGGGAGAGGGCATGGTCGTCAAACCCGCCCAGCCCACCGAGGGCCGCGTGCAGCCCGGCATCAAGGTGCGTGGCCGGGAGTACCTGCGGATCATCTACGGCCCCGACTACACCGACTCGCTCGAGGTGCTGCGCAACCGCAGCCTGGGTAAGAAACGGCAACTGGCGTTGCGCGAACACGCTCTGGGGCTCGAGGCGCTGACTGCCTTCGTCGGGCGCCGACCGCTGTGGAAGGTGCACCAGGCGGCGTTCGCCGTGCTTGCGCTCGAGTCGGAGCCGGTCGACCCGCGGTTGTGAGGAGGCTCTGACCACCGGCGTGCATGATGGGTCCATGCATCCGATCACCGCGATGGCTGCCCAGCCGCTGACCGAGTTCGGCCTGTGGCTGCGCGGCGACGGTCTCGAGATCGTGCTGATGGTGACCGGCTCGGTGCTGCTGACGCGGCTGGTGCGTTGGGGTGCTGAGCGGATCAATGAACGTGCGGATGCCGGTACCCGTGCCGCCGATGGCACCACGGTGCGATCGGAGGAGTCGAAGCACAGACGGGCGATCGCCCAGGTGGTCACCTGGGCGATCATCGTGCTGATCTACACACTCACGACCGTCGCCGTGCTGCAGAACTTCGGCGTCTCCCTCGGAGCGATCGTGCCCGCTGCCACTGTGGCCGGTGTCGCGGTCGGCTTCGGTGCGCAACGCATCGTGCAGGACCTGCTGGCCGGTTTCTTCGTGCTGGCCGAACGGCAGTACGGATTCGGTGATCTGGTGCAGGTTTCCGTGCTCGGCGTCGCGACGCCGGTGCTCGGCACGGTCGAGAACGTCAGCCTGCGGATCACCACGCTGCGTACGTCGACCGGTGAAGTGGTGATCACCCCGAACGGTCAGATCGTCCAGGTCACCAACCTCTCGCGGGACTGGGCACGCGCGGTGATCGACGTACCCGTGCCGATTGTCTTCGACGTCAACCTGGTCACGAAGGTGTTGCGAGACGTCGGCCAGGCGGCGTACCAGGATCCGGCGCTGCACGACCTGCTCCTCGACGCCCCGGCGGTGATGGGTGTGGAGTCGATCGAGATGGACCAGTTCAAGGTGCGGGTGGTCGGTCGGACGCTGCCCGGCAGACAGTTCGAGGTGAGCCGCGCGCTGCGGATGCAGATCACCCGGGCGTTGCGCGCCGAAGGCATCAACGTGCAGGCCGAGGTGGCCCCGCACGTCGCCACGACGGAGGCGCCATGAGATGGGAGACGCTGCGTCCGCGCCGCTCGACCGTGGCACTCGCCGCGGTCTTCCTGGCGGTGCTCGTGCTCTATGTCTTCGTGCGTCCCGATCCGGTCGATCCGGTCCGACAGGGCCCACTGCAGGGTCCGACCCAGGACGATGTCGCCCCGTCCAGGGCGCCGGAGCCGGACGGCGACGAGGAGAGCGAGACGCCTGCGCCGCCGCGGTCTTCCCACGAACCGTCGGCACCGACGACCTCCGGCCGCCCCGACGCGCCGAGCGGCGGACCGGACACCGACGATCCGGAGCCGGAGGAGAGCACGCCGCCCTCGGCACCGGACCCGACGCCGAGCGACCTGCCGGACGAGCCGACCGAGACCGCGCCGTCCGATGACGAGCCCACGCCGGCGGAATGACCCACGCCCGGCTCGGTGAACCACGGCATCGAACCACCCCTGGCGGGGTACTCAGTGCCATGGCGGCCGGGCGTGCACGATGAGACTCCGCACGGTGTCGTGCCATGAGCCGGGTTGGCGACGGGTGCGGCAGGGCCGCGGCTTCCGCCACCTCGACGTGGACGGCCAACCGCTGTCGCCGGAGGACGTCGCACGGGTCAAGGCGCTGGTGATCCCACCTGCGTGGCGCGACGTGTGGATCTGCCCGCACCCTCGTGGTCACCTGCAGGCGGTCGGCACCGACGACGCCGGACGGCGGCAGTACCTCTACCACCCGCACTGGCGTGAGCAGCGTGACCTCGCCAAGTTCGACCGGGTCCTCGAGCTTGCCGTCCGACTGCCCGGACTGCGCCGAAAGCTGCGCAACCAACTACGGTGCGACCCCGGTGACGAAGCCGTGGAGCGCGCGCGGGTGCTGGCCGCCGCGGTCAGGTTGATCGACCTCGGTTGCTTCCGCCCGGGGTCGGAGGCCTCCGCCGAGGAGTTCGGCAGTCACGGTCTGACGACGCTCGAACGGCAGCACGTGGTCCGCCGCGGTGACGGTCTGTTGTTCTCGTTCGTCGGCAAGTCCGGCATCGACAACGAGGTGTGGGTCGACGACCCCGACGTCGTCGAGCTGGTGACCACGCTGCGACGCCGTCGGAGCAGCGACCCGAGGTTGCTGGCCACCAAGGTGCACGGGCGCTGGCACCCGATCACGCCCCATGACGTCAACGACCGGATCCGAGAACTCACCGGACTCGACGTCACGGCCAAGGACTTCCGCACCTGGCACGCCACCGTGACCGTTGCGGTCGCACTCGCCGGCGCCCCGGTGGCCACGTCCGCAACGGCACGCAAGAAGCGGATCCGCGCGGCCGTCGTACAGGCCTCGGATCTGCTCGGCAACACCCCGACCGTCGCCCGCTCGTCGTACGTCGACCCGCGGGTGATCGATCTCTACGAGGCCGGCACCGTGCTCGACCCGGTGCCAGGTGGGCCGGACGCGACCGACCGGGCCGTCGCGAGACTGCTGACCGGCTGAGCCCGTGTTCGAGGCCCTGCGGCGACCGGACCCTCTCCCGCGGGCCCTGCCTGTTCACCCGTCCGGGTGTGGGTACCGGCCCCGCATGGATGTCCAGGTCAGACTCACCGTCGACGGCATCGAGCGAAGAGCCACGGTCGACGTGCGCACAACACTGCTCGACGCGTTGCGCGAACGGCTCGATGTGATCACCGTCAAGAAGGGCTGCGACCACGGCCAGTGTGGCTCCTGCACCGTCCTGCTCGACGGTCGCCGCCAGTTGAGTTGTCTGAGCCTTGCGGTGTCGGTCGACGGTGCCGACGTCGTCACTGCAGGCGGTCTCGCCGCCGACGGACTGCATCCGGTCCAGCAGGCGTTCCTCGACCACGACGCCTTCCAGTGCGGCTACTGCACGCCGGGGCAGGTGTGTTCTGCGGTGGGCATGCTCAAGGAGGCAGCGGCTGGACATCCCAGCCACGTCACGAATGATCTGGACGGCGATGTCGCCCTCGACGACGCGGAGATTCGTGAGCGGATGAGCGGCAACCTGTGTCGGTGTGGCGCCTACTCCGGCATCCTCGGTGCCCTGCGGGAGTGCGCCGGATGAGGGAGTTCACCTATGAGCGCGCCGACAGCGTCGAGGCCGCCGTCGCTCGCGTGGCAGACACACCTGGAGCGATGTTCCTCGGAGGTGGGACCAATCTGGTCGACCACCTGAAGTTGGGCATCACCGAACCCGGACTGTTGGTGGACATCAGTCGCCTGCCACTCACTTCGATCGAGGAGCACGACTCCTCGACCAGCGGCCTGCGGATCGGTGCCAACGTGCGCAACAGCGACTTGGCGGCTCATCGAGCACTTCGTCGGCGCTTCCCGGCCGTTTCCCGAGCGCTGCTGGCAGGTGCGTCGGGGCAGATCCGCAACCAGGCCACCACTGGCGGCAACCTGCTCCAACGCACCCGATGCGTCTATTTCCAGGACGTGACCACGCCGTGCAACAAGCGCGCACCGGGCAGCGGCTGCTCGGCGCTGGAGGGACACGGCCGCCACAACGCTGTGCTCGGAGCCAGCGACGACTGCGTCGCGACCCATCCGTCGGACTTCGCCGTCGCGCTGGCCGCGCTGGACGCTGCGGTGGTCGTGCAGGGACCGGACGGCGTACGGCGGGTGCCCCTGCTCGACCTGCACCGACTGCCCGGTGACGACCC
>JBEBTI010000157.1:0-8233 GCA_040393845.1 Nocardioides daejeonensis
CCGACTTCGGTGGCGAGGTCGAGCGCGGCCTGTCGATGGTCGACGGCATCGTGCTGCTGGTCGACGCCTCCGAGGGTCCGCTGCCCCAGACCCGCTTCGTGCTCCGCAAGGCGCTCAACGCCGGCAAGCCGGTGGTGCTCGTGGTCAACAAGGTCGACCGCAGCGACGCGCGCATCGACGAGGTCGTCGACGAGACCTACGAACTCTTCATGGACCTCCTGGACGACTCGCACAGCGACGACGCCCTCGACTTCCCGGTGATCTATGCCTCGGGCAAGGCCGGCATCGCGTCCGTGGAGAAGCCCGCCAACGGCCAGCTCCCCGACGGCGACAACCTCGAGCCGCTCTTCGCCACGATCCTCGAGACGATTCCTGCGCCGACGTACGCCGAGGGCGCACCTCTGCAGGCCCATGTCACCAACCTCGACGCCTCACCGTTCCTCGGCCGGCTCGCGCTGGTGCGCGTCTATGAAGGCGAGTTGAAGAAGGGCCAGCAGGTCGCTTGGATGAAGGGCGACGGCACCGTCAAGAACGTCAAGATCACCGAACTGCTGGTCACCGAAGGCCTCGAGCGGGTGCCGGGCGAGTCGGCCGGACCCGGCGACATCGTCGCGATCGCCGGCATTCCGGAGATCATGATCGGCGAGACCCTCGCCGACGCCGAGAACCCGGTGGCACTGCCACTGATCCAGATCGACGAGCCGGCGATCTCGATGACGATCGGCACCAACACCTCGCCGATGGTCGGTCGGGTCAAGGGCGCCAAGGTCACCGCACGTCTGGTCAAGGACCGTCTCGACTCCGAACTGGTCGGCAACGTGTCGCTGCGGATCCTGCCGACCGAGCGCCCGGACGCCTGGGAGGTGCAGGGCCGAGGCGAGCTCGCCCTGGCGATCCTGGTCGAGCAGATGCGTCGCGAGGGCTTCGAGCTCACCGTCGGCAAGCCGCAGGTGGTGACCAAGGAGATCGACGGCAAGGTGCACGAGCCGATGGAGCGCCTGACCATCGACGCGCCCGAGGAGTACCTCGGCGCCATCACCGAGCTGCTTGCCAACCGCAAGGGCCGGATGGAGTCGATGACCAACCACGGCACCGGCTGGGTGCGGATGGAGTTCATCGTGCCGGCGCGTGGCCTGATCGGCTTCCGCACCGACTTCCTCACCGAGACCCGCGGCACCGGCATGGCGGCCCACGTGTTCGAGCGCTATGAGCAGTGGACCGGCGAGATCCGGTCCCGTGCGTCGGGCTCCCTGGTGGCGGACCGCGCGGGTGCGGCAACGGCGTACGCGATGACCTCCCTGCAGGAGCGTGGCGTGATGTTCGTCGACCCCGCCACCGAGGTCTACGAAGGGATGATCGTCGGCGAGAACTCCCGTGCCGACGACATGGACGTGAACATCACCAAGGAGAAGCAGCAGACCAACATCCGGTCCGCGACCTCCGACAACTTCGAGAAGTTGATCCCGCCGAAGAAGCTCTCCCTCGAGCAGTGCCTGGAGTTCTGCCGCGATGACGAGTGCGTCGAGGTCACGCCCGACCACGTGCGGATCCGCAAGGTGATCCTCGACCAGAACGACCGCGCCAAGATCGCGAGCCGCGCGCGCAAGGCCAACAAGAGCTGACCTGCTGACAGAAGAGCCGTCGTCCCTCACCGGGCGGCGGCTCTTCTCGCATTTCGCCTAGCAATCCTTGGTCGCTAGGACGCCGAGGTCTCGGCAGCGAGCTGGTCCATCGCCTCGACGACGTAGCGCAGGAATGCCTGTTCACCCATGGTGTTGATCTTGAAGAACACCGCTTGGCTGCCGCCGGAGGTGATCGCGCTGACGAAGGTCTCGGTGCCGTCGCCGACCGCCGTCAGGGACAGACTCACCCGGTTGCCGCCCACCATGCTGAAGCGCTCGTAGACCCGCACCGCGCACCGCACCGTGCCGATCTGTCGGTCACTCGAGTCCTCGAGCCTGGCCGAGGAGCTCCCCTGCAGTACGGCGTCGTCGATCCTGGCGAGGATCGTGTCGACGTCATTGCGCAACATGCGTTCGTGCTTGGCCATCCGAGACCTCCGGGGATGATGGGCTGTCGAGCCATCCTCCCAGCACCTGTTCCCCGCACGAGCTGCGCACGCGCGCGGTCACACCTTGAAGGCCGACACCTGGCTCTTCAGTTCTTCGGCCATCCGGGCCAGGTCCGTGGCGGCCTGCAACGTCTGTGCCGACCCTTCGCGGGTGGCAGACGCAGCGGAGGCGACCTGCGTGACGTCCTGGGCGATGCCGGAAGCACCGGTTGCTGCTTCGGTGACACTGCGGGCGATCTCATTGGTGGTGGCCGTCTGCTGCTCCACTGCCGAAGCGATCGACGTCTGGAAGTCATTGATGCGACCGATGACGTCGACGATCTCGGCAATCGCAGCGACCGCACCCCGGGTGTCGGTCTGGTTTGCTTCGATCTTCTTGCTGATGTCGTCGGTCGCCCGTGCGGTCTCCTTCGCCAACTCCTTCACCTCGTTCGCCACGACAGCGAATCCCTTGCCGGCGTCGCCCGCGCGGGCCGCCTCGATGGTGGCGTTGAGAGCCAACAGGTTGGTCTGCTGCGCGATCGAGGTGATCACCTTGACGACCTGACCGATCTCGGCCGACGACTCACCAAGGTCGGCAACCGTCTGCTGTGCGGCCGACGCGACGTCGACTGCGGAGGTGGCCACCGTCGCTGCCTCAGTGGCGTTCTTGGCGATCTCGCGGATGCTGGCCGTCATCTCTTCGGCGGCTCCGGCGACGCTCTGGATGCTGGCGGAGACCTCCACCGAGGCACTCGAAGCAGACGCGGCGCGGTCCGACGTCTGCGACGCCCCGTCACCCATCCCCTGCGACAGCACGGTCAACTGCTCGGAGGCCGATGACAGGTTGTCGGCGGTGTTCACGATGGTGCCGACCGAGGTCCGCATCTTGCCGAGCAACTCGGCCAGACCGTTCTGCAGCTTCGACATGGCGTCGCCGCTGGGGTCCACGACGATCTGCTGGGCAAGGTCGCCGTCCGCGGCGGCGCGAACCACCTCGAGCACCTGGGCCACCTTCGCCGCGAGTTCGTCGGCGGCGTGCCGCTCGGCCTCGGTGCGACCGATCCGCGTGAACGCCTGGGCGACGAGCCTGCCGACGTTGCGCAGGGAGTCGAACCGCTGGGTGGAGAGGGTGAGGGTTTCGAGGGCGAAGAAGTCCATCGTGCCCACGACGTTTCCGTCGACGACGAGAGGCATGCAGATTCCCGACTTCACGCCGACCTTCTGCGCAACCGGCGCGCGGACGCAATCGACCATCTCACCGATGTCGTCGGTGAAGTAGAGCTCGCGCTGGGCCCAGGCCCGACCCGCCAGACCCACTCCTTCGGCGAAGGTGGCCGTGCGCGTCACCTCTCGGAACTCGGGACCGGCATCGCCGGACTCGACCGCGAATCGCAATAGCGACTCGTCGGGGTCGACCCGCCAGTAGGAGCCATACACCCAGCCGAACTCCGCACGGACGATGTCCAACGCCCGCTGGGCCGCTTCGCCCACGGTGGTCACGTCCTGAAGTGCGGCGAGGATCTTGTTGATCGCTGCCGTGTCGGCAGCAGCCTCCTGGGCCGCGGCCTTCTCGGCAAGCGCGTCGGTGAGGTTCTCCCACACCGCCAGCAGGTAGACGCACGTGCCGCTGCTGTCGTGGACGCCGGAGATCTCGACCCGGAGTGTCTCCTCGCCGAGGAGGATCGTCTCGCGGTGCGGCAGGTCCCCGCCGACCCCGGCCAGCGTGGGGCTGAGGGCCGCCAGGTTGACGCCGACCAGCGCCTCAGGATCGCAGGGCAGCCACTGGGCGGCCCGCGCTGCACCGCGCAACGCGGCGGCGTTGGCATAGACGATGTTGAGGTCGAGGTCGCAGAACATCAGCTCGGCAGACAACGCCTCCATGATGGACAGGGTCTGGGCGACATCCACCTGTTCCGTGGCGCCGGGGGCCTGGTCCGGTTCGGGTGCGCTGGCGAGGTCGATGGTCGCGGCGGAACTGGAAGCCATGGGGTCCTCCGTGGTGGATGTGCGGCGCAGTCACGGTGCCGGGACGTGTTGCCACGCCTGACGGTCACACGGTGTGCATTCGGATGGCCGGAACGTGGTTCGGCCTGACGATCTCGTGGTTCGCACGTCTCCTCGCGCGGCGCAGGTGGTCGCCACCGGCCAGATCGGCCTGCCCGGTCCGGATCTGAGAACTTCTGGCCCGTCTCCGCCGAGTTGCGGGTCGTCGTACGGTCGGTGCGGCCGGGCCACCACCGACCGATCGCAGCCGTCCACCGGTTTCATCCGCCCCGCCTGCCGACACGTCTGATGGTTGAATGGCCAGCGTGATGCCCGCGTGACCTCCCTGACCACCGCCGAGCCCCCGGCTCCGAGCTCACGCCCGGCCCGGAGCCCGATCGCGACCATCCTCGTGCTGTCGCTGTGCGGCGTCGTGGTCTCTTTGCAGCAGACCCTGTTGCTGCCGCTGCTGCCCGAGCTGCCGCGCCTCCTGGACACCTCCGCCGACAGCGCCTCGTGGCTGGTGACGGCGACCCTGCTCTCCGGGGCGGTGGCCACGCCGACGATCTCCCGACTGGCCGACATGTTCGGCAAGCGTCGGATGATGGTCACGTCGCTGGGCGTCTCCCTGGCCGGCTCCCTCCTGGGCGCGGTCAGCGAGATCGTGCCGCTGCTGATCACCGCCCGCGCGCTGCAGGGCGTCGGGCTCGCACTCGTGCCGGTCGCCATCGCGATCATGCGCGACGAACTGCCCCGCGAGAAGGTGCCGCTGGGCGTCGCGATCATGAGCGCCACCCTCGCGGTCGGCGCCGGGGTCGGCCTGCCGCTGTCAGGGTTGATCTCGGACCACCTCGACTGGCACGCGATCTTCTGGCTCACCGCGATCGTAGCGGCAATCCTGCTGGTCACGGCCCGCACGATGCTGCCCGAGTCACCGGTGCAGACCCGTGGCACCTTCGACTACCGGGGCGCCGTGCTGCTCTCGGTGTCTCTCACCGCGCTCCTGCTCGCGCTGTCCAAGGGCGCACAGTGGGGGTGGACGTCGGCGACCACACTCGGCCTGGCCTTCGCCGGCCTGGCCGTGCTGGCCGCATGGGTTCCCGTCGAGCTGCGGACCCCCAGCCCGCTGGTCGACATCCGGGTCGCCGCCCGAGCACCGGTGATGTTGGTCAACGTCGTCTCCGTGTTCGCGGGCTTCGCGATGTTCACCAACATGCTCGTCACCACCCAGTTGCTCCAGATGCCGGAGGAGACCGGATACGGCCTCGGACTCGGGGTGTTGGAGACCGGGTGGTGGATGGTCCCGAACGCGGTCGCCTTCGCGTTGTTGGCACCGGTTTCGGCGTGGATGACCCGGCGCTTCACACCCCAGATCACCCTGCTCACCGGTGCCGTGGTGATGGCCCTGTCGTACGCCGCACGGGTGTTCCTCAGCGACGACCTCGCCCAGATCGTGATCGGCTCGGTGATGGTCGGCGTGGGCACCGCCCTCGTCTACGGCGCGCTGCCGACCCTGATCATGCGCGCCGTCCCTGTCACGGAGACCGCGTCGGCCAACGGTCTCAACGTGCTGCTCCGCTCGATCGGCACGTCGTCGGCGAGCGCCACCGCGGCCGCCGTCACCAGCGCGTCGGCGATCGTGGTCGCCGACCAGGTCGCCCCGACCGAGGGCGCGCTCAAACTCTTCCTCTGGCTGGCCGCCGGGGCCTCGGTCGCCGCCACGGCAGTCACCGTTCCGATGCTGCGGATGCGGGCCTACTCCGAGGAGTGGGACCGTTCCGGCACCGAGGGCACCGGCGCCCGGACCCGCGTGGTCAAGGGCCGCGTCGTCACCAGTGCCGGCAATCCGATCCGCAACGCCGTGGTCACGGTGCTCACCCCCGAGGGCGCGGCGATCGACTGGGGTCAGGCCGACTCCGAGGGTCGGTTCAACGCAGCGGTGCCGGCGCCGGGCGACTACCTGGTCGTCACCGCCGCCGACGGCTGGCAGCCGCGCTCACGGATCATGGAACTCGACGACGCCGCCCCGCTCCCCCCGATCGTGCTTCGCGAGCGGTACACGCTCTCCGGCGTGATCAGCGGTTCCGACGACCAGCCGATCGCCGACGCACTCGTGGTGCTGACCCGCGCGACCGGCGAAGTGGTGACGTCGATCCGCACCGACCACGAGGGGCGCTATGTGATCCCCCGGCCGGCCAACGGGCGCTATGTGTTGACAGTCTCCGCTGCCGGCGGCGCGATGGGGGCTCGACCGGTCACCGTCTGGGAGGCCCAGCGCACCGTCGACCTCAGGCTCGGCACGCCGCTCTCCATCGACGAGCTCCGCTGAGGGGTTCCGCGGAGCCTCAGTCGCGACCGACGTGCAGCCACGCCAACTGTGCGAGCAGGGCGGCTTGGTCGCCGAGCACGGCGTCGTCGAACTGGGCGTCGGGGGCGTGCGGGTACGTCGTACCGGCGGGGACGTGGTCGGGTCCTGCGCCGAGGAAGATGTAGCTGCCGGGGACCTGCTCGAGGACCAGCGAGAAGTCCTCGGACCCCATGTGCGGCGCGGGAATCCGCACCCAGCGATCGTCACCGAACTGGTCGCGAATGATCTGCTCCGCCTCCTCGGTCGCCACCACGTCGTTGACGGTGGCCGGGTAGCCACGCTTCAGTTCGAACTCTGCTTCGAGGCCATGGGCGGCGGCAATGCCGTGCACGAGTCGTTCGAGCTCCTCCTCGACCTTCTGCAAGGTGGCGGGGCTGAAGGTGCGCAACGTGCCGGCCAGCGACGCCCGGCCCGGAATCACGTTGGGTGCGTCGCCGGCGGTCAACTGGGTGACGGTGAGCACGGCCGGATCCTGTACGTCGATCCGGCGGGTCACGAGGGACTGCATTGCCAGCACCAACGCGGCCAGCGCCGGCACCGGGTCGAGCGTTGCGAACGGCGAACTGGCGTGCCCGCCCCGACCCACGAGGGTCACCCGCACGGTGCTCGAACTGGCCAGGATCGGGCCGGGCCGGGTCATGAACAGTCCGCGTTCGCCGGTGCCGACATGGACGGCGTACGCCCGCGTCGGACGTTCACCAGATGCCTCGAGGATGCCTTCGTCGATCATCAGGCCGGCTCCGTTCCAGCCCTCCTCACCGGGTTGGAACATGAAGACCACTGCCCCGGCGATCTTGCCACGGTGTGCGGCGAGCAATCTGGCGGCTCCGACCAGGCCGGCCGTGTGCAGGTCGTGACCGCACGCATGCATGGCGCCGTTGGTCGAGGTGTAGGGCAGCTCGGTGTCCTCCACGAGCGGCAACGCATCCATGTCACCGCGCAGCAGCACGGTCGGGCCTGGCCGGGCGCCGCGGAGCACCGCAACCACCGAGGTCAACGCCGTGCCGGTGGTGACCTCCAACCCCAGCCCGGCAACGGCATCGAGCACCAACTGCTGGCTGCGCGGAAGCTCCAGACCGATCTCGGGGTGCGCATGCAGATCGCGTCGCAACGTCTGGAGCGACTCGAGGTGGGTGCGGGCCTCTGCGCAGAAGTCCGGTCCGGAGTGGGTCATCGCGGTTCCTTCGAAGATGGTCGGGTCAGACGAAGTCGGCGGCCATCACCGGCTCGCCGAGGCGAGCCGAGCCGCTCTCGACGATCCAGCGCACGGCGCGGCCGGCGGCCTGGGGCGGCACGGTCGGAAAGCCTTTGGCAGCAATGGCATCGGTGCCTCCTCGCGCCGCTCCTGACTCAGTGACCACGAAGCCCGGGTTGAGGTTGAAGGCGCGGACGCCGGAGTCGGCGTACTCGGCGTTGATGGCTCCGGCGATGCGTCCGAATGCCGCCTTGGCACTCGAGTAGGCCAGTCCCCACCCGCCCTCGCCGGGCGGTGCCGGTGGGTCGTTGGTGGCCGATCCCGAGATCAGGTTGACGAAGGTGCCGCCCCCGGCGGAGACCATCGCCGGCAACAGGGTCTGGATGAACAGCACCTGGTGCACGTGGTTGGCGAGCATGCTGTCCGCGAGGGTCGCGGGTGCCAGGTCGCCGAACCGCGCATGCGGCAGGTGGTGCACGGCATTGTTGACGACCAGTTGCGGGCTGCCCCACTTCTCCAACACCTGCACCGCTGCGTGCCGCACGCTGGTGGCGTCGGTCAGGTCCATCGGGACCGCCAGGGCGCGCACCCCGTGGCTCTCGATCTGGGCGCAGGTGGCCTCGAGGCTCCCCGG
>JBEBTI010000158.1:0-8166 GCA_040393845.1 Nocardioides daejeonensis
ACGGTGTCGAAGTCGACCTCGTCGAGCTCCTTGAGGCGGTTGATCCGCTGGTTCATGGTCTGGAAGTTGGTGAGCATGCCACCGAGCCAGCGCTGGTTCACGTAGGGCATGCCGACGCGGGTCGCCTGTTCGGCGATCGCTTCCTGGGCCTGCTTCTTGGTGCCCACGAACATGATCGTGCCGCCCTTGGCGACGGTCTCCTTGATGAAGGCGTACGACCGGTCGATGTAGGACAGCGACTGCTGCAGGTCGATGATGTAGATGCCGTTGCGCTCGGTCATGATGAAGCGCTTCATCTTCGGGTTCCAGCGACGGGTCTGGTGTCCGAAGTGGACGCCGCTCTCGAGGAGCTGGCGCATTGTCACGACTGCCATGTCGTTCTCTTCCTGATTGTGGCCCTGCCTGCATCCGGTCACCTTTGCCCACGCGTGGGAGGCGACCGACAGTCAGGAGCCGGGAGTTTTCAGTTGCCATGACCGACGGGTGCCGGCCATCCTGACGCCTGCGCGCGGCCCGACCCGCCCGTCTTGTGGACCGGGCGGAACTGAGGACCGTCGCCCACGGGTGGTCGGGCCTCCGAGGAGGTCCGTCGTGGTCTGCGGACGTGCGAAGTCAACCCACCGTGTGGGTTGCCACCGGCCAGTCTAGGCCCAGCCGCCCGCTGGAGCGAATCAGGCATCGGTGGCCCGGTTGTCGTCCCCAACCTCGGTTCGGACCCCGGGTCTCCACAGGCGGCCATGTGGCCCCGGCGTGCACCGGTCGTACGGCGCAGGATGGGCTGGTGATGCCACATCCAGTCCACTTGCACCACCGCCCGGCCGCCGTTGTCGTACTCGTCGCACTGGTGGCTTCCCTGCTGCTCGGTACGGCCCTCGGCGCGGCAGCGGTGGTCCGGCCCGACACCGTCGAGCAGGTCCCCGGCGCCGGCACCTGGCCACTGTCCCCGACCCCAACGGTCGTGACCGGCTTCGATCCACCCGATCTGCGCTGGGCCGCCGGCCATCGCGGCGTCGACCTCGCCGGGAGGCCCGGCCAACCCGTGCTGGCGGCACTTCCGGGCATCATCAGCTTCTCGGGATCGATCGCTGGACGGGGCGTGGTCGTGGTCGACCACGGCGCGACTCGCACCACCTATGAACCCGTGGTGGCCGGCGCCCCGGTCGGCACGCCGGTGACGCGCGGTCAAGCGATCGGCACGCTGGCAGCGATCGGCTCCCACTGCTTCCCGATCGCCTGCCTTCACTGGGGCTGGCGCCGCGGCGACATCTACCTCAACCCGCTTGCCCTGGTCGGCCCCCGACCCGTGCGCCTGCTTCCCTTGGCCGGGCTGCTGGCGCCGATACCGATGTTGGCTCCGCGGTGCCCTCCCGAACTGTTCCCAGCCGTTGCACCGCGGCGTGGCGACCCGGCGGCATTCCATACAAACGCGTGTACTCGCGGGTGAACTGCGCGGACGTGGCGTAGCCCAACCTCGTGGGCGCCTCAGCCAACTTGCGCTGGCATGGCTCCTCGCCCAAGGAGACGACCTCGTCGCCATTCCGGGCACCCGTCGCCCCGAGCGGGTCGCCGAGAATGTGGCAGCTGCCAGGGTGTTGCTCAACAACCATGAACTCGATCGGATCGGCGAGGTCCTCCCCGGTGGAGCAGCCAGCGCCCGCTACCCGAGCGCGATGATGCCGCAGTGGTAGCAGGGCGTCCCGATCGAGCAGATGCCTCAGATCACCCCCACGCAACGCAACTGCGCGCCCCTGCCTGACCAAGGGATCAGCACCAACTCAGGCCCGCGGGTGTGCCTGCCGGTACGCTGCCCGCAACCGGTCGGTCGAGACGTGGGTGTAGATCTGGGTCGTCGCCAAGGAGGCGTGTCCGAGCACTTCCTGCACGCTGCGAAGGTCGGCGCCACCTTCGAGCAGGTGAGTGGCTGCCGAGTGGCGCAGCCCGTGTGGCCCGATGTCCGGCGCACCGTCCACCTGCGCAATCCGCCGGTGCACGAGCTCACGCACCACGCGCTGGTCGATCCGCCTGCCGCGGGCTCCGACGAAGAGCGCTCCTCCGGCACCGTCCGCGACCAACTCGGGTCGGCCCAGGCGTTGCCAGCGCGTCAACGCGTCGGCCGCGGGTTGACCGAAGGGGATCGTGCGCTCCTTGCGTCCCTTGCCGAAGACCCGAGCGACGCGGCGGTCGAAGTCGAGATCGTCGATGTCGAGGCCACACAACTCCCCGACCCGCATCCCGGTGGCATAGAGCACCTCGAGGATCGCGGCGTCCCGCAGGACGAGCGGGGAGGTTTCGGCGTCGGACGCGTCGGGCGTCTCCAACAACGCCCTCGCCTCGTCCGCCCGGAGCACAGACGGCAACGGCTTGGGCAGTTTCGGTGACACCAAGGACGCCCCTACGTCGGCAGGGATCCGTGCGGTCCGCGCCAACCAGGCGGTGAAGACCCGGGCCGCGGTCGCGCGCCGCGCCATCGTGGTGCGGCTCTTGCCGGTGGTCTTCTGTCTGGCCAGCCAACTGCGCAACACCGCGAGGTCGAGTTCGGCGACGTCGTCGAGTCCGAGACGACGTGCGTGTTCGAGGAGCCCGGTGATGTCACCGAGATAGGCCCGGACCGTGTGCTCGGTGAGGTTGCGCTCGACGGCAAGGTGTCGCTCGTAGTCGCCGAGCAACCGGGCCATCGTCTCCGGCAGGTCCACCTCGCTCACGCTGGTCAGACTACCCAGCGCGACAGCCCGATCCGGGCAACTCCGACTGCCCGTCGAGACAGTGACCTCAGCCGTCCAACTCCAGGTCCACCCGCTCGATCGTGCCACCGACGAACGGGTAGGTGACCGGATGGTCACCCACCGGCGACCCGGTGGTGCACCCGATGTCGAACGTCTCGTCTATCGAGAAGATCGCCGGCGGGGTGGCGCGCAGATCGGCCTCACCACACTTCTCCCCGTCGACCACCAGCCCGACCACTCCCGGCCGCCCCCAGCCTGGGCCTCGGTAGTCGAAGGTGACCTCGACCACGTGGTCCCCGGGCTCGAGCGGAGCACCACGCAACTCGGCGCTGTCCACCTCGAAGGTGCGGTAGGTGACGACGGGCCGGTGCTCGTCGTCGACCCACAGCGACCATCCGGCAGCCCGTCCACCGACCGTGGCGACCACGCCCCGCACGCCCTCGTCGGCACTGAGTCGCGCAGCCAGGTGCCACGAACGACCGACGAAGCGTGGGGCCTGACCCTCGGGCATCCCGACGGCGCCGGCATGGAACGAGAAGCTGGTGCGCCCCTCCGAGAGCCGCGGCATCCGGGTGCGGGACACCCGAGCGTCGCGCAGCGGCAGGATCCCGAGGCGTGCGGCCTCGGTGTCGAAGAGCTCGCGCAGATCGGCAAGCAACTCCGGGTGCGTTGCGGCCAGGTCCTTCGACTGGCTGAAGTCGGTGCTCAGATCGTGCAGCTCCCACACGTCGTCCGTGAAGTCGCGTGGCGTGCCCGGGAGCCCGACCGTCCAGGGCACGCCGCCGTGGTGGGCGCTGGCCAGCCAACCGTCGCGATAGATCGCGCGGTGACCGTTCACCTCGAACAGCTGTGCGCCGTGGTGTTCGGGAGCCGCGGCGGTGGCAAAGGTGCCGACCATGCTGCGTCCGTCCATCGGCAACTGGTCCACGCCGTCGACGACCCGCGGAAGATCGAGACCGGCAACGTCCAAGAAGGTCGGCGTCAGGTCGTTGACGTGCCCGAACTGGGTGCGCCACTCCCCTGCCCCTGCGATCCCCGCCGGCCAGCTGACCACCATCGGGTTGCGGGTGCCGCCCAAGTGCGAGGCGACCTGCTTCATCCACTGGAACGGCG
The DNA here is from genome assembly GCA_040393845.1 of Nocardioides daejeonensis. Taxonomy (GTDB): domain Bacteria; phylum Actinomycetota; class Actinomycetes; order Propionibacteriales; family Nocardioidaceae; genus Nocardioides; species Nocardioides daejeonensis_A. The sequence continues at coordinate 3,837 of JBEBTI010000158.1, forward strand.
TGGTCATCGCCCACGCCCAGCCGGCCGGGTACTGCGCATACGAGTCGGCGGTGCCGATCCGGTCGAGTGCGGCGGTGCGCACCTCGGTCGGCTCGGGAAGCCCTTGGAGGGTGCCCATGTAGTTGAGCGCACCTGCCGGCCCGCCTTCGGCACTGCTGCCGTTGTCGCCGACGACATAGCAGAAGAGCGTGTTGTCGAACTCCCCGCTGGCCTCGAGCTCGGCAACCAGCCTCCCGAGGTGGGTGTCGGTGTGCTCGAGGAATCCGGCGTACACCTCCATCATCCGGGCGGCGACCGTGCGTTCGTCGTCGCTGAGGTCGGTCCACGCCGGGATCTCCGCCGGGCGCGGCGTGAGCGCAGTGTCGACCGGCGTGACACCGTCGCGGCGCTGACGCTCCCACGTCTGGATCCGAACCTCGTCCCAGCCGTTGTCGAAACGGCCGGCATACTTCTCGCTCCACGCCGGCGGCACGTGGAGTGGTGCGTGGGTGGCGCCGGGAGCGAGGTAGAGGAAGAAGGGCCGGTCCGGGACCATCGCCTTCTGGGTGCGGACCCACGTGATCGAGTGGTCGACCAGGTCCTCGGTCAGGTGGTAGTCGTCGCGATCGGGGCGATCCACCGGCTTGGTGCCTTCATAGAGGGTCGGCTCGAACTGGTGGGTCTCCCCGCCGAGGAACCCGTAGAAGTGGTCGAAGCCGCGGCCGGTTGGCCACCGGTGGAAGGGACCCGCCTGCGAGCTCTCCCAGGTCGGCGCGAGGTGCCACTTGCCGATGCAGGCGGTCGCGTAGCCACCGTCGGAGAGCAGCCGCGAGACCATCGTGGTCTCGTCGCGCAGGACCCCGCGGTACGCCGGGTGGTCGAAGGCCGAGTTCAGCACCGTGCCGACGCCGGTCGCATGGGCATCACGGCCGGTGAGCAGGGATGCTCGGGTCGGCGAACAAATCGCGGTCGTGTGGAACCTGTTGTAGCGCAGGCCCCGTGCCGCCAGCTTGTCCAACGTTGGCGTGTGGATCGGCCCACCGAAGGTCGAGGCGGCACCGAAGCCGACGTCGTCCAGCAGGACCACCACGATGTTGGGACGTGCGGCACTCATCGGGCCGCCTCCGAGGCCGCTGCATCGGCGTACCGCTTGCTCCAGCGCAGTGCGACCTGGGCCATCAAGCCCGGTTGCTCCTTGGCACGGCGCTCGAGGATCTCGACGTACGCCGTCCGAGCGATCTCGTTGTCCTGGTCGCCCCAGAACGCGTACTCGGCCAGGTGGCAGGCCAACCGCAGGTCCGTCTCGGCCAGCTCCCGGGCCCGAGTCACGAGCCGCTCGACCCCTCCGGCCAGCGCGGTGATCTCACGAGCCCGCTCGGCGTACGGCGCCGGGAGCAGGTTGGCCGGGTAGCCGTCCCACCATCCGGAATAACGACGGATCACGTTACGCGCCACGAACTCCGGCTGGTCGTAGACCGCGGGCAGCCGAGGGTGGTTGCGCAGGTCCTCAGGGATCTCCAGGCTCTCCACGATGTCGTCGTGCATGGCACCGTCATTGAGCCCGCGCAGCACGTGATCCACGATGTGGCGCAGGTAGCGGGCCAACGACAGCAGCTCGTCCTGCAGTTCGTCCTCGCCGGTCGCAAGGTCGCCGTGTCCGCCGATGATGGCGATCGGCCGCAGGCCCGCCATCTCCTCAGCGGCATCGGCCCACTCCTCGGCGAAGCGCTGCACCTTTCGCGGGTTGCCGGCGTTGGGCAGGTAGCCCGTGACCAGGTCACCAGCAGCGATCACCCGGCGCTCCGGAGCCCACACCCACGTCGCATCGTCGGTCTCACCCTTGCCGTGCCGCAGCACGAAGGTCTCGCCACCGACGACGATCTCCAAGGTGTCGCGATAGGTCCTGGTCGGCCAGTCGAAGTCCGCCGGCTCCTCCGCCCACCGCTTGCCGTCGGCACCGGGACGCTGGCCGTTGATGTGCGCGTTGAGCCCGGCCGTCTTGATGTAGCGCTCGAAGTGTGCGGGGACCCCCTCGTGGGCGATGATCTCGGGCTTCTCGCCCTCGTCGAAGAACGACCAGAGTCCGAAGCAGTGGTCGCTGTGACCGTGCGTGTAGATCACGGTGTGCAGTGGCCTGTCACTGACCGAGCGGACCGCCCGGAGCAGGGCCGGACCGTCGCCACGGCACCCGGCGTCCACCATCACCAAACCCTCGTCCGTCTCGAAGAGTGCGACGTTGACCATGCCCGGCTGGATGAACCAGGTCCGGGGCGCCACCTCGATCACCACCGGTTCCTGTTCGGCGCCGTGGTCACGCGAGAAGATGTGCAGCCCCTGGGCCGGATTGAACAATCCGAAGGCTGCGCGCGCTGAGCGCTGCTGGTTCTCCGGGAACGACATTAGCGATCTCCTAGGGTCAGATTTAAGACACATGTCCTAACTGCAGAAACAGTTAAGACGGATGTCTCACCCGGAGTCAAGGACCGGTCCCGATGCCGATACGGTGCACCCATGCCCCCTTCCCCTGACACCGTCGCAGCGGGCGGCCAGCGCAGCGCGGCCCGCGCACAGATGCTGGACGTCGCCGAACGTCTCTTTGCTGAGCGTGGCATCGACGGGGTCTCGCTGCGCACTGTGGGGCAGAGCGCTGGGCAGCGCAACAACTCGGCCGCGCAGTACCACTTCGGCTCACGGGACGGACTGGTCCAGGCAGTCGTCGAGCGGCGGTTCGAGTCGGTCGACGAGCGCCGCAGGGAACTCACCGACACGCTCGGGACCGACACGTCACTGCGCGAACTGGTGCGCTGCGTCGTGCTCCCCCTGGCCGAACTGGTCGACACCGGCTCCGCAGACCAGCCCACCTGGTACGTCCGCTTCCTCGCCCAGTTGGTCGCACTCAACGGCGGATACGGTGCGGAGGAGATCACCGGACCGCCGACCGGGCTCCGGCGCCTCGAGTCACGGATGCGGACGCACCTGGCCCATCTGGACCGCGCCACCTACGTCCGCCGACAACGCTGGTTCGCGCAGACGATGGTGCGGGTCTTGGCAGACCAGGAGCACGAACGCGCCGCGGGCCGTCCCGCAGTGGCGATCGACGTGATCGTCGACGACCTCGTCACCATGCTGGTCGCGCTGCTCGAAGCGCCGTGACCCCGTCGGACTCGCTCGGCGCGTGCCTCAGCCGACGAGCTTTGCTCGCACCGATTCCGGCAGGGCGTCGAGGGCCAGGAGCTCTGGACGCCGCTCACGTTGTGCAGTCACGATCAGGAACATCTCCGACACGGTGATCAGGTGGTCAGGTCGGTGCTCGACGACGATCGGGTCGCCGGCACTCACGCTGCCCTCCTCCAGCACCCGGAAGTAGGGGCCCGGCCGGCCGTCGGCTACGAACCGCTTCAGCCACCCCGCGCTCGGGAGTCCGAGGTCGCCGATGCGCGCCCGGAACTTGTGGCACGGCGTACGGATCGAGCAGATCTCCAGCAGCGCCGTACCCACTCGCCAGCGCTCGCCGACCAGGGCGCCGTTGGGATCAATGCCGACCGTGGTCAGGTTCTCCCCGAAGTCGCCGGGCACGAGCGAGCCGCCGAGCTCGCCGGCCCAGCGCTGCAGATCCTCGTGGGCGAAGGCGTAGACCGCCTTGTCCGGTCCGCCGTGGTGCGCCGGGTCCGCCTGGTCGTCACCCACGAGCCCGAGCCGACCGATGTGCACCGGCCCGAGGACGGGGGTCTTCACGATCGCCGTCCGGGTGCCGCGCCCGCGGCCACCCCACGCGACCTTGCGGACCGGCCCGCAGTTGACCGAGAGCACCCGCGCACCGGTCTCCGAGGACGGAGGGGGCACGGAGGCGCTCACTTCTTGGACTTCTCCCCCGAGTCGGTGGTGGAGAGCGCGGCCACGAAGGCCTCCTGGGGGACCTCGACCCGGCCCACCATCTTCATCCGCTTCTTGCCCTCCTTCTGCTTCTCGAGCAGCTTGCGCTTGCGGCTGATGTCACCGCCGTAGCACTTGGCGAGCACGTCCTTGCGGATCGCACGAATCGACTCGCGGGCGATGATGCGCGAGCCGATCGCGGCCTGGATCGGCACCTCGAACTGCTGCCGCGGGATCAGCTGCTTCAGCCGCTCCGTCATCATCACGCCGTAGGCATACGCCTTGTCGCGGTGCACGATCGAGCTGAAGGCATCCACCCGCTCGCCCTGCAGCAGAATGTCGACCTTCACGAGGTCGGCGGTCTGCTCGCCGCTGGGCTCGTAGTCGAGGCTGGCGTAGCCCTGCGTGCGGCTCTTGAGCTGGTCGAAGAAGTCGAAGACGATCTCGCCGAGCGGCATGTTGTAGCGCAGCTCGACGC
>JBEBTI010000159.1:0-8165 GCA_040393845.1 Nocardioides daejeonensis
TCGAGCCCGATGGTCGACGCCCGTCTGCCTGACGGTTCGCGTGTCAACGCGGTGATTCCGCCGTTGGCGCTCGACGGCTCGGCACTGACGATCCGCAAGTTTGCCGCTGATCCGTTGACCGCTGCCGACCTGGTGTCGTTCGGCTCGATGTCGCAGAAGACCAGTGACTTCCTCGACGCCTGCGTGCGCGGTCGGCTCAACATCGTGGTCTCCGGCTCCACCGGCGCCGGAAAGACGACCACCCTCAACGTGCTGTCGTCGTTCATCCCCAGTGACGAGCGGATCGTCACCATCGAGGACGCCGCCGAGCTCCAGCTCCACCAGGAGCACGTCGTACGTCTGGAGTCGCGTCCGGCCAACCTCGAGGGCAAGGGTGCGGTCGACATCCGTGACCTGGTCAAGAACAGCCTGCGCATGCGCCCCGACCGGATCATCGTCGGTGAGGTCCGTGACGCCTCCGCGCTCGACATGCTGCAGGCGATGAACACCGGTCACGACGGCTCGATCTGCACCGTCCACTCCAACGGTCCGCGCGACACCTTGGCCCGCATCGAGACGATGGTGCTGATGGCCGGCATGGACCTGCCGGTGCGCGCGATCCGCGAACAGGTTGCCTCCGCGGTGGACCTGATCGTGCACCAGGCCCGCTTCAAGGACGGCTCGCGCCACATCACCCACATCACCGAGGTGGAGCGCATGGAGGGTGACGTGATCACCCTCCAGGACATCTTCGTCTATGACCACTCCGCCGGATTCGACGAGGACGGCCGCAGCCGCGGCTCGCTGCGCGCCACCGGCCTGCGCCCCAAGTTCCTTGAAAAGATGGCGCACTCCAACGTCACCGTCGACCCCGCCGTCTTCGCCCTGGACGGCAACTGATGCGCACCCGTTGGTGGTTGAGCGGCGAGGAACGGGCGGGGCGAAACCACCTCCCCAAGGCCCTCGCCGGTCTCCTCGCAACCGGCGCAGTGCTGCTCGGCATGGCGTCCCCCGCGGCGGCAGCTGACGACGAGCTGAAGATCAGCCACGTCCAGCCCGCCGGCGACGACGTACAGATCCTGCTGTCGGTGCCCGAGGGCACCGAGGTGGCGCTCGACGACATCGCGGTCACGATCGGCGGCGAAGCTGCCGAGGCATCCGCCGAACCGGCCGGCGAGTCGTCGGAGGCGATCCGGCGTACGACGGTGCTCGCCTTCGACACCAGCAACTCGATGGTCAACCAGGGCCGGTTCGAGCCGGCCAAGGCTGCCGCTCTCTCGTTCCTCGACGCAGTGCCGGACGACGTGTTCGTCGGCATCGTCAGCTTCGACTCCGACGTGGCCACCGAACTCACGCCGACCACTGACCGCGATGCCGCACGCAACGTGGTCGAAGGCCTGACCACGGCCCGACAGACCCTGCTCAACGACGGTGTGCTCGAGGCGATCACGGTCGCCGGCACCGACGGGCTGCGCCAGGTCCTGGTGCTCTCCGACGGTCGCGACACCAGCGACACCGCCGAGAGCGACGTGGTCGCCGCGATCACCGACGCCGGAGTGCAGGTCGACGTGGTCGCACTCGACCAAGCGGCTGGCAACCTCGGCCCATTGGAGTCGTTTGCCGCTGCCGGCAACGGTTCGGTGATTCCGGCTGAGACGAGCGCGCTGACCGCAGCCTTCGACGACGAGGCGGCGTCGTTGAGCCGTCAGATCCTGGTCAACGCGACCATCCCGTCGGGCGTCAGCGGCGCCGAGGCCAACGTCGCGGTGACTGCTGGCGACCTGTCCACCAACCGCCGCGTGCTGATCCGGGACGGCTCGCCGGCGCCGGTCCTGGAGTCGAGCGCCGACGAGAAGTCGAGCTCGATCCAGATCTCCGAGCCAGTGATGTATCTCGGTGTCGCAGCCCTCGGCCTCGGCCTGCTGGTGCTGCTCGGTGGCTTCATGTACACCGCCACCGAGCCGAAGGCACAGCCGAGCGCCGAACAGCGCATCGCAGCGTACGCCGGTGGCCCCCGCCCCGGCGAAGCGTCCGGCGCAGGCGGAGCGGGTCTGAGCATCGATCAGGCCAAGGGCGCCGCGGCGTCGATGTTGAAGCGCAACAAGGGCCTCGAGGAGCGCATCTCAGCCCGTCTGGTGGCGGCTGGTTCCGAGATGAAGGCCGCCGAGTGGATCCTGATCCACGGCGGCATCACGGTGTTGGCCGGTCTGGTCGGCGTGTTGCTCGGTAGCGGCGACATCTTCACCCTGCTGCTCTTCCTCGTGCTCGGTGCGTTGGTGCCGTGGCTGTGGCTGGGCTGGAAGCGCAAGAAGCGCCTGGACGCCTTCCAGGGCAGCCTCGCCGACACCTTGCAGTTGGTCGCTGGTTCATTGTCGGCGGGCATGTCGCTGGCCCAGTCGCTCGACACCGTGGTCAAGGAGGGCAACGAGCCGATCGCCGGCGAGTTCAAGCGGGTGTTGATCGACGCGCGTCTGGGTGTGCCGATCGAGGATGCTCTCGAAGACGTGGCCACTCGCAACGAGTCCAAGGACTTTGCCTGGGTGGTGATGGCGATCCGGATCCAGCGTCAGGTGGGTGGCAACTTGGCCGAGTTGCTGAACACTGTGGCTGCCACGCTCCGGGAGCGGGAGTACCTACGTCGTCAGGTCCGCTCACTCTCCGCAGAGGGGCGGATCTCCGGTTGGATTCTTGGCCTTCTACCGATCGGCATGGGCCTCTACATGCTGCTCATCCGTAGGGAATACATCCGGCCGCTCTACACTGAAACCCTAGGCATTCTAATGCTTGCAGTAGCCGCCACCATGCTGGTAACTGGCGCATTCGTGATGAGCCGCATCGTCAAGGTGGAGGTCTGAGATGGTGCTATTACTGGGCGCCAGCCTAATTTTTGTCGCGCTGTTTGTGGTCTTCGCAGCAGTGGGCGGCCTCTCCCCCGAGCGCCAGGGTGTCAACCGCTCGCTCGAGGTGCTCGAGGCGATGACCGGGTCCGCCACACCAGAGGGGCTCACCAAGGAGCAGGACAAGTCCTTCGGCGAGCGGGTGCTGATTCCGACCTTGGAACGGTTGCAGGGCCTCGGGCGCCGGATCACCGGCGCTGATCAGGCCGAGCGGATCCGCCAACAACTCGACCGCGCCGGCAACCCGGCTGGGTGGACCGTGGACCGTGTCTCCTCCGGCAAGATCCTCGGCACTGTTGTCGGCGTCGCAGCAGGTGCCTACTTCACCCTCCTCCTCGGCGCATCGTTCCCGATTGTCATTCTCGCGCTAGCCGCCGGCGCATCAGTAGGTTTCTTTGCCCCTAACATCTGGCTTTACAACACCGCTGAAAAGCGCGAGGAGGAAGTCCTCAAGGCACTCCCCGACGCAATCGACCTGCTCACCATCTCGGTGGAAGCTGGTCTCGGCTTCGATGCCGCCCTCCAGCAAGTCGCCCGCAAGACCGAAGGTCCACTGGCTGGCGAACTTTCCCGGGTGCTGCAGGAGATGCAGATCGGCCGCAGCAGAAGTGAAGCACTGCGGGCGTTGGGCGATCGCAGCAATATCAAGGACCTGAAGACTTTCGTCAGCGCGATGGTGCAGGCAGACGCAGTCGGCATTCCGGTCGCACAGGTATTGCGGGTGCAGTCCGGTGAGATGCGAGTCAAGCGGCGCCAGCGCGCAGAGGAGAAGGCGGCGCAGGTGCCTGTGAAGATCATGATCCCGGTGGTCTTCTTTATTCTTCCTTGCCTCCTGATCGTTGTTGTCGGCCCTGGTGTTCTAACAATGCTCGAGGCATTCTCAAACACGTGACCAGTCTCGACGAACGCACTCGCTATGCGTCGGTCACCGCAGGGGCACGGGTCTTTGCGCTGATGATGCTGGCACTGCCAGTCGCAGTCGACGGTAGTATTGGTCCGATCGTTGGAGTCGTGCTCCTGGCCGCGGTCTGGATGGCCAGCGTCTTCGCAGAAGGCTTTGCCCGCGTTCCGGTGATGCCTGCTCTGGTTATCGAAGCGAGTCTGGTCTCAGTGCTTGCAGCCCTTACCTTGGCCGACTCGCCAGTGCTCCTCCCCGCGTTGGGCGTGCCTCTCTTCATCTCTGGACTGGTCCGTGGCTCCCGGGGCCTGGTGGAGGTGCTCGGTGCCGAGATCGTGGTGCTTCTCGCTTCAACCCTGCCCAATGACGCGATCACACTTGATCTCGACCTGTTGTCCACAACCTTCACCTGGTTAATGGTCGGGCTTGGCTTGGGCGCCATCGGCGCGGTCACCCACAATTTGAAGGGTGAAGATGCGACCACCGCCGGTTCGTACCGCGAGGCCCGCGATCTGATCAACCGCTTGCTGGATCTCTCCGGTGATCTGGTCGATGGCCTGGATCCGTTGAGCATTGCGCAAAACATCATTGACCTGACCAAGGAGGAGTTGCCGATCTCCGGAGCAGTGATCTTCACCGGCTCAGCACACGGCGTCACCCCCCTTCTGGAGGGCGACGTACGCACCAGCGACTCGACGATGCGAGATGCCTTGGTTCCCTATGTGTTGCGCACCGGTCAGCCCGTGCTGCGCGGCTCAGATCTCGCCTTCCCACTAACCACTGAGGTGGGAGTCATCGGGGTCGTGCAAGCTTCTCTCCACCCAGCGTTCGTGCACTCCAGACACCAGGTCGAGGCGACGCTTTCCGAACTGTCGAAGCGACTCACTCCGGAGGCGGTGCAACTCGACACCGCCTTGCTCTTCTCCACAATCCAGGCCGACGCCACCGCAGAGGAACGCCAGCGACTGGCCCGTGACCTCCATGACGGGATCGCTCAGGATCTGGCAGCGTTCGGCTACCTAATCGACGGAGTGGAAGACGTCGCCGACACCGAGGAGCAACGGAAGCTGGCCGAGGAGCTCCGTGACGAGCTCTCCCGAGTGGTCACCGAGTTGCGCCGCTCGATCTTCGGTCTACGCAACGAAGCCGCCAGTCAGCTCACGCTGGGCGAGAGCATCCAGGCAATGGCGGAGCACATCAGCTCGCGCACCGGCCTCCCGATCGAGGTGGTCGTCGACGAGGGCACCACCAGACTCCGGCCCAACGTGGAGGCCGAACTGCTCCGGATCGTGCAGGAGGGCATGAACAATGCGGTCAAGCACGCGCGGGCGTCTCAACTCCGGGTGGCCTGCATCGTGCACCCCCCCTATGCCCGGGTGCGGGTGATCGACAACGGCCGCGGCCTGCAGCCGGCGCGCGACGACTCCCACGGCCTGCGGATCATGCAGGAGCGAGCCCGGCGGATCGGTGGCGAGTTCGCGTTGCACAGTCGTGAGGGGCGCCCCGGCACCGAACTCTCCGTGGAGTTGCACCGAGGGTCTCGTCCCACTATCCGCCCAAATGCGGCAGAGTGGCCCCATGACGATGAGTGACACCACACAGCAGCCGTTGCGGGTCGTCCTGGTCGACGACCACGAGTTGATCCGCACCGGGTTGGCTCGGGCCTTCGAGCGTGAACCCGACCTGACCGTGGTCGGAGTGGCCGGCAGTGTCGGTCAGGCGCTTCAGGTGGTCAGTGAGCAGCGGCCCAACGTGGTGGTCACCGACCTGCAACTCCCCGACGGCACCGGCCTCGACATCGTGAAGACGATCCGTCAACGCAACGAACGGCTCGGGTTGGTGGTGCTCACCATGCACTCGGGAGACGACCACATCTTTGCCGCGATGGAGGCGGGCGCCTCGGCCTTCGTCGGCAAGGACGCCCCGTCCCGCGAGGTGGTCAGCGCGGCCCGGCACTCGGCGGTCTCCCCCAAGACCTTCCTCTGTTCGGGTTTGGCCGAGGCAATGATGCGTCGCGCCAACGACGACCGGCCACGCCTCTCCGAGCGGGAGAAGGAGGTGCTCGACCTGCTGGCCGAGGGCCATGGCACCGGAGCCATCGCCAAGCAGCTCTACATGAGCGAATCCACGGTGAAGACCCACATCGCCAAGCTCTATCAGAAGTTGGGCGCCACTAACCGCGCCCAAGCGTTGGTGACAGCGATGCGGATCGGCTTGTTGTCGGTGGTCCAGCCCGATCAGAGCCTCTGAAACATAGTCACAAAGGACTATGTGCCTGCGACCGAAGGCCCGATGTGACACAGGTCCCGCACGAGGCACAGTAGTACTTGTGAACGGGCCACCGGGCCCGGACCGAACATGTGGGCATCAAACCAAAGGGGAAAAAAAATGAACGACAAGTTGATCGCTCTGTACGCCAGCACCATGGCCCTCTTCACCAAGCGTGACGATGAGGAAGGAGCGACTGCAGTCGAGTACGCACTGCTCGTCGTCCTCATCGCCGTCTTCATCATCGCTGGCGTGGCAATCTTCGGTGGCTGGCTCAATGACACGTTCTCCGGCATCGGCGACCAGATCGACAGCGGCACCAGCAGCGCAACCTGATTCAATCGCCTTGAGGCCGTAGGCTACTGCCTACGGCCTCAAGGCATTCTGAAAGCGAGTGGGTTTCGTGGCTAGCAATGATCTCCGTGTGATTGGTGTTTGATGAGCCTCCATCCAAGCCACAGCCCTCACGCTGCCAACGAGCGTGGCGCAACCGCCGTCGAGTACGCACTTCTGGTGACTTTCATAGCGATTGCAATTATCGTTGGCGTAACAGCTTTCGCCAGCACGGTCGGCGGGCTCTTCGAATCGTTCGTTGGAATCTTCTAATGCTGCATACCTTCGGTGTCGCACTCGTGTCCAGCCGAAACTCGTGGAACTCGTTTACTCGACCGTCGTGCGTTCATCGCGAGATGCCCCCTTGCGTGTAGCGCCAATACAGTGAACGGCAGACCATGACCCGCTCCAAGGACTTGGGCTTGACGCCTGCCGGGTGGGGCGCACATTCAACCATTCTGCGCATCGCGGCCGCTTCCATCTTCGTGATCCCGGCGCTCACCTTGCTTTTCAACCAACCGGCAAGCCGGTTCGGGTTCCAGATGTACTCCGGTTACGGAGAGACCAAGGCGCACTGGATCGACTCCAACGGCCAATCCCATGCCGTCGTCCTAACTGACCACGTCGCCAGCCCTCGAATCGAAATCGACTGGACCACACGACTTCCACGGCGACTGTGCGCCGATCTCACCGACGCAGTTCACGTCGAGGTGAGCCAGACCGCCCGCGGTGGCACTCGCGTGGTGAGCATGGGGTGTCAGCGATGATCCCCCACTGGGACGTCCAAGAGGCTTCGACCACACCGAGGCCCATCGCAGTGACGCGACTCCTGTTGGGCATCGCCATCCTCCTGATCGCCGGCGAGTCCGCGGGCATCCAAGGACGGCTGACCAACGGGAACCTCGCCGTCCCTGTGCTCGGGGGACGGGCGCTCCCTGATGATGTGATCTTGGCCCTGATCCTGCTCAGCATCGTGGCTGGCTTAGCCATCATCATTGGCGTCGGGGTTGCCCAGTGGGGTTGCACCGTGATCGTCTGTGAAGTCGTGCTGCTGCTCCACGACCAGCAGTTCTACAGCAACCACCGGTTCCTACTGATTCTGCTCGTCGGTGGGCTTGTCTTCGCGCGGTCGGACTCGGCGTGCGCTCCGGGTGCAAAGCGTCGCCACGTCACCGAGGTTCCCTGGTGGCCACAGTTCCTGATGATCTGCTCGGTCTCGTCGTGCTATCTGTTCGCCGGCCTCAGCAAGATCAACTCCTACTGGTGGCGGGGCACCCAACTCGACGAGATGCGCTGGCTCACTCTCAGCGAGAACCAACTGCACTTCGTTGCCGCGTTGACAATCGCGACAGAGATCGGCATCGCGATCGGGCTCTGGTGGCGGCGCACCCGCTGGCTCGCCGTCATGGCGGGCCTCGGCCTGCACCTCTCCATCATCGTGCTGCTCAACTCGCCTTTCGTCTTCACCGCATTCGCGCTGCTCTGTTTCAGCGTCTACCCGCTCGCGTTGACCCGCCCGAGCCTGCAATTGCGTCAGCGCGAGCAGATTGTCGGTGGTGGCAGTTAGCGTGGAGTCACGATTCGCAACGGATCGGCGGGGGTCCGGCCCCAGCCATCGACCGACAGGTCGCCGGCCGCAAAACGTTCTTCACAATACCGCCTGGTCCGTGGTATTCAAACATACATTCGAGTAGAATGGATCACATGTCAGTCTCTCGGGACACTCTCACTCCAGCGGCACTGCTGGACCAGGTGTGTGCGAGCACCCGTCAACGTCGCCTGCTCGAAGT
>JBEBTI010000160.1:0-8046 GCA_040393845.1 Nocardioides daejeonensis
CGTCGGCGAGCACGTGCGCAAGGCGCAGGTCGTCGGTGTGGTCGGACGGCATGGGCCAAGGTTAGCGGTCGGCAGTCCTGCGGATGCGGCAGACAACTTGCCTGTGCCAGACATGCCATAGGATCTCCGCCATGGAGATCAACGGCCTGCCGGCGCACAACCTGATCATCCACCTCACCGTCGTCTTCATCCCGCTGGCTGCGCTGTTCTCCGCCGTGTATGCCGCGGTTCCGCGGTGGCGCTGGGCGACCCGGTGGCCGATGTTGGTCTCGTCGATGGTGGCTCTGGTGTCCGTCATCTATGCGTGGTTCTCCGGACGCCACCTGCGCGACGAGCGGTTGGCGGCCGGACTGGACGCGGTGCGCTTCCAGTCGCACCAGGAGCGTGCCGACATCCTGCTGTGGGTCACCGTCGTCTTCGTGGCGCTGGTGCTGTTCGCGGCGTGGGCCCTCGGCGGGCCGTCCGCCCTGGTTTCGGGGCGTGGCGCGCGTGGCAACCATGCTCCGGTGATCGAGTGGACCGCGATCTCGGGGCTGCTGATCCTGGCGGTCCTGCTGATCACGATGACCGTCTACACAGGTGAGGCCGGCGCGCGCCTGGCGCACGGCGGCTGAGGAGCTCCGCACCCGTGCTCGGCGCCGGGGTCAGTCCCGCGCCGACTCCCGGGCTGCCAGCAGCCTGCGGAAGGACTCGATCCGCTCCGGATCGGCCAGTCCTTGCGCCGCCGCCTCATCGAGGCCGCACTCCGGTTGCTCGGCGCCGTGGGTGCAGCCGCGAGGGCAGTCCTCGGTCATCTCGTCGAGATCGGGGAACGCCTCGATCAGGTCCTCGGGGCGCACGTGCGCCAGACCGAACGACCGGATCCCCGGTGTGTCGACGATCCACCCTGCGCCGTCGGGCAGCGCCAGCATGAGCGCCGAGGTCGAGGTGTGGCGGCCACGGCCGGTGACCGCGTTGACGTCCCCGGTCAACCGGTTGGCGTCGGGCACCAGCGCATTGACGAGAGTGGACTTCCCGACGCCGCTGTGTCCCAACAACACGCTGGTGTGGCCGGCCAGGTGCTTGCGCACGTCGGACACGTCTGCACCCCGCTGAGTGACGACGTACGGCACCCCGAGCGAGCGATAGGTGGAGAGCAGGTCGTCGGGCGGGTGCAGGTCGGCCTTGGTCAGGCACAGCAACGGCTGCATCCCGGCGTCGTACGCCGCGACCAGCGCTCGGTCGATCAACCGCGGTCTGGGCTCGGGGTCGGCCAGGGCCACGACCACCACCAGCTGGGTGGCATTGGCGACGATCACCCGCTCGACGGGGTCGTCGTCGTCGGCGGTCCGGCGCAGGGTGGTGGTGCGCTCGGCGACCTCGACGACCCGCGCCAGCGTGCCCTCGCGACCCGAGGTGTCACCGACCACGCGGACCCGGTCACCGACCACGGCGCCCTTGCGGCCGAGGTTGCGCGACTTCATCGCCGTGACCACGCGCCCCTCGAGGAAGAGCGTCAGCCGACCACGGTCGACGGTGACCACGGTGGCGTCCACCGCATCGTCGTGGCTGGGGCGGTCCTTGGTGCGAGGGCGGGTGCGGCGGCGCGGCCGTTCGTAGTGCTCGTGATCGTGCTCGGTGTAGCGCCCCGCCATCGACTCAGCTCCCGGCCTGCTCGAGCAGCGAGCCCCACAGACCGGGGAAGTCGGGGAACGTCTTGCCGGTGGTGCCCACGTTCTCGACCTCGACCCCGGCCACCGCGGAGCCCAGGATCACCGCGGCGTGCGCCATCCGGTGATCGGCGTAGGTGCGGAAGAGGCCGCCGCGCAATGGCGCCGGCGTGATCGAGAGACCGTCGGGATGTTCGGTGACGTCGACGCCGAGGGCGTTGAGTTCGGTCGCCAGCGCGGTGAGTCGGTCGGTCTCGTGGCCGCGGATGTGCGCGACACCGCGCAGGTGCGACGGACCGGTGGCCAGAGCACAGAGCGCGGCCACCACCGGGGTGAGCTCGCCGACGTCGTGCAGGTCGACGTCGATGCCCTGCAGAGGGCCGTCGCAGGTGACGGTGAGGCCGGTGTCGTCGAGCGAGGTGGAGCACCCCAGGCGGGTGAGGATGTCACGCAGGGCGTCGCCGGCCTGGGTGGTCTCCGTGGGCCAGTCGCGCACCGTCACCCGACCACGCGTGGTGGCAGCCAGGGCCAGGAACGGGCCGGCGTTGGAGAGGTCGGGTTCGATCAGGTGGTCGACCGCCCGGACCGGGCCCGGCAGCACCCGCCACCGGTTGGGGTCGTGGTCGTCCACGTCGACACCGTGTTGGCGGAGCATCGCCACCGTCATGTCGATGTGCGGGAGGGACGGCACCGGCTTGCCGTCGTGGCGTACGTCGACGCCTTCGGCATAACGCGCGCCGGCCAGCAGCAGGGCGGAGACGAACTGTGACGACTCCGACGCGTCGATCACGACCGTGCCGCCCCGCACGGTGCCCGTGCCGCTCACGTCGAACGGGATCCGGTCTCCCTCGGAGACCGCAACCCCCAACGCACGCAGGGCGTTGAGCATCTCGCCGACCGGCCGGTTGCGCATGTGGCTGTCGCCGTCGAAGTGGACCACGCCGTCGGTCAGGGCCGCCACCGGCGGCACGAAGCGCATCACCGTGCCGGCCAGACCACAGTCGACCTCCGCGTCCCCGGTGAAGGCGCCGGGGGTCACGGTCCAGTCGTCACCGGTGGTGTCGATCGTGGTACCGAGCGACTGCAACGCCGCGGCCATCAGGAGGGTGTCGCGCGAACGGAGGGCACGTCGTACGACGGAGGGCCCGTCGGCCAATGACGCGAGGATGAGCGCGCGGTTGGTGAGCGACTTCGAACCGGGCAGTGAGAGGGTGAGATCGACGGGTCGGTGGGCGTGTGGCGCGGGCCAGGGATCCGGGATGGTCACCCCCCAAGGGTAGGCCGTGACGCGTTCCCTCACGGGCCGGGCCAGTGCCAGCTGTTGTTGTCGGGATCGAGATCGGTGAAGCCGACCGGGGTCGCGACCATGTCGACGGCGCCGCGGGTGAACCGGACTCCGGACCAGGTGTGGGTGCCGTCGGTGGCCAGTTCGCAGATGGCCGACCGGCCTCCGGTGCGCGCGCAGCCGGCCGGCAGTCTGCTCAGGATCGCACCCGACCAGGAGAGCCGGAGCTCGGCGGTCCGTCCGGCCGCGATCCCGGTGACGTCGTAGGTGACCGTGGCGCCGAGACCACGACGTTGCAGGGTGACGGCCAGTGCGAGATCGCTGCGCGGGGTGGTCTCGGTGGGCTCCTCGGCCGGACCCGTCTCGTCGGTGCCGCCCCCGGGGCTCTTCGCCTCCTCCGGCTCGGGGTCCGGCGTCGGCGACGGTGTCTGCGTCGGAGCCCGGCTGGGCAGAGGGTCAGGCATGGGAACGGTCTCAGGTGCGGGAGCAGGTGCAGTCGCGCTGGCACTGGACTCCGGTGCGGCGGGCGAGGTGGGAGCGGTGACCCGTTCGCGCGGCTTACGGCGTGGGGTCGGCTCGGGCGCGCGGGAACCAGGCGCCGGAGCGGTCTCGAGCGACTCGGCCCGCACCGGTGGCGCGGGTGGCTCTCCGCCGCCGGTGGCCACCGCGACGGTGACTCCGGTCGCGGTGACCACGGCTGCTGCCCCGGTCAGGGCCGCGGCCTGGGAGTTGCCGACGACCACGTCGCGGGTCCGGGCGAGCAGGAGCACCAGTCCGCCCTTGACCGCCGCGCCCGACGTCGCGGCGAGATAACCCGCACCGGCGGTGCCGAGCAGCAGCGGAGCCAGGAGGGCACCCAGACCGGAGTTGACCTCGCTGAGTTCGAGATAGATCGCCATGCAGCGTCGACACTCGTCGAGGTGGGTCTCGACCTTGGTGGTGTCGCGGCGCGACAACGCTTTGCGCACGTAGCCGCCGAGGTGGTCGTTGGTCCAGCGGCAACCCTCGTCCTCGATCTCCTGGGCATGGGAGGTGAGGAACGCCTGCCGCAGCCCCTCGCGGGCGCGGTAGGCAAGCGCCGAGACGGAGTTGGCGGACATGCCGAGAAGTTCGGCCACCTCAGCCGGCTTCTGGCCCTCGACCTCGGTGTGCCAGAGCACCATCTGCCAACGCTCGGGCAACGAGGCGAATGCCTTGGCCGCGGCGGCGTTCTCGAAACCCTCGACAGCCGTGTCGCGGAACGGCACCCCCGGGTCGAACGGCTCCAGGTCGTCGGTGTGCCGGAGCCGGGAGTTGGCGCGGATCCGGTCGACGTGGAGGCGCCGGATCGAGGTGAGCAGGTAGGCCCGGAACGCCAGGTCGGGGCCGCCGCCACGTTGGAGCACCCGCAGGACCTTCGCGAACGCGTCCGAGACGAGGTCGTCGGCATCGGAGGCGTTCATCAACTGCCGGGCCAACCGCCGGGCCGCGGCCACGTGCCGCTCGAACAGTTCGCCGTACGCCTCGAGGTCACCGCCCCGGACCGCAGCGATCAGTTCGGCGTCGCCTGTGACGTCGACGTCAGGTTGGGTGCGGCTCACGTGTGCTCAACGATCGGATCGGCGATTCATGACGGGTCGAGCCTAAGCGGTCCGAGCGGCGGGTTCGGAGAAAGTTCCGGAAACCGCGTCATGGACCGTGGGGCGCGCCGTTCCATTCCTGAAACCGAACGTGGGGCATGACACCGGGAGGGGAGCACCGTGGGCCTGTTTGCGACGAGGGCGCGTAGGTCCACGGCAGACCCCGAGGCCGCCCTGCCATCCGGCCGGCTCGAGCGGGTTGTCCCGCAACGGCTGGTCGCGGTGGCAGAGGCGTGGGCCTCGGGGTCGGGCTCCGGGGAAGCCTGCGAGTTCGCGGGCCGCGGCCTCGCGCAGGACGGCGCCTCATTGGACGAGGTGCTCGCCGTGCTGCGCGACGTCAGCCGGACGGTGGTCGGGCAGGACCCGTCGTACGACGACGTCCGGGCGCTCTGCCGCGGTTGGAGTGAATCGACACTGAGCTATCTCCACCAGTTGTCGTGCGACGACCCGATGACGGGTCTCGCGAGTCTGGCGCACCTGCGCACCACCTTGTTCGAGTTCTTCAGGGGCGAACTCGACGATCCGCAACGGGTCTCCGATTCCCGTGCCCTGGTGGTGGTCGACCTGGGAGGCGTCGTGGGGGCGTCAACCTTGTCGCATGCATTGCGCCTGACCAGGGTGGGGGAGACGGTGCGCACTGTCTTCCCGGCCGCGCCGGTCGGCCGGGTCGGGCATCAGCGGATCGTCCTCGTGGCGCGCCGCGACGACCGACTCGGCCGGCGGGTCAAACTGCTCAAGCGGATGCTCGAGGCGCCCGCACGAGTGTGGATCGAGGGGATTCCACCCTCCGACACCGGTGCGGCGTTGCTGCTCGACGAGCTCAGCCGCGACTGAGCGCGGCCGCCTGTCGGTGAGCCCGCATAGGGTGGAGCCATGTGCGGCCGTTATGCCTCGTCCCGGAAGCCCGAGGACCTGATCGACGAGTTCGACGTCGCCGAGAGCCTCGTCGACGTGCCGCTCGCATCCGACTACAACGTCGCCCCCACCAAGGAGGTGTACGCCGTCCTCGAGCGCCCGCCGAAGTCCGACCGCCCGCAACAACGCCAACTGCGTGCCCTCACCTGGGGGCTGGTGCCGTCATGGGCCAAGGACCCCGGGATCGGCAACCGGATGATCAACGCGCGGATGGAGACGGTGGCCGAGAAGCCGGCCTACCGCAAGGCGTTCGCGTCCCGACGGTGCCTGCTGCCGGCCGACGGCTACTTCGAGTGGTACCCGACCGAGGTGCTCGACGCGAAGGGCAAGCCGCGCAAGCAACCGTTCTTCATCCGGCCGGCCGACGGGGGAGTGCTGGCGATGGCGGGACTCTACGAGATCTGGCGCGACCCCGACGTGGCCGAGGGCCAACCGGGCAGTTTCCGATGGACCTGCACGGTGATCACCACCGACGCGACCGACGACCTCGGACACATCCACGACCGGATGCCGTTGATGGTGGCGCCCCAGCAGTGGACCGACTGGCTCGACCCGGCGCCGCGCCCGACCACCGCACTGCTCGACCTGCTGGAGCCGGCAGCCCCGGGCCGGTTGACGGCGTACCCGGTCTCGAGCCTGGTCAGCAACGTGCGCAACAACGGCCCCGAGCTCATCGAGCCGTTGCCGCTCGAGGAGGTCCCCGGTGGCTGACCGCGACCGCATGGTGGAGACGCCCGACGGCCCGGCCCGACTCGTCACCCGACGGGCGGTCCGTCCGGTGGCGACCCTGCTGCTCAACCACGGTGCTGGAGCCGGCGTCGACACCCACGACCTGGTGGCGCTGCTCAAGGGTCTGCCCAAGCACGGGATCACGGTGCACCTGTTGGAGCAGCCGTGGAAGGTGGCCGGTCGCAAGGTCGCCGGTCCGCCGGCCAGTCTCGACCGGGCCCTGCACGCGGTCGTCGACCAGTTGCGCACCCAGACCCCACTGGTGATCGGCGGTCGTTCCGCGGGAGCACGCAGCGCCGCTCGGTGTGCCCACGGTCTGGGTGCCTCGGGGGTGCTCGCGCTCGCCTTTCCGCTGCACCCGCCCGGCCGGCCCGAGAAGTCCCGGGCCGACGAGTTGACGGGCGCTCGGTTGCCGACCCTGGTCATCCAGGGGGAGCGGGACGCCTTCGGTCGGCCTGACGAGTTCCCGGCCGGCACCACTGTCTGCCCGGTGCCCTACGCCGACCACTCCTTCAAGGTGCCGGCACGGGCTCCGGTGAGCCTCGGCGACGTGGCTGCGCTGCTCGTCGAGACCACGCTCGAGTGGGTCGTGCGCACCGCCGGGCCGCGCTGATCCCAGGCCCGTCGGGAATCAAACCGGTGAGGTGGTGGTTCCCCCGATGTGCCCGCCGTACTCGATCGCCCCGTCGCTGCCCCTGTCGTAGGCTGGGAGGCGATGACTGACTCACTCGCCACCGACGTCGACATGAGCGACCTCGACCTGGCCACGGAGACCGACGAGCAACGCTCGCAGCGGTTCCAGCGCGATGCGCTGCCCTACCTCGACCAGCTCTACTCGGCGGCGATGCGGATGACCCGCAATCCGGCCGATGCAGAAGATCTGGTGCAGGAGACCTTCGCCAAGGCGTTCTCGGCCTTCCACCAGTACAAGCCGGGCACCAACCTCAAGGCGTGGCTCTACCGGATTCTCACCAACACCTTCATCAACACCTATCGCAAGAAGCAGCGGCAGCCGCAGCAGTCGATGGCCGAAGAGGTCGAGGACTGGCAGTTGCACCGCGCCGAGTCGCACACGTCGAGCGGCCTGAAGTCGGCCGAGACCGAGGCGCTCGAGCATCTGCCTGACTCGCAGGTGAAGGACGCCCTGCAGCGACTCCCCGAGGAGTTCCGTCTGGCCGTCTACCTGGCCGACGTCGAAGGCTTCCCCTACAAGGAGATCGCCGAGATCATGGACACGCCGATCGGCACCGTGATGTCGCGACTGCACCGCGGTCGCCGGCAGCTCCGAGACATGTTGACCGACTACGTGCGTGAGAACGACCTGCTCCGCCTCGACAAGAAAGGGACGGACGCATGAGCGTGCGTGAGCCGGAGGACTGTGCCGACTACCTCGAGCGCATCGTCTACCTGATCGACAACGAACTCGACGAGGCCGACTGTTCCGTCGTCCGCCTCCACCTCGAGGAGTGCGGTCCGTGCCTGCAGAAGTATGACCTCGAGCGCACGGTGAAGCAGATCGTCGCCCGTTCCTGCAGCGAGAGCGCACCCGACGGTCTCCGCGACCGGGTGCTGCTGCAGTTGCGTGAGGTCACGATCCGCATCTCCGAGGCCTGAACCCCTCGACACGGAGCGGCCCGTCGGAAACCCGATTCGCGACCACGGGCCCGCACCTGCGAGAATCACCCCAGCACTCGATCCAGGAGGACACCATGGGCAAGACCGGCCGCAAGCGCCGCGCTCGCAAGAAGAAGGGCGCAAACCACGGCAAGCGCCCCAACGCCTGATCGTTCCGATCACGGCTGAGCGCTGAAGACACGAACCCCCGGACCGTTCTCGGTCAGGGGGTTCT
>JBEBTI010000161.1:0-8018 GCA_040393845.1 Nocardioides daejeonensis
GGCGCGCGTTCCCAAAGCGTACCCAGCGCCCTGATCAACAGCGTTTATGCAGGTCAGAACGGGTCAGTCGGTCGCTTAGTACGATATCTGAGCCACCCGGCGAGTCGGCCCCTGGCCCTGTGGAAACACGGGACCAGAGGCCGATCCCGTGGCATCGCTCGACCGCTACCTTTGCCGATCGAGCACTCACCAACCTCCTCACCGACCTCAGCCGTTGCTACGTCTGCGTCGACCACGACACCGACAAGGTGCTGGGCTACTACACGCTGTCAGCCGTCGCGGTTGAGCATGCCAATCTTCCCGGCAAGGTGCGCCCCAACGCACCCAACCCCGTCCCCGCCGTACTGATGGGACGCCTCGCCATCGACGCCACTGCCCGGGCTCCGGCTGGGGACAGTTTCTGGTCCGGGACGCGATCCTGTCCACACTCGCAGCCGCCGACCGCATCGGCGTTCGCATCCTGCTCGTCCACGCCATACACGAGCCGGCAGCAACGGTCTTCGAGAAGCTCGGCTTCAAACGCTCCCCCACAGATCAGCTTCACCTGTACCTCCTGCTCGCAGACGCGAGGAAGTCACTCGGCTCATGAGTCACTCTCCTTCGCAGCTGCCCTCGCCCTAGTCCGCCAGGTTGGCCAGGTGATCGAGGGCTTCGCGGGCGCTTGGTGCGGCGGACAGGACCGTGCCGTCCGGGCGTACGACGGCTGCGGCGGCTCGGCCCGTGGTCAGCCATTCGTGCAGGGGCTCCGCTGGCCAAACCTGAACAACTTCAACTCCCTCGGGAGCGGTCGTGGGCTCGGTCGTCACCAGCGCGAAGCGACCTTCGACAACGTCGTCGAAGCGACCCGCATGGCCGACTTGGGCGTTGGGGCAGAGCGTTCCGCCCAGTCCTCGCCGCCAAGTCCGACGCACGAGCTGGCTCCTGTGCAGCGGTGGCGTCGCACTGTCGAGCACCTTGGCGCCCAACCCCGGCAGCAAATGCAACCGCGGGGCCAATCCGCGTCGCAGGACGTTACCGAGCCGACCGCCACGGGTCATCAGCGTGCCCATCGTGATGGCGAGTCGGATCATGTGCCTTGCATGCGGACGTCGCTCTTCCTCATAGGTGTCGAGGATCGTCTCGGGCAGGCGGCCGTCGAGTACTGCGGCGAGCTTCCACACCAGGTTCACCGCATCACGCAGCCCGGCTCCCATCCCCTGGCCGATGAACGGTGGCGTCAGATGCGCGGCGTCGCCAAGCAGGAAAACCCTGCGGTCACGCCACCGATCAGCTAGCTGTGCACGGAAGGTGTACTCCGCGACGCGGACGATCTCAAGGTCATCGGCGGGCAGATCACCAGTCCACGGCGCGATGAGCGGCTGGAGCCTTCCCATCCCCTCGTACTCGGCGCTGGTCTCACCATCGTTGAGCTGGAACTCCCAGCGATGACGCCGGTCGCCGATGCGCATGTAGGTCGCCGCGCGCTCGGTGTCGCAGACCTGGTGCACACCCTCCCATTGGCCGAGGTCGTGGTCGGTGTTGACGTCGACCACCAACCAGCGCTGCTCAAAGTTCAAGTCGCACATCGAGGCACCGATCGAACGGCGAACAACACTGTTGGCGCCGTCGCAACCCAGGACGTACGACGCCAGAGCAGTGTCCGTCTCGCCAGTCATGCGGTCAGTGAAACTGATCCGCACCGGCCCATCCGCGGGCTGCTCGATGGAGTCGACCTCCACGTCGCCGCGGAACGTGACCCGCGGCTGCCTGTGCAAGTTCTCGCGCAGGATGGCTTCCAGATCGGGCTGATCGAACATGTTGGCCGCGGGGAACCCGTGCCGCCCGGCGTTCCGCTCGCGGCGGAAGTCGGCCAGCACCCGATGGCGTGCATCCATCAGGCGCAATCCCTCCGATGGCCGCGAGATCGCGGCGAAGTCCTCCGCTACCCCGAGTCGGGCCAGGATGCGGTAGACCTCGTCGTCCAGGTGCACGGCGCGAGGCTGCGGGAACACCGAGGACCACCGGTCCAGGACGAGCACCGGCACGCCGTACTGCGCGAGGAGCGTCGCCGCGGTGACGCCGGTCGGCCCGGCTCCGACGACAACCACTGGATCGACGCGGGGAGGCATCAGGTCGAGTACCTCACCACGGTGCGCTGCGTGCCGAGGTCGATGGCGCCGTCGTCGGTCGCGACCGACAGCTCGACGACGTCTCCGTCGTGAAGATACTTCGGGTTGTTGGCCTGGCGCTTGAAGAACGCCTTCCACTTCACGTGGGCCGGGAGCAGGCTGCCGATGATCTCGATCGGCTTGGGCGGAGCGGACAGCGCCGTACCGACCGGGGTGCCGGTCAGCAGCAGGTCACCGGTGTCCAGCCGCTGGAACCGGGTCAACCACTCGACGGTCTCGAGCGGCTTGAACACCATGTCGCCCTCGACCACGGAGTCCTGGCGGACCTCGCCGTTGACCGAGAGCCGCAGACGCAGTTCCCCGAAGCGCTTCAGTTCATCCGCATCAAGCAGCACCAGGGCTGGGCCGACCGGCGTGAAGGTCGGGTAGGACTTGGCCTCGAAGAATTGGGTCTTGGGCAGTTGCAGGTCACGGGCACTGACGTCGTTGGTCACGACGAGGCCGGCGACATACTCCCCCAGATTGTCAGCGGTGACCTTCGTCCCGACCGGGACGGACTGGCCGAACACGATCCCGATCTCGACCTCGTAGTCGAGTAACTGCACGTGAGCCGGCTTGATGATGTCGTCGAACGGTCCGCTGATCGAGCCCGAGGTCTTGCGGAAGAACGTCATCGGGATCGTGTCGGGGTTCATCCCGGCGTCGGCGACGTGCGACCGGTAGTTGGTCATCTGGGCGACGACCCGGCAGGGCGCCGTCACCGGTGAGACCAGCTGCAGGTCCGCGACGGCAACCGTGCCCTGGGTGGCAGCGGCCTTGTCGACTGCCCCGCGGTCGGCCAGCAGTTCGGCCGTGGTGGTCGCGACGGTGTCGATCTTCGCTGCGCCTGCGGAGGTCTGCACCCACCAGGCGTCGGCTGTCTTCAGGACGGTCGTGCTCATGTGCGGGCTACTTTCATCAGGCCACGGAGGCGGGTCAGGTCGAACTCGTTGTCGGCGCGCAGGGAGGTCACCATCGAACCGAGCTCGCGGAGGGTGTCGGCGCGGCGCGGTGAGACACCCAGGAAGTCGGCGGTGGCGGGCGGACCCCACTGGGCAAGGCCGGAGGCGGTCATCGGCGACCACCCTGGCTCGAGCGTGTTGTCGAATCGGTCACCGTCGGTGAAGTGCTCGACCAGGAACCCGTCGGGGTCACGCCAGTAATCGAAGATCTGACTGCCCTCGATGTGCCGGCCGATCCCCCAGGACCGGTAGTAGCCCTGGTCGAGCAAGTACTGCCCACCGGCAGCCAGGGCGTCGAGGTCGGAGACCTGGTAGGCGGAGTGCACATAGCGATTGCGCGGGCCGAGAGTCATCGCCAGGGTGTGGTGATCGGCCGGCAGTGAGCCGCGGTCGCAGCGGATGAAGCTCATCGTCGGGCCCTTCTCGCGCTGCCCGTCGAAGTACTTGAAGTCGCTGACGATCAGTCCGAGGTGTTGCAGATACCAGTCGAGGCTCTGCTGGTACTTCGTCGACTGGAGGACGACGTGACCCAGGCGCTCGACCAGCGCGGGGGTTCGGGGCGGCCGCTGGGTCGTGTTCGTACGACGAACCTCGCCGCCCGTGTTGAGGACGTGATCGGTTTGGGTGTCGAGGGCGGGCAGCTCGTGCATGCCGCTCACCACCCGAACCCCTGCGCCGTCGGGTGCCTTCAGATCGACCGTCAGACCGCCGACGCTCTCCGGCAGGTTGGTGACCCGTGTGCCGGTCGCGTCGGCCAGGCGCAGCAGGTCGTTGTCGTCAGCGGCCTTGAACGCAGCGCCCGCGTAGCGCGAGGCCCCCTTGCGAACGATCACCGCCGGAGCGCCGGCGTACATCCCGCGCAGTTGGAGCTCGTCGGCGGTCCGGGCGGCAGTGACGAACCCGAACGCGTGGGCGAACCGTTCGGCCCGAGCCAGGTCGGGCTTGTCGAACTCGAGCCAGGCCAGATCCTCGACCTTGATGATCGGGTTCTTCGCCCGACCCGGGTGCTCTCCCGGCAGTGCGCCCTGCTCGCTGTGCAGGTCGTTGTGTGTCGATGGTTGGCCCACGCCGACTCCTTCGGAAGAACGTTTCTGATGAAATCTTCAGTTATTGGCAAGACCATGTCAAGACTTTCTGACGAAATCTTCAGAAATGCACTAGGCTGCGTTCATGCCCCAGTCGCCCAGCCCCCGTCTGGACCCACGCCGCGCCCGCACACGCGCGGCACTCATCAGCGCCGCGCAGGAGTTGCTGGCCCAGGACCGCGCAAACGTGGCCATCCTCGAGATCACCGAACTGGCGGGGATCGGACTCGGCTCGTTCTACAACCACTTCCAGACCAAGGAAGAACTCTTCGACGCCGCTGTGGAGGACGTCCTCGAAGCGCACGGCCATCTGATGGACCGCGTCACCGAGGGGATCGACGACCCGGCCGAAGTCTTCGCCCGGGCCTTCCGACTCACCGGCCGACTGCACCGTCAGCTTGCTGGAGCCAGCCAGGTCCTGCTCCACCGCGGCGCGGAGTTGATCCTGTCAGAGCGCGGACTCGGACCCCGAGCACTGCGCGACATCAAGGCCGCTCAGTCGGCCGGGCGGTTCACGATCGCCGACCCCGAGATTGCCCTCGTCGCCGCAGGCGGGGCTGTGCTCGGCCTTGGGTCACTCCTCCACAGCCAACCCGAGCGCGACGCTGCCGCGGCAGCCGACGACCTCACCATCGGCCTCCTCCGCATGTTCGGGGTTGACGCCGCTGAAGCCAAGGAGATCTGCAGCCGCCCCCTCCCCGACGTGGACGAGCTGCTCGCACCACCCGAGTGATGCGCCCGCCCCGCAGCCTTGAGAATCCCCAGCGCGGCTTGACCGTTTGGAGCACGCTGCCTCGGGGCCGGTCTAATAAATCGACTGTGGGAGGTGGTCCTTACCGTTGATGACATGGCCAATCAGCCCGACGCGGCACCGCTCCGCCTGCTTCCGTACGACGTCGCGGTTGCCACGCCGTGGGCGCTTGAGGCACCTGGCGCCACCAAGCAGCCGACCCCGCCGTCGTATGAGGAAGTCGCCGACCGCATCGCCCCGTCGACAGACCCGGACAAGTGGTTCTCTCCCATCGAACTGAGAACTGCCAACTGGCTCCGCAGCCGCGGCCTAGATGTCCGATCCATCGAGCGGCGAGAAGGTCACCTCCAGCGAACTCCTGACGCCGCGGCGGCCATCCACCGCGCCACCGTCGAACTCAAGAGCGCGAGCGGATCGGTGAACTCCATCGTTCAGCGCATCCGTGACGGCCGATGGCAGTCTCGCCACGTAGTCGTTGATATCCGCGGCACAGGCGCCACACTGACGACTGCCGAGGCTGGGATCCACCATGCTCTCATCCGTTATCAACGCGACCTCGAGGATCTTGTCGTCCTCGTCACCGACGATCTCAGCGTAGGATGGAGCCATGGCTGACGAGACGATTGCGTTCCCCGATCTCGGCCTCATCGAGGAGGTCGAGGCACTTCTGCCTACCCTCAGCTTGCCCGCCGATGCGGAGTTTCGCGTCGAGCCGGCGTTCGACTATCCAGGTCAGCAGGTCGCCATCGACCTCGCGGCCATGACGGACGAAAGCCTGCGATTGACCGTCGAGACCGTGCGCGACTCGTTGTTCCAGGAGTTCCGGATCGCCACTCGCACATGCAGCGAACTCGACCGAGAAATCCGAGCCAAGCAGACGGCCTGAACGTGTCAGGACTTGGTTGTGCCGAGCGGCCCGCGGCATCCAGCTGAAACTGGCTGAGCCGACTTGCTGCCGGATCGCTCACTCGGCAGGCTCCCGGTAGTGGGCAATCAACGGCTCCCACGCGTCGCGCAGGGCGGCCGGGAGGATGAGCTCGTGCCAGAGGTCAACGAGGAGTGCGCCGTCCACGTACCTCAGCAGGTCGGCCTCGGTTCCCTCGCGCAGGACGATCTCGTACACGCGTGCCCGATCTTGGCGGTCGGCCAGGTCATAGGCACGCGAAGGTCCGGACCAGTAAAGGTGATCCGGCAGCACAACCAGGGCGAGCGCATCGGCGACGTCGAGTCGCCAGAGACGGTCGGGAACGGCATACGGCTCACCACGAGAGCCGGGGTGCTGGGCAAAACTGACACGCGGCGTGAGGTCGAGGTCGTAGCCACTGGTCTGCACGATCCGTTCAGCCACCGCCAGCGTCGGCGACTTTCCCCCACGCTCATAATCGGACAGCGTGGGCTGGGAGGTACCCGAACGGCGCGCCAAAGCGCGCTGCGACAATCCACTGCCACGGCGCGCACGGGCGATGATCGTTCCTCCGGCCATGCGTCAATGATATCTGCTTGAATATCACCGGGCAATCCGTCACCCTGCTACAAGGTCTTCCGGTGGCGAGATTCGCCACTGAACCACGGCGGCAGACCACCTCTGCGAGTGCGCCCGCAGGCCACCTAGGCTGTGACGGTGCAGGGTGAGACGCAGGACTCGTACGACGCTGATGTGGTCGTGATTGGCAGCGGTTTCGGCGGCGCAGTCACCGCTCTCCGCCTGACCGAGGCGGGCCACCGGGTCGTCGTCCTGGAGCAGGGTCGGCGCTTGAGCGACGAGGATCTGCTGCGTGCCCGGAAGGACCCTCGTGCCTACTTGTGGCAACCGAGTGTCGGCATGCGTGGCTTCTTCTGGCAACGAATCTTCAAGCACATGGCCGTCATCGGCGCCTCCGGCGTGGGTGGAGGCTCCATTGTGTGGGCCGGGGTCCTGCTCGAGCCCGGCACCGACTTCCTGCGCAGCCCGGCCATGACTGACCTCGGCGTCGACTGGGAAGGCGAGATGCCTGCCCACTTCGACCGCGCGGCTCGGATGCTGGGGCGGGCCACCTGCCCGCACTCCGGTCCCATGGATGAGCACCTGCGCCAGGCCGCCCGCTCGCTGGGCGTGGAGTCGAGCTTTGGGCCCGTGCCAGTGGCGATCCACTTCGGCCGCCCGGGCGAGACCGTGGCCGACCCGTTCTTCGACGGCGCAGGGCCCGAACGCACGGGCTGCCGACTGTGCGGTGAATGTCTGCTCGGCTGCCCCTACGGCGCCAAGAACCAGCTGACCCGCAACTACCTGCACCTCGCCGAGGCCAGGGGCGCCGAGATTCGACCTGAGCACCAGGTCGACGCGATTGCCCCGCTTCCCGGCGGTGGCTATGTCGTGCGCAGCAGGCACCCGTGGCGCCGCCGCACCCCCAGGAAGACCATCACCGCCCGACGGGTGGTTCTGGCGGGCGGCGTACTGGGCACGCTCGACCTCCTGCAGCGCTGTCGAGACGTCTCCGGCTCGTTGCCCCACGTGTCATCACGCCTGGGCGAGGGCGTGCGGACGAACTCGGAGGCGATCACCGCGATCCTCCAACCCCCAGGCGACGACTTCTCCCATGGGCCGACCATCTCGAGCGACTTCCACCCGGACGATAAGACCCACACGACCCTCAACCGCTACATGGGCGGCTGGCACATGCGTGCCCAGGTGGGGCCGCTGGTCGACGACGACCTTCCCGCCCGCCGCGCCCGGCGTGTGCTTGCTCAGCTCTTGCGCCGCCCCGGCGCGCAGCTCAAGTTGATGGCGGCCAAGGACTTCCTGCGCCGTCTCACCGTCCTCACCACCATGCAGCAACTCGACAGCGAGTTGGCGCTGCGCCTGCGCCGCTCACCGTGGCTTCCGTGGCGCAAAGGGCTCCGCTCGCATGTGGTGGACGGCGTGCGTCCACCCAGCAACCTGCCGCTCGCCAACGCCGCCACCCAAGCATTCGCCGCGTCGTCGGGCGGCCGAGCGCTCAACCTGCTGGGCGACGCGGGGGGCGGCCTGTCGGTCACCGCACATGTGCTGGGAGGCGCCGCCATGGGCAAAGATTCCTCCAGCGGCGTGGTCGAC
>JBEBTI010000162.1:0-7968 GCA_040393845.1 Nocardioides daejeonensis
CTCGTCGACCAGCCCGATCGAGTCCACCAACGCGGTACGACGCACCGTCACCGTGGACGGGTGGGCCTCCATCACGCGGTTCCTGACCAGATTGGCCAACCCGAGGGCAGCGGGGTCGGGCACCCGCACGGCTGCGTGGTCGCCGTACTCGACGATGATCCCGGAAACGGCCGTGTCGGCGCCGGTGCGGGCCAGCACTGCCAACTGGCTGCTGAGCTTGTGCGGCAGCCACAGGTCGTCGTCGTCGCAGAACGCCACCCACGGTGCGGAGCCGGCGAGGATGCCGGTGTTGCGGGCTCCGGCAAGTCCCGGGCTGCGTCGGTTGGTGTGGACGACGATTGGCCGCATCGGATCGTCGGAGGCCAGGGTCGGGTCGGGGAGTGACTGGTCGAAGACGACGTGCGTGATCACCCGCCCGGGGTGGTCCTGGGCGCGGATTGCGGTCATCGCCTGGGCCAGCAACGCGGGCCGGTTGCGGGTGGCCACCACCACGTCGACATCGACCAGATCGGGCTCAGCCATGACAGTCGAGGCCCTGTGCCAGGCGTTGGGTCCGAGCCACGTTGACGATGCCGAACCCGACGTACGCCGCCGTGCCGGCCGGCACGATCCACGGCAGCAGGCCGGGAGCCAACAACGGCCCCAGCCCGAGCAGGACGATCTCCACCTCGAGCACCCACGGGAAGGCCGCCATCCGGATCCGCGCGGCGTAGGCGACCCACTGCCGCAGGATCGGCAGGTCGGTGTGCCACTGGTGGTCGACGCCGCCGTCGCCGCGTCCGGCCGCTGTGGCCAGCATCTTGCGCTGAGAGAGCGACCAGTTGTAGACGCCGATCGCGGCCAGCAGCCCGACCGCGACAGCCGGAGACATCTTTCCGGTTTCCACGAGGTGCCAGCCGAGTGCGGCGGCGACCAGATGGATGCCGACCACGTCGGAGGTGAGGTCGAATGCCGCCCCGGCCTGCGAACCGCTGCCCTGGTGGCGCGCCACCATGCCGTCGACACAGTCGAAGAAATAGCGGAAGAGAAAGAGCGCGCCTCCCCACCGCACCTGTCCGCTGGCGAAGCAGGCCGCCGCTCCGAGCGAGAGGCACGCAGCCAACGCCGTCACGCGGTTGGGTGTCACCGACGGCCGGATCGCGAGCCAGCGCGACAACGGCTCGGCCAGGGGGTCGACTGCCACCCTCGCCCAGATCATGCGTGGAGGGGGAGCCCCGGTGGTCGTCATCGCCTTCTCCTTCGGTGAGGTGTGGGTGTGTGCAGCAGTCGCCCGGCACCGATTGCGCACACCAGTCCGAGCGCCAGTCCGCTGGTGCTGCGGACCGCACGTTGGTGTGCCACTGGTTCAGGACCGGAGACGTTGACCACGCGGCCGACGCTCGGCGCGTCGGCGCGCAGTCGCCGGTCGACGGTGTTGAGGCGCAGCAGCAAGGTGGCCGTGGTCGGATCGGTCGGCAGCACCCGGCGCAGGTCGTCGTGCAGACGGGCCAACAGGTCGCCGCGACGATGCTCCACCCAGTCCTGGCGTGCGGTCAGGTAGGCCGCTGCGACGGCGAGCGCACGGTCATGTGACTCCTGGGCGTCGGGAGCGCGCACGGTGAGCACCAGGATCTGGGTGAGCGGCTCGGCACGCAGGCTGATCGTGTCGCGCAGGTCCTGTGGCGTCGGCGTGTGGCGTGGGTCGTCGGTCAGGGTGACCGCCTCGGCCAAGGTCTGCTCCGACAGCAGCAGTGCGGCCTCGGTGTCGATCGTGATCCGCAGATCGCGGCGATCGGCGTCACCACGCTCGACCAGGTCTCCGATCACGGTGGGGGAATAGGGGTCGACCGGTGTGGTGAGGGCCAGCCGCACCTCGGTGCGCTGCTCCGGACGATCCCCGACGACCCCGCTCCACCAGCCGACGCCGAGGCCGAGCGAGGCCAGCACCATGGCCACCGGGGCGCCCCGGCGGGCGCGCTCCATCAACTGAGCGACTGTCCACCCGGCACCTGTCGTGGTCTGCTCACGCTGCTCGCGCCACACCAGGCCGATCGCCAACATCACCAACAGCAGAGGAAGGCCCAAGGTGTCATAGACAAAGACCTGGACGGCGAAGAATCCCAGCACGAAGAGCGCGACGGTCTCGTTGGGGGTGCGACATCGCCAGCAACGACGGATCGCGGTGGCGAAGAAGCCGCAGAACATCATCAAGCCCAACCAGCCCTGCGAGAACAGCACCAGCCAGAGGTGGCCCTGGGTGCCGAGTGGAGGGACGCCGCAGGCCGGACACCCCGGAGTGGCGCCGCCCGAGATCGAGGCAAAGCTGCCCTGTACGTCGCGGGTGGTGCCGAAGCCGACCACCGGAGAGCCTTCGGTGACCGACGCCACCGTCGCCGAGGCGAGGCTCCCACGCCGGTCATTGCTGTGCTGGTGCTCGAAGCGCTCCTGCACCGTCGCGACGAGCGGTCCGGCCAGGGCGAGCGCCAGCACTGCTGTGACCAGACCGCCGACCAGCAGGTGGTCGAGGCGCCCACGACGTACGACGATCAGTGCGGCGCCGACGACGCCGAGCGCCACGCAGGTCCACAGGCCTCGGTTGAGCGAGAAGACCACGGGCACGGTCGCTGCAGCGAACACGACGGCAACCCCCACCCTCGCGGCCAGCCCACGGTGGTGCGCCCACGCGACGAGGAAGACCCCGGAGAGGGCAATGACACTGCCCCAGGTGTTGGTGAAGGCAAACGGGGCCTTGGGCCGCGCCTCGGCCCGCCCCAGCACCTGTTGGACGTCGGCGGCCTCGGGGTGCACCAGCGAACGCACGAACGAGTTGGTCCGCAGGCCGCCCGGCAGTGCTGCCTCCAGCGCCGAGGTGAACTCGAAGTGCGGCGCGAGCAGGCCGACGAACCCACCGGCCGTGGCGACCACGAACAGTCCGCCGACGAGGCCGAGGACGAAGCGGTCCGAGACCACCTCGCGACTGGCATTCCCCAACCAGACAAGAAGGATCGTCACTGCCGTGTACCAACTGAGCCGGTAGCCGAAGACCAGCAGCCGGCCGAATCCATCGCCTCCGGAGGCGGCGCCCGGGGCATCCACCGCCAGTACCAGTACGCCCATCGCGACGACGGCCAGGAACAGCAGCCACCAGGTGATCCCGCTCGGCAGGTGCACGCGGTGCCGACCACGCAGGAGCTGCGCGGCGGCGAGTGCGGCACCGATCAGGGGCACGAGGCCGAGCACCCCGAGTGCCCACCACAGCGGGCAACCCCACACGAGCAGGAGCGCGACCAGACGCGTGCGCGCAGCCGTCGACGTCGTGGACCCCAT
Organism: Nocardioides daejeonensis; assembly: GCA_040393845.1. Classification (GTDB taxonomy): domain Bacteria; phylum Actinomycetota; class Actinomycetes; order Propionibacteriales; family Nocardioidaceae; genus Nocardioides; species Nocardioides daejeonensis_A. The sequence continues at coordinate 3,307 of JBEBTI010000162.1, forward strand.
GCCCACAAGGCAACCTCGTCCGACGTCGATGGGCCTCACCGATATCAGTGATCTTCACCTGCATGAGGTAGGGCGTCCTGTCGTCCGACCTACGGTGCTGGCATGCTCACGCGGCTGCTGGTGCTGGTCCTCGCCGGGCTGCTCTGCCTCGGGCACACCGCGCGCGCTGCGTCGACGGACGAGGGCGGCGGTCCGTTGGTCGGGGAGGTTGCCACGACGGGCACTCCCCACGTCCTCGACGGGAGGGTCAACTCACTGGCCCTGATCGACACCACGATGTTGCTCGGGGGTGACTTCTCCCGTGCGCGCAGTGCAGATGCGCGCCGCAAGTTCCGACGGGCAAACCTGCTCTCCTTCGACAGCACCGATGGGCGCATCCACCGACGCTTCCGACCCCATCCCAACGGCGTCGTCAACAAGGTGCTGGACGCCGGCGACGGTCGCACCGTCTATGTCGCCGGGGACTTCACCCGGATCGGTGGCGTGCGTCGCCAGAACCTCGCGCGGGTGCGGATTCGTGACGGGTCCGTGGTGCGCGCCTTCGACGCCGGCAAGGTGGCGGGTCAGGTGCGCGACCTCCAGTTGGTGGGCGGACGCCTGTGGGTTGCCGGTGCCTTCACCCACATCGCCGGAACGGCACAGCGGGCCCTGGCCGCGCTCGACCCGGACACCGGGGGCCGGGACCGCTTCATGAAGCTGCACGTGGCCGGGCGTCATCACGGCGGTCACACGCAGGTGTTGAAGATCGACGTCTCTGTCCGGAGCGGACGGCTGGTCATGGTCGGCAACTTCCGCAAGGTCGCGGGTGCGCCCCGACGTCAGGTTGCGGTGTTGGACCTCACGCGTCGGCAGGCCACGGTGGCACGCTGGAGGACCAGGTTCTACGCGGCTCGGTGCAGCGCGGTCAACAACACCTATCTACGGGACGTCGACGTCTCACCGGACGGCACGTTCTTCGTGGCGAGCACCACTGGTGGCGCTCGTGGGCCGAAGCGCGCCTGTGACACCACGGCCCGCTTCGAGATCGGCACGGACGCGAACCGGGTCCGCCCCTCATGGGTCGCACACACCGGTGGTGACACGACGTACGCCGTCGAGGTGACCGCCGGGGCCATCTACGTGGGCGGCCACTTCCGGTGGCAGAACAATCCATTCGGACGGGATCGTCCCGGCCCGGGAGCCGTGCCCAGACAAGGTATTGCCGCACTCGACCCCCGCAACGGCCTGCCACTGGACTGGAATCCGGGTCGCACCCTGGGGGTCGGGGTGTTCGACTTCCTCGACGCGGTGGACGGCCTGTGGGTGGCCTCCGACACCGACCGGATCAACTGGCAGCTGCGCAGCCGCGTGGCCAGGATGCGGCCCGGCACCACGGTCCTGCCGGGTGAGCCCTCACCGGCCCTGCCAGCGGTGCTGTGGAGCAGCACGGAATCGCCCGGGACCTGGTCGCGGCGGGACTGGGCCGGTCCGAGCCCGGATGCGGCTTCCGGGGACGTCACCGGAGCCCCGGAAGGTGTCCGTGCCGCCTTCATGATCAACGGCGTGCTGTTCCTGGTGGGCTCGCGCCCGGTGCTGGTGCGCAGGTCGTTCGACGGATTCGCATTCGGGCCTGCCGCGCGGGTGACGCCTTCCGGTCAGGGCCGTCCACCGGCGGGTTGGCGGCACGACCTGCAACGCCTCACCGGGATGTTCCACGACAACGGCCGGATCTACTACACGCTGCGGGGACGCTCCTCGTTGTACTACCGCTACTTCACGGCATCCAGCGGCACCGTCGGTGCCCGTCGGCTGGTCGCGAACGCCGGTGGCGTCGACCTGCGCGGCGCCACCTCCCTCCTGCTCGTCGACCGCAGGGTGCACTGGCGAGCAGCCGACGGCTCGTCGTGGTCGGTCGAGTGGAGGCGTACGGCGCAGGCCGCTCGCCTCGCTGCGCAGACGCGCCGACGTGACCCGTGTGGCTGCACGGCAGGGGAGGGCCGCGTCCGGTTCCTGTTCCAGGGATCACCGATATGAGGGAAGTTGGGGTCACGGACCGCCACCGGTGCCAGTTCGGGATTTAGCGTCCGACTGTCCGGACACTCGGGACACCAGGTCGGAGAAGGGTTCCCACGATGCGCAGGTTCCACCTCGTGTTGGCCGTATCGGCCACGATTCTTGCCGCTGGCGCCCTGGCCGCACCGGCCACGGCCGTTCCGTCACCGGCCGGCAGCCTGGTCAGTGAGGTCGCGGCCAGCGGCACGCCCCACGTGCTCGACGGCCGGGTGCTCTCGGTGACCCAGGTCGGCAACACGATGCTGCTCGGCGGCACGTTCTCCAGTGCCCGCAACGACTCGTCCCAGACCACCTTGGCCCGCGCAAACCTGTTGGCGTTCAACGCGCAGACGGGCCAGATCAGCACGTCCTTCGTGCCCAGTCCCAATGGTGCGGTGCAGAAGGTGGTGGATGCCGGCGACGGCCAGACCGTCTATGTCGCGGGCAACTTCACCAGCATCGGCGGCGTGGCCCGCTCTCGCGTTGCGCGGGTGCGGATCTCCGACGGCGCGGTGGTGTCGACCTTCAACGCCGGCACCGTCACCGGACAGATCCGTGACATGGCACTGGTCGACGGCCGGCTGTGGATCGGCGGTGCATTCACCCACGTGGGTGGCGGTGCGCAGCGCGCCCTGGCCACCTTGGACCCGACCACGGGCGCGCGCACCAGCTTCATGACCCGAGACGTGGCCGGCAACCACAACGACGGCAGCACGCAGGTGCTCAAGTTCGACCTGGCCCCCGACGGCGACCGGCTGGTCGCGGTGGGCAACTTCGACACCCTCGACGGAATCGTCAACCACCAGTTGCTGATGTTGGACACGTCCGGAACCTCGGCGGTGCCGTCAACATTCCGCACCGGCTTCTACCTCCAGGCCTGCTCGCAGTCGTTCGACAGCTACATGCGTGACGTCGACTTCTCGCCGGCCGGCGACTTCTTCGTGGTCTCCACCACCGGTGCCTACGGTGGCAGCAACGGGCCGTGTGACACCACCGCGCGATTCGAGACCGCAGCCAGCGGAGCCGACGTGCAGCCCTCGTGGGTCAACTACACCGGCGGCGACACGACGTACGGCGTCGAGGTCACCGGGTCGGCCGTCTACGTCGGCGGCCACTTCCGGTGGCAGAACAATGCCTTCCGAGGTGACGCCGCCGGTCAGGGTGCGGTGGCGCGCGAGGGGATCGCTGCCCTCGACCCGCTCAACGGCCTGCCCTACTCGTGGAACCCCGGTCGCACCAAGGGCGTCGGCGTCTTCGACTTCCTGCACACCGCCGACGGGCTCTGGGTGGCATCGGACACCGACCGCATCGGCAACTGGCAGCTGAAGAGTCGGATCGCGCGCCTACGGCCCGACGGGACATCCTTCCCGGCGGTGACGACGCCGCAACTGCCCAACGACGTCTACTCCGTCGGCAACGCCGGCAATGTGCCCGACCCGAGCGTGTTGTACCGGGTCAATGCCGCAGGTCCGCAGATCGACGTGCCGGTGGGCCCGGCCTGGGCGTCGGACACCGCGCTCTCCCCGTCCCTCCGACACAACGGCGGGCAGAACCGGGCCGGCTACGCCGCGGTCGGATCGGTCGATGCCACTGTTGCCGCGGGCACGCCCTCCGCGATCTTCGACGACGAGCTGTGGGACTCGGACACCGCGCCCGAGCAGGAGTGGGACTTCCCGGTGGCGTCCGGTACGCCGATCAAGGTGCGCCTCTTCTTCGCGAATCGGTGCGACTGCACCGCCACACCGGGCCAGCGACGGTTCCACGTCGACGTCGACGGCACCCGCGTGCTCAACGACTTCGACGTGACGGCAGCGGTGGGCCACAACCGTGGCACGATGCGCGAGTTCGCCATCACCAGCGACGGCAACGTCGACATCGACCTGTTCCACCTGGTGGAGAACCCGATGATCAGCGGGCTCGAGATCGTGCGCACCGATGTCCCCGGTGCGGCCCCCGGCGTGATCACCAAGCGCCCGATGACCACCAGCACCGTGGGGACGGCCCAGGAGGTACCTGCCGGATCCGTCGACTGGAGCACCGTCAGGGGCGCGTTCATGCTCAACGGCTCGCTCTACCTGGCCAACTCCGACGGCAGCTTCGTGCGTCGCAGCTTCGACGGCACGGCGTACGGCCCCGCAGAAGCCGTCGACGGCTCCGAGCAGGTGGTGCCGTTCACCGATTGGCGCGATGACGTTGCGGCGATGACCGGCCTCTTCTACGACTCGGGGCGTCTCTACTTCACCCGCTCAGGGTCCAGCCAGCTCTTCTATCGCTACTTCACCGCTGAGAGTGGGGTGGTCGGGGCCAAGCGCCTGGTGGCCGCGGCCAATGTCGCCGGCATCGACTTCGCGCAGGTGCGGGGCATGTTCGGCACGGGCACGACGCTCTACTGGGCCACCGCCGACGGCAACCTGCGCGCGATGGACTGGGCGCACGGGGCGCAGGCGGGTGCGCCGGTGGCGGGCACCGCCTCAGTGGTCTCCGGGCCGGGCGCCGACGGGGTCAACTGGAGCGGTCGTGCCTACTTCCTCTTCCAGGACGCCCAGGGCGGCGGGTCGGGACCCAACCAGGCACCGCATGCCTCCTTCACCGTGTCGTGCAGCGACCTCACCTGCTCCTTCGACGCCTCGG
>JBEBTI010000163.1:0-7960 GCA_040393845.1 Nocardioides daejeonensis
GGTAGGCGTGGATCAGCTCGAGGATCCGTGCCTGCTTGGAGATGTCGTCGTCGTGGCTGGTGGCGATGTCGGAACCCCAGCGGATCGGCTGGTAGGGGATCCGGAGGCTGGCGAAGATCTCGTCGTAGAATCCGTCCGCGCCCAGCAGCAGTTGGTGGACCTGACGCAGGAACTCGCCCGACTGGGCGCCCTGGATCACACGGTGGTCGTAGGTCGAGGTGATCGTCAGGATCTTGCTGACCGCGTTGCGGGTCAGTGTCTCCTCGGAGGCACCTTGGTATTCGGGCGGGTACTCCATCGAGCCGACGCCGAAGATCGCGGCTTGGCCGGCCATCAGGCGCGGTACCGAGTGGCTGGTGCCGAGGCCACCGACGTTGGTCAGCGAAATCGTGGTGCCGGCGTAGTCGTCGACACCGAGTTTGTTGTCGCGCGCCTTGACGACGATCTCCTCGTAGGCGGTCCAGAAGGCCGCGAAGTCCATCGTCTCGCAACCCTTGATGGAAGGCGCGACGAGCTGGCGGGTGCCGTCCTTCTTCTGCTGGTCGATCGCCAGGCCGAGGTTCACGTGGGCCGGGCTCACCATGGTCGGCTTGCCGTCGATCTCGGCGTAGGTGTTGTTCATCTCCGGCATCGAACGGATCGCCCGGACCAGGGCGTAGCCGATCAGGTGGGTGAACGAGACCTTGCCCCCGCGGGCACGCTTGAGGTGGTTGTTGATGACCGTGCGGTTGTCCCACAACAGCTTCACCGGGAGGTTGCGCACCGACGTGGCGGTGGGCACGGTCAGCGAGGTGTCCATGTTCTTCGCCGTCGCGGCAGCGATGCCGCGCAACGGCGTGTGCGACGGACCGTCGGTGGGCGTCGAGGACGCCGACGTCTTGGGTTCCCGCGGCTCCGGGCTCGAGGTGCCCTTGGCGGGTTCAGCGGCCTTGCTGACCGGGCGTGGCTTGGCCACGGGTGCCGGCGTGGCAGCGGCCTGCTTGGTCGCGGTCTGCTTGGGTGGTGCGCTCGCCGCCGGAGGCGTGGCGGCGGCGGGGGCGGCGGGGGCGCCGTTGGAGCGGCCCTGCGCCTCGAAGTGCGCGCGCCACTCCGCGCTCACCTTGCTGGGATCTTGTCGGTATTGGTCAAACATCTCGTCGACCAGCCATTCGTTGGCCCCGAAGTCCGACAAGGGGTTGTTCTGAGAAGACTCAGCCACTTCTAGGTTCGCCTCTTCCGCATGCAGCTGATGAGTGGGTGTCAAGGGTCAAGGCTAGACCCACCGTGGTTCAAATGCGGACCCCGGTCGCACATGTCGGGCAAGGTGGGACACCTCAGATCAGAGGGAGGGCCTTCCGCGATGACACAACGGCCACGGAACGTCGCTCGCCGAGTCGCGCCGATCCTATTTTCGGTGCTGGTTCTCGGGGCCTGCAGCGGCACCGAGGACGACCCGCCGGCAGAGGGTCCGACGCCCTCGGCCGGGCAGCAGCACGCCTTGGAGACGCTGGTGCGCACCGGCCGGGTGACCGGCAAGTTGGGCCGGGGCGAGGCGGATCGTGCGGCGGCCGACGTGGCTGCCGTTGTGGACGCCTGGCACGAGGCGGCGTACCTGGGCGACTATCCGCGCGACGACTTCGAGTGGCCCGGGTTTCGGCCCGGACTGGCGAAGCAGGCGCGACGCGATCGGGACCTGACCAGCAACGCACGCCTCGGGGACCGGATCGACGGCGTACAGCCACGGGTGCGCAACGTCACAGTCGATCTGCTCGCCGTCCGCGGCAAGGCGGTCGGTGCGACGGCCCGATTCCGCCTGGTGCTCGACACCACTGGGCAGGCCGCCCGCACCGTCGTGGTGCGTGGTCGCCTCGCGCTGGTGCCGGTGAAGGCCGGCTGGCAGGTCTTCGAGTACGACGTCGCACGTGCACAGAGAGGACGTCAGAAGTGAAGCACAATGGAAGCAGACGGCTCGGGCTCCGGTGGATGCGACGTGCTGCGCTGGCCGGCGTCCTCGGGGCCGCCCTGTTGGCAGTGCCCGACTCGGCCGTGTTGCCCACGGACACGGCTCTGGTCAAGGTCGAGCGGAGCCACGGTGTGGACCTCAGCCCCGAGGTGGTGTGGATCCTCGCGCTCGGTTCGGACGCCCGGATGGGGGAGGACGTCGTCCGCAGTCGCGCTGATGCGATCCAACTGGTCGGGATCAACACTCGCACCGGTGCGGCCACCTCGATCGGCATCGCTCGTGACTCCTGGGTGGCGATTCCCGGGCGCGGGTCCAACCGGATCAATGCCGCGCTCTTCTTCGGCGGTCCCGACCTGATGGCGCGCACCGTGGAAGACCTGGTCGGGATCGAACCCGACTACGTGATGGTGAGCAGCTTCTGGGGGCTGCGGCACATGGTCGACGCGATCGGCGGGATCACGGTGGACAGCAGGTTCGCGTTCTCCGACCCCTATCTGCGGCCCGAGGGCTTCAGGCAGGGGGAGAACCGCCTCTTCGGTTATGGCGCACTGCACTTCGCCCGCGTTCGCAAGGCGCTTCCGCGCGGCGACTTCGACCGCTCTGCCAACCAACAGGAGGTGCTCGCGGCGATCCAGCGCAAGCTGGCCGCCAATGTCGACCGGCCGGGTTTCCTCGATCGGGGTGTGGTCGCACTGCTGCGGCACATGGACGCCCAGATCTCACCGGGCGACGCCTTCGAGCTGGCCCGGGCAGTGGCTGCGGTGGACCCCCGCAAGATCACCGGCTGCGTGCTGGTCGGCGGGTTCGCCACCATCGGCGGTGCCAGCGTGGTGGTGCCCAGCACCAGTCAGGCGCGGGCCTGGGGCAACGACGCGCGTCGTGACGCGGTGCTCGACGACTGCTGAGCCGTGGTGTTCGACACCTGAGGAAGACGCAGAAAGGGGCGGTCCGGATCCGGACCGCCCCTTCTGTCGTGCCTAGCTGTGGGTCACTTCCGGATGCCGGCCCGGACGTCGCCGATCCGGATGTCAGCGCCCTTGCCGTCGAGCAACTTGATCTGAACTCCGATCACGTTGACGCCGTTCTTGTCCTTCTTCACGACCTCAGTCTTCACGCTGGCGATGCCGATGGCCGACAGCACGCTGTCGAGGCCGCTGAGCACGGGGTCGAGCAGCTGGTCGAGGTCGATCTGGTTGCCGCCGAGGAAGATGTCTCCGAGGTTGACCTCGGTCTTCCGCTTCAACTTGCCGCCGCGGTTGCGGGTGACCACGGCCTTGCTGGAGATCGCGTTGATCACCAGGCCGTTCTCACCGCCGACGACGATCTTGGCGACCTCGGCGCGCGATGCGGCGCGGCCCTTGGCCTGCTTGTGGCCCTTGCCGAGCACCTCGGTGTAGACGCCGTCGACCTTGACCAGGCCGAGGCCGAGCAGGTCGACCCCCGCGATGCCTTCCTTGATCCACTTGCCGTCGGTGCCCTCGCACTGCAGGGGCTGGTGGCCGAGGCGAGCAGTCTGCAGCACGCCGTCGAGCAGTTCGGCCTGGATGCCGGTGGCGTAGCCGCTGAAGCGACCGGGCTTCAGGCTCTTGATCACCCGGGCACGCGAGTGGCCGAGCTTGACCGTGATGTCATCGGCGCTCTTGATCCGGTCCAGACCATAGAGGCGCACCTCCAGGACGACCGCGTTGGACCAGGCCTGCTTGGCCTTCTTCTTGCCGTAGGACTTGCCCAACCGGATCTCACCGAGGCCGGCGACCTTGAGCACGCCGTTGACGACCTGGTCGATGATGACGTCCTTGACCACACCGTCGACCAGCAGGTCGATCAGGGTGCCGAGCGGGTTGTCGGAGCCGTTGAGCAGCTCATCGAGCGGTCCGATGCCGGTGTTGGCCTCGATGTTGAGGATGTCGTAGCCGTGCTTGGTCTGGAAGTTGCCCTTCTTGTCGACCCAAGCACGAGCTTCGCTGGAGAGGCCGGTCAACTTCAGGTTCAGCGGGCCGACACCGAGCAGGTTGACGTCGGCGACCTTCGCGGTCGACAGAGTGGCGACCTTGGTGCCCTTGGGGAAGCCGGCCTTGACGGCCTTCTTGCCCTTGCGCGCGATCGTCCGGGTGTCGACGACGCCGAGGTCGAGGAAGGTCGAGTTGGGGAGTACGTCAGCGCCGACCAGGGCGGTGTCCATGCTCTTGTTCTTCAGCGTGCAACCGACGTAGCTGTGCGCGGTCTTGTCGGAGCGGATGCCGAGGCTGCCGGCGGTGATCAGCGTGCCGTAGGCGTTGCCCGACATGCCGTACCACGGCGCCTTCTTGTTCTTCTTCTTCGCTGCCATCTTCGCGGCCACGTTGCTGTCGTTGGGCGACACGGCGTCGACCGGTGCGGTCATTGCCAGCGTGCCCACCGTCGCAATCGCGGCTGCGGTGGTGGCGGCAATCATCTGCCGCATCGAGGTCTTCACTGTGTTCTCCCCATGTGATCGTGTGTCAGCTCAGTGCACCGAGCCCTGCTCCCTTGGTGCCATGTCAACATGGACTAACGAGCGGACCAGAACAACGCTATGTGTGATTCTTGCCGAAGAGTGACCCTTGTGCAGCAAGTTGAGCCGATTCGGAGTCAAGTGGCGTCGCGCACACTATCGTGAGCCGGTTGTTATCTGCACGTACGGGCCTGCGCGTCCTGGTCCGGGCGAGATCTGATCGGGAAATCACGACTGCCGCAGACCTCTGTCTGCGGCAGTCGTGACATGGCGCCTCCGGCAGGATTCGAACCTGCGGCACCTGGTACCGGAAACCAGTGCTCTATCCCCTGAGCTACGGAGGCATGCGCCGAAGTGGTGCGGGTCGAAACCCTACCGGCTGATCCTCGCGTAAAGGAAACCGAGGGTCGCCGATAGGCTACGCAGGTGACTCCCGACCAGCTATCCGACGCTGTCGTCGACGTGTTGACCGCTCTGGTCGACCGCGGCGACCTCACCCTGCCCGACGGCGTACCCTCCGAGGTCACCATCGAGCGACCCCGCCAGAAGGGGCACGGTGACTACGCCACCAACGTCGCGTTGCAGTTGGCCAAGAAGGCGGGCATCAATCCGCGCGACCTCGCGCGGCTGGTGGCCGACGGCCTCGCCGCGGCAACCGGGATCGCCGGCGTCGAGATCGCCGGACCCGGATTCCTGAACATCACCGTCGACGCCGGCGCCCAAGGCGAAGTGGCGGTACGGGTCGTCTCGGCCGGGGCGACGTACGGCTCCAATGCGGCACTCGCCGGCCAGCGGATCAACATCGAGTTCGTCTCCGCCAACCCGACCGGTCCGCTGCACCTGGGGCACACCCGTTGGGCGGTGCTCGGCGACGCGGTCGCCCGGGTGCTCGCGGCAGCCGGCGCGGAGGTGACCAGCGAGTTCTACATCAACGACCGCGGCGTGCAGATGAACCACTTCGCCGACTCGATCATCGCCTCGGCCACCGGCGCACCGAAGCCGGAGGACGGCTACGCCGGTGGCTACATCGACGACCTCGCCCGCACCGTGGGGGAGGCCAGCCCGGGCATCTTCGACCTGCCGGCCGACGAGCGCCGTACGGCGGTGCGCGCCAAGGGCTACGAGATCCAACTGGCCGAACAGCGCGCAGCGCTCGAGCGCCTCAACACCCACTTCGACGTCTGGTTCTCAGAGTTGTCGTTGCACGAGGACGGTGCGGTGCCGCAGACCTTGGCACGGTTGAAGGAGCTCGGCCACGTCTTCGAGTCCGACGGCGCGCTGTGGATGCGCACCACCGACTTCGGTGACGACAAGGACCGGGTGCTGATCAAGTCGGATGGCGAACTGACCTACTTCGCCTCCGACACCGCCTACTACCTCAACAAGCGCGAGCGCGGCTTCGACCACTGCATCTACCTGCTCGGCGCCGACCATCACGGCTACGTCGGTCGGTTGCGCGCGATGGCGGCCTGCGTCGGCGACGACCCGGCGGTCAACCTCGGTGTCCTGATCGGACAGTTGGTGAAGATCCTGCGCGACGGCGAGGAGCTCAAGCTCTCCAAGCGTGCCGGCACGATCGTCACGCTCACCGAGTTGGCCGACGAGATCGGTGTCGACGCGCTGCGGTATTCGCTGGCTCGCTATCCGGCAGACAGCCCGCTGGTGCTCGACGTCGCGGAGATCACCAAGGCCTCCAACGACAATCCCGTCTACTACGTGCAGTACGGCCACGCCCGCACCTGCCGGATGAGCGAGAACGCCCGTGACCTCGGGATGCGGGAGGTGGCGGACCTGGTCGGCGAGATCGACCCTGCCCTGCTCTCGCACGAGCTCGAGGGGCAACTGCTCAGGGCGCTCGCCGAGTTCCCGCGAGTCGTCGCCAGCGCGGCGGAGCTGCGCGAGCCGCACCGGATCGCGCGCTACCTCGAGGACACCACGGCGGTGTTCAACAAGTGGTACGACACCCGTGAATGTCGGATGCTGCCGCAGGGCGACCAGCCCGCGGGACCGGTCAACGAGGCCCGTCTGGTGCTGGTTGCCGCAGTCCGCATCGTCCTTGCCAACGGCCTCGGGCTGCTCGGCGTGACCGCACCGGAACGGATGTGACCTGATGGGTTCCCACGAGGCCGGTTGGGCCCACGCTGCCGGCGCGCTGCGCGGTCCGGCGTGGCTGAGCGTCCCTGAGGACGTCAACGCTCTGGTGCCGATCCTGTGGTCGAGCACCGCTGAGAAGCGCGACGGCGTGCTCCGGGTCGGTGGCGTGGCGCTCACCGACCTGGTGGCCGAGCACGGCAGCGCTGCCTATGTCCTGGACGAGGACGATTTCCGGGCCCGCGCCCGCGCCTTCCGGGATGCGTTCGACGACTTCGACGTCTACTACGCCGGCAAGGCATTCCTGTGCACCACCGTGGCCGGCTGGGTCGCGGAGGAAGGACTCAGCCTCGACGTGTGCTCCAACGGCGAGCTGACGACCGCGCTTCGCGCCGGGGTGGATCCCGCCCGGATCGGCTACCACGGCAACAACAAGACCACTGCCGAGCTCACCCGGGCCGTCGAGGTCGGCGTCGGCCGGATCGTGGTCGACTCCTTCCACGAGATCGACCGGCTGGCCGCGATCACCGCTGGTGTCGACACCGGTGCAGCTCGAGGACCGATCGGGGTGATGGTGCGCGTCACCGCCGGGGTCGAGGCCCACACCCACGAGTTCATCGCCACCGCGCACGAGGACCAGAAGTTCGGCTTCTCGATCTCCTCGGGGGACGCCATGGAGGCAGTCCGGCGCATCCTCGCGGTGCCGGGGCTTCGCCTGCTCGGCCTGCACTCACACATCGGCAGTCAGATCTTCGACACCTCCGGCTTCGAGGTCGCCGCCCGCCGAGTGCTCGCGTTGCATGCGAGCGTGCGTGCCGAACTCGACGTCGAGATGCCGGAGATGGACCTCGGCGGCGGCTTCGGCATCGCCTACACCACCCAGGATGACCCGGCCGATCCCAAGGAGCTGGCCTCCGGAATGCGTGCGGTCGTGGAACGTGAGTGCGAGAGCCTCTCGATCGACGTACCTCGCCTGTCCATCGAGCCCGGCCGAGCGATCGTCGGACCGAGCATGTGCACCGTCTACACGGTCGGCACGGTCAAGCAGGTCACCCTCGACGGTGGAGCGCAGCGCACCTACGTCTCCGTCGACGGGGGCATGAGCGACAACGTCCGCACCGCGCTGTACGACGCCGACTACTCCTGCACGCTGGCGTCGCGGCACTCCGACGAGACCCCGGTGCTCGCCCGCGTGGTCGGCAAGCACTGCGAGGCCGGTGACATCGTGGTCAAGGACGAGTTCCTGCCGGCCGACGTCGCCCCGGGCGACCTGTTGGCGGTGCCCGGGACGGGCGCCTACTGCCGCTCGATGGCCTCCAACTACAACCACGCCCTGCGCCCGCCCGTGATCGCGGTCCGCGACGGCGTTGCGCGGGTGATCATCCGCCGAGAGACCGAAGACGACATGCTGGCCACCGACATGGGTGCCCACGAGGGAGTAGCACGATGAGTGA
>JBEBTI010000164.1:0-7787 GCA_040393845.1 Nocardioides daejeonensis
CGTGGAAGAACCCGTGGAGCGATCTCGACGACGAGGCGCCGATGATGGACCCGGAGCGACGTCGGGTGCTGACCCTGCGCAAGTTGTTCGAAACCGTTGCCGAAGCGCCGCGTCGCGTCGAGTTGGCGATCGAGACCAAGCACCCCACGCGCTATGGAGGTTTGGTGGAGCGGCGACTGGCTGCGCTGATCGACGAGTTCGGCTGGTCGGGGATCGACTCGCCGGTGCGAGTGATGAGCTTTTCGCACACCGCAATGCAGCGGATGCAACGGTTGGCGCCCAAGCTGCAACTGGTGCAGTTGGTCGACAAGGCACACCACTGGCCGATGCTGCGGCGGCTGGTCGATCCCGACTGGATCATCGGCCCCGGCATCAAGGAGCTTCGCGAGCATCCCGGTCTGGGCCGCCACCTGCAGGACCGGGAAGTGCACGTGTGGACGGTCAACACCGAGGAGGACCTGCGCCTGTGCGAAGCGCTCGGAGTGGTGTCTGCCGTGATCAGTGACCGCCCGGCGTACCTGCTGGAACTGCTGCGCCGGTAGCCTCCCGTGCCATGGGAAAGCGCTCACGCACCAAGGGTCCAGTCGCCACCGCCCCCGGGGAGGTCGGGCCGCGGCAACCGTGCCCGTGTGGCTCCGGTCGTCGCTACAAGGCGTGCCACGGATCGTCCGACGGCCCGGTCGCGCTGTTCGTGCCGCGTCCGTTCGAGGGCTATGCCAGCGAATGCGACCTGATCGCCCTGCGCGAGCTCGTCCCGGCCGCAACTGCGCCGCTGAAGCTGGCCGACAGCGACCGCGCCGTGCGGTTGTGCAGCCTGCTGCCGGGTGCCGCGCCGGCGATGGTGCGCGAGTCCGGCGACATCTGGCTGGGTCTGCAGGTGCAGCACAACTTCGGTGACCCGGCCCGCGACCTCGGTGCGGTGCTGACCAAGGCGCTCGCGGCCGAGCCCGGCTCCGGCATCGTCGGTCTGACCGATGCTCCGGGTGAAGGTCCGCGATTCACCGACCTGGTTGCCGACGAGCGGTTGGAGATCACCGTCCACGACGGTTTCGGCTACTGGGTCGACGACGTCGCCGACCTCGGTGCTGACATGACCGCGGCACTCGAGCAGGCCAACGGTGCGGTCAACCCGACGGCCAAGCTGGCGTCCGTCGACGCGGCGTACTGGACGCGGATCGGCGCGAAGGAACACCTGCGTTGGGTGATGCCCGAGCCCGAGGACGCACTCCTGGCAGGGTTGGCCCGCCTGCACGCACGCGGTGAGGATGTGATCGCCGAGGGTGCACGCCTGGTCGGAATGTTCCGCGCCCACGGAGTGCTTGCGCCGGTCTGGGACCTGCCGGTCGGCACTGGTGCCGAGGTGCTCGAGGAGCCTGCAGCTCGCTTTTCCGCCGCCCTGGCTGCGGCGATTGCCGAGGGTGACGAACTCACTGCCGACGAGCGTGCAGCCCGGTCGGGTCTGGCCAACCGTCAGGTCACGATCAGGTGATCTGGATCAACTTGTCTGGCCCACGCGGTCTGAACTAGATTTGCGGTGCCTGGTCGTTGTCGCATCCCCCGTCGGCAGCGGCCAGGCTCTTGCATTTCCGGGCGTCGCCCCGCCCCGATGGCGCGTGCTCGCGGAACCCCTATGCTTGGCGCCCGTGCCGTCCGCCTACGAAGTCCTCGCCCTCGTCGTTGCCGCCGCTGCTCTCGGCCTGGTGCTGTGGCAACGTCGTACGACGGGTGGTGGCGACTCGCTCGACGCCCTCCCGGAGGACTTGATCGGTCTGCGCCGCGAGGTCGCCGCGTTGCGAGCCGAGGGCCGCGGCGCCCTCCGACACCTCGCCGTGGTGCGCTACGACGCGTTCGGTGACATGGGCGGACACCTCAGTTGGTCGCTGGCGCTCCTCGACGACGCCGGCACCGGCGTCGTGCTGACCTCGATCCACGGCCGCTCCGAGGCCCGCACCTATGCGAAGCCGGTCACCGCCTGGACCAGCGAACAGCAACTCTCCCCCGAGGAGACCGAGGCAGTCGCCAACGCTCGCCCCTGAACCGCCGAGGCGCCACTTCCAGCCGGCGAGGTGCCACGTGCAGTGCGCCGAGGGGCCTCTTCCAGCATCGCAGGCACTGGGAGTGGGGTCTCGGCAGCGATGGGTGTGGAACGCGCCTATTCTTTCGGCTGTGTATGAGCTCTATGCCCGCCTCGTCCGGCCGATCGCGATTGCGCTCGGCAGCCAGCCGTGGCTGCCGAAGATCAACAGGCAACTGGTCGCCGTCGACAAGTTCCTGCAGCGGATCACCGGCGGCCGGGTCGGACTGGTCGCGCTTGCCGCCCTGCCCGGCCTGATGTTGACCGTGCGCGGCGCCAAGAGCGGGATCCCGCGCCAGACGCCGCTGCTCTGCGTGCCGCACGAGGACGGCTGGCTGGTCGCGGGTTCCAACTGGGGGCACCCCAAGCCGCCGGCCTGGGTGGGCAACGTGGCCGCGGCGTCGGAGGTGACGGTGAACTTCCGTGGTCGGGAGCATCGGTGCCGTCCGCACGAAGCGGTGGGCGCGGAGCGCGCCGAACTGTGGGCGGTCATGAACGTGACCTGGCCCAACTACGCCAAATATGCCCGGCGCACCGATCGGGAGATCCGGGTCTTCCGACTCGCCCGCGCCTGACGATCCACTCGCGTCAGCCTGGTGGGCTCAGGACGCCGGGCTGGTACGACGTCGCGCCGCGTTCGCGAGCAGCGCGGCGAGCACCGCGAGACACAGGACCGCGCCGACCCCGAAGCTGGCGGTGATGCCGGTGTCGGTCGGGTTGCCCAGGTCGTCCATGTTGGCGGCCAGGAGCGCACCGCAGATCGCGGTGCCGAAGGAACTCCCCACGGTGCGGAGCACCTGGTTGAAACTCACGGAACTTCCGAGCTCCTCGGCGGCCACGCTCCTCGCGATCAGGGCCGGCATGGCCGCATAGCTGGCGCCCATCCCGAACCCGAAGAGCAGCATGCCGACCAGGACCTCCCACAGTTCGGTGTGGGCGACCCAGAGCAGGATCGCGGCCAGCGCCATCAAGGCTGCCCCGACGGGCAACAGCGTGGCCATCTTGACCCGATGGGCCAGACGCCGTACGACGCGGTTGGCGGTGAGGCTGCCGACCGAGAGCGGAAACATCACGAAGCCGGCCCAGAAGACCGGAAGCGCCATGCCATAGCCGGTGCTCGCCGGTGCCTGCGCCACCAGACTGCCCACCGACAGGCCGATGTAGAGCGCCATGCCGAGACCGATGGCGGTGCCGTTGGCCAGCAGCACGTCACGGTTGCGGAGCACGCGAAGGTTGACCAAGGGGTGTGGGGACCGCAGTTCGACGCGTGCCCATGCGGTGAAGAGCACTGCCGCAATTGCCAACGCGACAAGGGTTTTGAGCGAGGACCAGCCCCAGTTCTCGCCCTCACTGATCGCCAGCAGGAGGAGTCCGAGACCGGAGCCGAGCAACGTCGTACCGGCGTAGTCGAAGGCCAGCCGTGGTGCTTGCTGGTCCGGACCGTCCGGCACCACCTTGACCACGACGACGACGGCACTGACGACGAAGGCCGCGGCAAACCAGAACGCCCAGCGGAAATTGGTTTCGCCGGCGATGACGCCGGTCAGCGGGTAGCCGATGCCGATGCCGGTCGCGACGGTGACCGACAGCGTCGAGATCGCGGACCGCACTCGATCTGGCGCGACGTACCGGCGGGCCAGCGCGATGGTGATCGGGACGATGCCGTAGGTGAGGCCCTGCAGCGCGCGACCGATCAAGAAGACGCCGAAGTTCGGAGCCAGAGCGGCCGTCACCGAGCCGACGAGGATGATCAGCAGCGAGATCAGCAGCAGTCGCTTCTTGTGCGGCCCGTCGCTGAGACGACCCATCACCGGTGTCGCGATCGCGCCGACCAGGAGGTTGATCGTCAAGGTCCACTGGGCTGTGCTCACCGGAACGTCGAGTGAGACGGCGATCGATGGCACCAGCAGCATGCCGAGCGAACTGACGATCGCGGTGCACAGCGCGCCGTAGATGAGGGCGGGCACCAGGCGCGAACGGAAGTCAGCCATGCAGCTCCCCGGTGAGTTTTGCCAGAGCGGGGACCGCCGCCGCCAGTGCCTTCGCTTCGGCCGAGGTCAACCTCGTCTCGATTGCCTGCGCCAGCCAGCTCTCGCCGGCAAGAAGTTCGCTCTCGTAGCGTTCACGTCCGGCAGCGGTCAGCTCGAACCACACCTTGCGACGGTCGGCGGCGTCCTGGGTGCGCCCGATCAGGCCCATCTGTTCGAGTTCGCGGGTCGCCAATGAGACGCCTTGCGGACTGACCTGGATCCGGTCCGCCAGCTCCCCGGTCGTGGCCCGGCCGGCATCGCAGAGATGGCGCAGAATGCCGATCTTGCCCGTCGACAGCGTGCGCTGCGTGTTCAGTTCGCGCTGCAGGGGGTGGAGGGCCTTGAGCAGGAGGTGGGGAACCGACGGTCTGGTCACCGTCCCGACATTACAGCTACTTGATCAAGTTGCTTGACGAAGATCGGGCTGGGGTGGGCTGAGGTGCGGATGAGGTGGGTCACCCCGCCTGAGCCCCGAACTGTGAGTTGCGTACCCCGAGCTGGGAGTTGCGTACGTCGAGCTGGGAGTTGGGGACCCCGAGCTGGGAGTTGCGTACGTCGAGCTGGGAGTTGGGGACCCCGAACTGGGAGTCGCGTACGCCGAACTGTGAGTTGCGTACGTCGAGCTGGGACTCGGCCCGTTTCGACCCCGAGCCCGCGAACGGCCAAGAATCCGCGGTCCGGACTACGGCGCCGACAACGCGAGACCGGCGGCGCGACCGGAGAAGATGCAGCCGCCGAGGAAGGTGCCCTCGAGCGCGTTGTAGCCGTGCACCCCGCCGCCGCCGAACCCGGCAACCTCACCCGCGGCGTACAGGCCGGGGAAGGGCGTGCCGTCGGGCCGCATCACCTGGGAGTCGAGGTTGGTCTCGAGGCCGCCGAGGGTCTTGCGGGTCAGGATGTTGAGACGTACGGCGATCAACGGTCCGTTGGCCGGGTCGAGGAAGCGGTGCGGCGGCGCCACCCGGATCAACCTGTCGGTGCGGGACCGGCGGGCGTTGTGGATGGCCATCAGTTGCAGGTCCTTGGAGAACTCGTTGTCGAGCTCGCGGTCACGTGACTCGAGCTGGTGCCGCAGACTCTCGACCGACAACTGGGGCCCGCGGGCGATCGCGTTCATCCCCGCAACCAGGTCGTCGAGGTTGTCGGCGACGACGAAGTCCTCGCCGTGCTCCTTGAACTTCTCGACCGGTCCGGGCGCGCCCTTGGCGAGCCGCGACTTCAGCATGAACTTGATGTCCTTGCCGGTGATGTCAGGGTTCTGCTCGGAGCCCGAGAGCGCGAACTCCTTCTCGATGATCTTCTGGGTCAGCACGAACCACGAGTAGTCGTGGCCGGTCGCCAGGATCGCCTTCATCGTGCCGAGCGTGTCGAAGCCCGGGAAGTTGGGCGCTGGCAGCCGCTCACCGGTGGCGTCGAGCCACATCGACGACGGACCCGGAATGATCCGGATCGCGTGGTCGGGCCAGATCGGGTCCCAGTTGTGGATGCCTTCGGTGTAGGCCCACATCCGGTCGCGGTTGACGACCCGCCCGCCGGCGCTCTCGGTGATCGCGAGCATCCGGCCGTCGACGTGCGCGGGTACGCCGGAGATCAGGTGCTCGGGTGCCTTGCCGAGTCGCTCTGTGGGCCAGTTGGCGCGGATCAGTTCGTGGTTGTGGCCGATCCCGCCGGAGGCGACCACCACCGCGCCGCCGCGCAGTTCGAAGTCACCGACCACCTCGCGTGAGGAGGCGACGCCACGCTCGAGTGCGTCGTCGGCCTGGAGCAGCGAACCGCGTACGCCGACCGCCCGACCGTCCTCGACGACCAGCTCGTCGACCTGGTGACGGAAACCGAACCGGACCAGACCGGCCCGCTCCGCTTCGAGCACGGGGTCGGCGAAGATCCGCACCACCTCCGGGCCGGTGCCCCACATCAGGTGGAAGCGCGGCACCGAGTTGCCGTGCCCGGTCGCCGTACCGCTGCCGCGTTCGGCCCAGCCGACGAACGGCAGCGACTTGATGCCGAGGTCGCGGACGTAGTCGCGCTTGGTCTCGGTGGCGAACCGCACGTAGGCCTCCGCCCACTGGCGGCCCCAGACGTCCTCGTCGTCGAGACGGTCGAAGCCGGCCGAGCCCAGCCAGTCCTGCAACGCGAGCTCGTAGGAGTCCTTGATGCCCATCCGACGCTGCTCCGGGGAGTCGACGAAGAACAGCCCGCCGAGTGACCAGAACGCCTGCCCGCCGAGGTTGTTGCGGTTCTCCTGGTCGAGCACCAGCACCCGCTTGCCGGCCTTCGCCAGTTCGTGGGTCGCGACCAGACCGGCGAGGCCGGCGCCGACCACGATCACGTCGGGGTGGAAGTCGTTCATGGGTTCTCCTCGCGTCGGCTCCGGCAGCAGGACCGAACCTACCGAACGGTACGGCGGTACGCCCGGACGCCGTCCGTTGCGCTGGAAGTGACCTCTCGGCCCACTGCACCTGTCGTGTCGGCGCACCGGAACTGTCCATTCGGGACGTGGCTCGGGTATGCATGGGGCGTGCGAGCGCCGTGGCAGGGACTCAGTGACCGGTTGGGTCCGGGGTTGTTGCGTGACATCGTGGTGGTCAACCTGGCGATTGCGCTGGTGGGAGTGTCGTACGGCGCGTTGACGGTCGGCGTCGGGCTGCCGGTCTGGGCACCCAACCTGTTCTCGGTGGTGGTGATCAGCGGAGCGAGCCAGTTCCTGTTCACCGGCATGCTCGCGGCGGGTGCTGGACCGTTCGCTGCCGTTGCGGCGGCGGGACTGGTCGCTGCCCGCCATCTGCCGTTCGGTTTCGCGCTCGCCGACACCGTGCGCGGTCGCCCGATCCTAGGCAGTTATCTGATGATCGACGAAGTGGTGGCGTTCGCGCTCTCACAGCCAGATCCGGCCCGCCGTCGGGTCACCTTCTTCACCTGCGGCGCGGCACTCTTCATCTGCTGGAACCTCGGATCGCTGGTCGGCGCACTGCTCGGTCAGGGCTTGGAGGACACCGACGCCTGGGGTCTCGACGCGGCCTTCCCGGCGGTGCTGCTCGCGCTGGTGATGCCGGCCCTGCGCGACCGACACACCCGCAATGCAGCGCTGCTCGGCGCCGCCGTCGCCCTGCTGCTGACCCCCTTCCTGCCCTCCGGCCTCCCGGTGCTCGGCGCGCTGGTCGCACTGATCGTCGTACGGACCAAGGACCGCGAGACACCCGACTCGGCGCCGGCGCCGGAGGGGCAACCATGATCAGTGCCACTGCGCTGATCGCCTGTGCGTTCATCCTCGGCGCGATCACCTTCGGTTTCCGGGCTGCCGGACCGGTGCTGCATGCGCGCACCGAACTCAGTGCGCGCACCAAGGACCTGATGTCGACCGGCGCCACCGTCCTCCTGGTGGCACTGTGTGCGACTGCTGCGGTCGCGGACGGCAAGGAGTGGTCGGACCCTGCTCGCCCCGCCGGCGTCGCCGTGGCCGCCCTCCTGGCCTGGCGGCGGGCGCCGTTCATCGTGGTCGTGGTCGCCGCTGCCGCCACAGCCGCCCTGCTCCGCCTCATCCTCTGACCGCGAGCTGGCAGAAAGTTCACGCGAACCTGCACTCACCGCAAGCTGAGTTCGGCAGCAAGATGTGATGGATGGATAAAACGGCTCTTCCCAGATGAGGGTGTAGGTCGGCCGGGCGCGTCGGTCCGCAGATAGAC
>JBEBTI010000165.1:0-7757 GCA_040393845.1 Nocardioides daejeonensis
CCAAGGCGGAGGTCGAGTCGCGGTGGACCGACGGCTACATCTTCAGCCTCTCCGGTCCGATCTATGCCGGGACCAACGAGATCCAACGCAACATCGTGGCGGAGCGCATCCTGGGCCTGCCCCGCGAGCCCAAGGGCCAGCCGAAGGGAGCCGGGAAGTGAAGTTCACCTGGACTGACGAGCAGAAGGCGTTCGCCCACTCGTTGGAGTCGCTGCTGACCAGCGCCGACACGGTCGGCGCGGCTCGGGCCTGGGCTGGCGACGACACGGCAGCCGGCCTGCAGCTCTGGTCGCGCCTGGCCGAGCAGGGCGTCAACGCGCTCAACGTCTCCGAGGAGGCCGGCGGCATGGGTGCCACCGCCGTGGAGTCGGTGATCGCCTTCGAGGCGCTCGGTCGCCACGGCGTGCCGGGCCCGTGGGTCGAGGCGGCTGCGTTCCTGCCCGCAGCGCTGGGCACCAACCCTCTTGCTGCCGAGCTCGCCGAAGGCGCCGTGGCCACGGTGCAGGCTGCGCCGCACACGCCGTACGCCCTCGACGCCGACGTCGCCACGCACCTGTTCGCCACCGACGGCCACGCCCTGGTCGCGGCGACGGCGGGTGAACGCAAGCACTCCGTCGATGCGACCCGTCGCCTGTTCACCGTCACTCCCGGCGCTGCGGTGACCACCGACGGCGATCTCGACGCAGCGTTCGACGCAGCTGTCCTGGCCACGTCGGCACAGTTGCTCGGTGCTGGCGAGCGCCTGCTCGAGGAGGCCGTTGCCTACGTGAAGCAGCGGCGTCAGTTCGGCCGCGAGATCGGCTCCTACCAAGCGATCAAGCACCAGCTCGCCGACGTCCGCATCGCACTCGACTTCGCCCGCCCGCTGGTCAACGGTGCTGCGCTCACCCTCGGCTCGGTCGACGGTGCCCGCGACGTTTCGGCGGCCAAGATCGCCGCGAGCGACGCGGCGTACCTCGCCTCACGCGCGGCACTGCAGGTGCACGGCGCGATCGGCTACACCCGGGAGCTCGACCTGAGCATCTGGATCACCAAGGTCCGCGCCTTGGTCACTGCCTGGGGCACCCCGACCGTGCACCGTCGCCGGGTACTCGCCAACCTGGTTTCTGAGGGGGCCTGATGTACGTCGGGCTGACCGAGGAGCAGCAGGAGCTCGCCGCCACGGTCCGCAAGATGCTCGAGAAGCTCGCCGACAGCACTGCCGTGCGCGCTGCCACCGAGAGCGACCTCGGCTTCGCCGCCGACCTCTGGTCGAAGCTCTGTGAGCAGATCGGGGTGGCGGCGCTGGCCGTGCCCGAGGAGTACGACGGCGCCGGCTTCACCCTGTTCGAGACCGGCGTGGTCGCCGAGGCGCTCGGCAACGCACTTGCCCCGGTCCCGCTGCTGGGTTCGGTCACGGTCACCGCTGCCCTGCTGGCGGCCGGCGACGAGGCTCTGTGCCGTGAGCTGCTGCCGCGGATCGCGATGGGCGAGGTCGCCGCACTGGCCTGGCCCGGCATGACCGGCCCCGAAGACACCCCGGTCACCGTGTCGGCCGCTGCCGGCACCCTCTCCGGCACCGCACCGCGGGTCCTGCACGGTGACGCCGCCGGCGTCCTGCTGGTCGCGGCCAACGGCGCCGAGGGCGTCGAACTGTGGGTGGTCGACCCGGCCGACGCCACGTGGAGCGTCGCGACGTCGATGGACACCACGCTGCGCTTCGCCGACCTGGTGCTGGACGCCGTACCCGGCCGTCGGGTGAGCGGCGACGCAGCCGTGGCCCTGCACCGCGCACACCTGGCCGGCACCGCGATCGTCGCCAACCTCCAGGTCGGAGCGGCCCAGCGGGCGCTCGACATGACCGTGGCCTACTCCAAGGAACGGATCCAGTTCGGCCGCGTGATCGGGTCGTTCCAGGCGCTCAAGCACCGAATGGCCGACATGCTGGTCGAGGTCGAGACGTCCCGGTCGATCGCGTGGGCGGCCGGCTTCGCCGTTGCGACCGGTTCGGAGGACGCCGAGGTGCTCGCTGCGTCGGCGGCGTCGCACTGCGGCGACGCGCTGATGCACGTGGCCGGAGAGGCCGTTCAGTTGCACGGTGGGATCGGGATCACCTGGGAGCACGACATCTCCTGGGTGTTCAAGCGGGCCCAGTCGCTCAACCAACTCTTCGGTCTGCCGCACCAGCACCGGGCGCTCCTGCCCCTCTGACCGGCTGCTAAGTTCCGGGGTTGGCAGGTCCGTTCGGCCTGCCCGGAACGACCTCGAGGAGCAGCAATGCGCACCGCCAAGGACTTCTTCGCCCCGCTCGCCGTGGGAGCACCCGCCCCGCTCCGGGAAATCCCCGCCAGGCCGTCTCGGGCGATCCACTTCTTCGACCCGGGCAACGAGAAGATGGCCGCCAAGGTGCCGGCCATGGTCGGCACCACCGACGTGCTGCTCGGCAACCTCGAGGACGCGGTCAAGGCGGAGAACAAGGAGAAGTCCCGCCTCGGCCTGGTCAAGGTCGGCCAAGAGGTCGACTTCGGCCCCACGCAGTTCTGGACCCGGATCAACTCGCTCGACTCGCCCTGGGTGCTCGACGACCTGACCACGATCATCCCTGCGATCGGGCACAAACTCGATGTGATCATGGTGCCCAAGGTGCAGGGTGCCGAGGACATCCACTACATCGACCGGATCCTGGCCCAGCTCGAGGCCAAGGCCGGCATCACCAAGCCGTTGCAGGTGCACGCGATCCTTGAGACGGCTCGCGGCGTGGCCAACATCGAAGAGATCTGCGGTGCGTCGCCCCGAATGCAGGGTCTCTCGCTCGGTCCCGCCGACCTGGCTGCCGACCGACGGATGAAGACCACCCGCGTCGGCGGGCCGCACCCGGGTTACCTGGTCCGGCAGGACGCGCCCCGCAACGACGCCGGCGACTTCCAGTACGACGCCGAGCGCACCAGCTACCAGCAGGATCTCTACCACTACACGATCGCGCGGATGGTCGACGCCTGCGTGATGCACGGCATCTACCCCTACTGGGGCCCGTTCGGCGACATCAAGGACACAGTCGCGTGTGAGGACCAGTTCCGCAACGCCTTCCTGCTCGGTTGTGTCGGCGCCTGGTCGCTGCACCCGGTGCAGATCGAGATCGCCAACCGGGTCTTCGCTCCGAGTGTCGAGGACGTGAAGCACGCCCGTCAGGTGATCGCCGCGATGGGCGACGGCACCGGCGCGGTGATGATCGACGGCAAGATGGAGGACGACGCCTCGGTGAAGCAGTGCAAGGTGCAGGTCGAACTCGCCGACCAGCTCGCTGCGATCGACCCGGTCCTCAAGGCCGCGTACGACGCGATCACCCTCGACTGAGCCACTCCCCCGAAAGGTCCCCGCGATGACTGAGTTCACCCCACTGCGTTCCGTCCTCTACATGCCCAGCTCCAACGAGCGCGCGTTGGAGAAGGCGAAGAGCATCCCGTGCGACGGCCTGATCCTCGACCTCGAGGACGCCGTCGCCCCCGACGCCAAACCGGCTGCTCGCGACGCCGCATGTGCAGCCGTGCGTTCGGGTGAATACGGTCGCCGCACCGTCACCATCCGGGTCAACGGCATCGGCACCGCATGGCACGACGAGGACATCGCGGCCGCCAGCCAGGCCGGTCCGGCAGCGATCGTCGTACCCAAGGTCAACAGTGGCGACGAGGTGCGACGGCTGGTCGCCGCGATGGAGGCAGCCGGTGCACCCGAACACACCAAGCTGTGGGCCATGGTCGAGACCCCGATCGCGGTGCTCGACGTGCTCGCGATCGCACAGGGGTCGCCCCGTCTCGGCGCGTTCGTGATCGGCACCAACGACCTGGTCAAGGAGCTGTACGCCGCGCACGTGCCCGGCCGCGCGCCGATCCTGCCGTCGTTGCACCAGATCCTGCTCGCCGGTCGTGCCGCGGGCATTGCCGTGATCGACGGCGTCTACAACGACGTGAAGGACACCGAGGGCTTCCTGGCCGAGTGCGAGCAGGGACGTCAGATGGGCTTCGACGGCAAGACCCTGATCCACCCCGGCCAGGTCGAGGGCGCCAACACCGCCTTCGCCCCCAGCCCGGCCGCCGTCGAGGAGGCCCGGGGGCTGATCCAGGCGTGGGAGGACGGCAAGGGCGCCGGCGTGGTCACCTACGACGGCAAGATGGTCGAGAACCTCCACGTCGAGTCGGCGCAGCGCACGCTGTCGATCCACGAGGCGATCGAGGCACTCTGATGGGCGACGACCTGCTCGTCCGGCGCGACGGCAGCGTCCTCGAGATCACCTTCAACCGCCCGGAGCGCCACAACGCGTTCACCCGGGCGATGTACGAGGAGATCCGTGAGACCTGCGCAGCGTTGGTCGACGACCATGACACCCGGGTCGTCGTACTCCGGGGCGCCGGCGGGCGGGCGTTCGCGGCGGGCAACGAGATCTCCGACTTCCTCGAGGCTGACGCGGTGGCCTACGAGTCGTGGATCCGTGAGTTGCTGGAGGCGCTCCACGCCCTGCCGCAGCTCACGGTCGCCGCGGTCGACGGTGTGTGCGTCGGGGGCGGCCTGGCCGTCGCCACCCACTGCGACGTGCGGATCGCGACCCCGCACTCGCGGTTCGGCTACCCGATCGCCAAGACCCTCGGCAACGCCCTGGCCGCGCCGATCGTCTATCGCTGCCGGGCGGTCTTCGGCGAGTCGCTGACCCGACAGATGCTGCTCACTGCGCAGCTCA
This sequence comes from Nocardioides daejeonensis, assembly GCA_040393845.1. Taxonomy (GTDB): domain Bacteria; phylum Actinomycetota; class Actinomycetes; order Propionibacteriales; family Nocardioidaceae; genus Nocardioides; species Nocardioides daejeonensis_A. Next base: position 4,712 of record JBEBTI010000165.1, read on the forward strand.
TCGACGCCCAGCGTGCCTTCAACGTCGGCGCCCTGGCTGCGGTCAGTGACGATCTCGATGCCGAACTGGCTGCCCTGCTCGACCGGGTCGCCGTACTCTCCCCCGTCACCCTGCGCGCCACCAAGCGCCAACTGCTGCAGCGTTCCCAACGCATCGACTCCGCCCCCGCCGGCGACGACGCCCTGATGCGCGAGGTCTACAGCGGCCCCGACTTCGCCGAAGGCGTCCGTGCCTTCCTCGCCAAGGAGCCCCCCGCGTTCCGCGGCTGAGCGCGGGTTCGCGTCAGCGGACGGTGCGGTAGCCACCCTGGAAGTAGAGCAGCGGGTCAGGCGACTGGCCGTCGTCGTCGACAGCGAAGTCCATGTCGTTGACCCGGCCGACGACGATGTAGTGGTCGCCTGCCTCGTGGACGGCGTACACCGTGCAGTCCACGTGGCCGACGGTGCCCGGGAAGAGCGGCGAACCGCCGGTGCTGAGGGACCATTCGAGACCCTCGAACTTGTCGGTGCCGCGCGAGGCCATCTGGTTGGACAACCCGTCCTGACCGTCGGCCAGGAAGTTGACGGCGAACTTGCCGGAGCGCTGGATCTGAGCCCAGGCCCGCGACGTCTTCATGGGCAGGAAGGTCACCAACGGCGGCGAGACAGAGACGCTGGAGAACGACTGGCACGTCATGCCGACCGGCTGGCCGTCGGACATCGTCGTCACCACGGTGACCCCCGAGGCATAGCGGCCCAAGGTGTCGCGGAAACGGCGCGCCGCCGCCTGCGCCTCGGCGGAGTCACCGACGTGGGCGGGTTCGCCCGGACGGAACTCGAAGTCGAAGTTGCCGAGGAAGGACTCGATCAACTCCTGGGGTGGCCAGGTGCGGTGTGCATCCTCGCTCATCCCCTGTGGCAGCGGTGGGTTGTCGCCCATCGAGCTCACTTCTTGCCGCTGAAGTCGTGACCCCAGTAGGAGACCGCGGTCGAGGAGCGGGCGACCCACCGGTCATCGTCCACTCGCAGACCCTCGGTGCCGAACTCGATGTCGAACCCGGCCGGCGACTTCACGTAGAAGGAGATCATCTCGTCGTTCATGTGACGCCCGAGCGTGGCCGACAGCGGCGTGTCGTACTTCTTGACCCGCTCCAGCGCCCGACCGACGTCGTCCAACTTGTCGACCTCGAGCATGATGTGCACGCACTTGTCGGCGTTGGGGAACGGCAGGAACGCCAACGAGTGGTGCCGCGGGTTGATCCCGAGGAACCGCAGCCAGATCTTCGAACCGGGCTCCTTGCCGCCGAGCTCACCGGGCAGGCTGAAGGAGTCGCGGAGGCGGAAGCCCAGGGTCTCGGTGTAGAACTTCAACGCCTCGACGTCGTCGTTGACCGGGATCACGATGTGGCCCATGCCCTGGTCGGCGGTGACGAAGTTCGCGCCGTACGGCGTGACTGCCGGGCGGGATTCGTAGCTGATGCCGTGGAAGAGTTCGAAGACGTTGTCCCACGGGTCGCTGAACCGGATCAGCTCCTGCACCCGACGCTCGTCGCACTCCTCCTTCGTGCCTTCCTCGAAGGCCACGCCCGCGGCACTGAGGTGCTCGCGGGCGTCACGCAGCGCCTTGTCGTCGGCGAGCTCCCAGCCGGCCGTCTCGAAGCGGTCGACGTCGCCGGGCACGATCACCAGGCGCGCGGACACCTCGTCGATGCGGTAGTAGAGGTGGTCGGGGTTCGGCCCACGGGCCTCCATCAGGCCGAGCACCTTGCCGGCGAACTGGCGCCACTGGTCCAGGTCGGTCGAGGTCACCCGGACATAGCCCATGCTCTTGAGCTCGATCGTCATTTCCATCTCCCTGTGTCGGCGTCGTCGACGACGCGTGAGGTCAGTTTTCCAGACCACGGACGGTCTCTGCCTGCGCCCTCCCGCGGAACGGGAGGGCGCGGCGGACCGGAGACCAGGCCTGGATCAGTACATGCCCGGGTCGATCTTGTGACCGAACTCCAGGTCGCCGAACATCTTCAGCGCGCGCTCGGGGTCGTTGGCAGCGTGCACGCGACCTGCGTGTGCGTCACGCCAGGCGCGCTGGAGGTAGGTGCCTTCGGCGAGGGCACGACCGCCCGACGCTTCGAAGAGGTCGTCGATCGCGTCGATCGCCCGCTGGGTGCCGAGCACCTGGTCACGCCGGACCCGCAGGCGGGTCTGCAGCGGGATCTGCTCACCGCGCTCGACGCAGGCCTGCTCGTCGCGGATGTTGTGCATCAGCAGCGCCCAGGCGGCGTCGATCTCCGAGCCGGCGCGCGCGATCCGTACGGCGGCGAACGGGTCGGATGACGCCTTCTCGCCCAGGTAAGCCGCTCGCACCCGCTTCTGCTGCATCTCGACGTGTTCGGCGTACGCACCGGTGGCCATGCCGACGATCGGGGTGGTGATCGTGGTGGTGAACAGCGAGTGGAACGGCAACTTGTAGAGGTTGCTGGTGTTCTCCGCCTGGCCCGGGCCGTAGCAACGGCCGGTGTCGGACATCGCGAGGGTGAACGCCTCAGGGACGAAGGTGCCCTCCACGACGATGTCATTGGAGCCGGTGCCGCGCAGGCCGACGACGTTCCAGACGTCGACGATCTCGTATTGGTCACGCGGCACGAGGAAGGTCTTGAAGTCGACGACGTTGCCGTCCTCGTTGAAGACCAGACCACCGAGCAGCACCCAGCTGGCGTGCGCCGAACCCGACGAGAACGACCAGCGGCCGGAGAGTTGGTAGCCGCCCTCGGTCAGGACCGCCTTGCCGGTCGGCGCGTACGACGAGGAGAGGCGCGTCGAGGTGTCGCTGCCCCACACGGCCTGTTGGGCCTCGTCGGGGAACAGCGCCACCTGCCATGGGTGCACGCCGAGGACCGACGAGATCCAGCCGGTCGAGCCGTCGGCGCTGGCGATCTCCTTGACCGCGGTGAAGAAGTCGACCGGATCGGCCTCCAGGCCGTCGAAGCGCTTGGGCTGGAGCAGGCGGAAGAATCCGGTCTCCTCGAGCGCCTTCACCGATGCCTCGGGGACCTGACGCAACTTTTCGG
>JBEBTI010000166.1:0-7721 GCA_040393845.1 Nocardioides daejeonensis
CCGCCGGCCGGGTCGACCACCTTGGCGACGTGCGCCTCGGAGATCAGCAGCGACGAGGTGTTGCGGGCGTTGCGCCGGCCCAGCACACTCGGCTGGCCGAGCGGCGTGTCGAACGGCACCACCGTGATCGCCTCGGCACCGCCGACGCCGGCAGCGAAGGCGGCGACCGTGGTGCGGAGCATGTTCACGTAGGGGTCGTACTTGGCCATCATCGGGCGGCTGGTGACCGCGTGCTGACGCTGGCCGCCGGCCTGCGCCGACGCGCCGGACAACTCGGCGACCCGGGCCCACAGGCGTCGGGCCGCGCGGAACTTGGCGATCGTCGGGAACTGCTCGTCGGTGGCGGCGTAGCGGAACTCGACCAGCGCGAGTGCCTCGTCGACCGAGTGGCCGGCGGCAACCAGGCGGCGCAGGTACGCCGCCCCGACCGCGAGGCTGTAGCCGAGTTCCTGGGCGTCGGAGGAACCGAGGTCGTGCACGGCGGTGGCGTCGACGACGACGCCGAGGGTGCCGGCGCTCCTGGCCAGCGCGGCCACGACGTCGAGGGTCTCGAGGTTGATCGCGCCCTCACCGCGCACCCGTGCTGCAACCGGGTCGGCGCCGAGGTTGGTGCCGTCGGCCGGGGTCACGTCGCGGTCGGCGATCACTGCCACGAGTGCTTCGGCTGCGGCGACCGGGTCGTCGGCCGCGTCGAGGACGACGGGAGCCAGATCGAGGAAGACCCCGGCCAGCGCCGCGTCGAGGTCAGCGGGAGCAAGCGCTCCCCCGACCTTCAGCCACACCGAGTTGACGCCGTTCTCGAGGTCGAGCAGCGCTGCCTCGTTGAGCACCTTCGCACCGAGACCGGAGAAGTGGGCGCGGATGTCCCAGCCGATCTCCGGCTTCTCGGCCAGACGGCCACGGGTGAACGGCGCAGCACCCGGCGCCCCGGTCGGAGCGACGTCGGCCGCCCCGTCCCGGGTGCCGATCGGGGCCACGGCGATGCCGTCGAGTGTGGTGCGGGTGAGTTTGTCCCACACAGCAGAGTCAGGGTCGCCCTCCGTCAGCCGGCCGGACTTGCGGAGCACGGCCGCGGTGGCCTGCTCCCAGTCGGCCACACTGTGCTGGTCCTCGGCTGAAGCGAGGGTGAGGCGATCCGATGTGGATCCAGAAGTCATGTGTCGCAGGATAGGTCTTGACGCGCCACGGTTCTTCCCCCGCCCCCGAATCTGGACGGGCTCTCCCGCGCGGACTAGGGCGTGTCCTAGGAGATGTCGCGCAGCAGCGTGCCGCCCTCGGAACACTCCTCACGGAGGCACTCGGGCGAGGCAAGTACGACGGGCTCCTCGAAGCCGTCACCGGTCGAACGGTGCCAGACCAGGTCGTAGCCGCCGGCCTCTTCGTCGGGGCCGTCGAGCGAGATGATGTCGTCGAGACCGTCACCGTCGACGTCGCTGGCGACGATCGACGACTTCACGTAGTTGTCGAGCGCCTCGACCGGCTCGGCCCACGTGCGCGGCGAGACGAACGAGCCCTGCGACCACTTCAGCACGGTCAGACCGACGCCGAACTTCTTGCCCGTCATCGGCAGGTGCGTCATCGCGACGAGCTCGTCGGCGCCGTCGCCGTCGACGTCCGCCGCGGTGTAGCTGCTCAGCCACAGGTTGTAGGAGCCGAACTCGATGTCGGTGAACGTCTGCTTGGAGAAGGCGTCCCCGGTGGAGAGGAACGGCTTGAGCCGGACGCCGGTCGTCTTCCGGTCCCGCACCGCCACGACGTCGTCGATGCCGTCACCGTCGAAGTCGCCGATGGTGAACTTGTCGCCGGTGTTGTCACGACCGGTGGCTCTCCAGCTGAACTCGACTGGCGCGTCGAAAGTCTCGCCCTTGCTGAGTGCGACCGCGAGCACGACGTAGGTCTCCTGACGCTGCACCGGCACCAGCAGGTCGGCGCGCCCGTCGCCGTCGAAGTCACCGAGGCCATAACCGGTCTCGTTGAAGATCTCGGTGTTGACCGCGATTCGCTGGGTGCGCGGCTCGCCCGGACCGTCGTCGGTGCCCAACCAGGTCCGGACCCGCGCGGACCGCTCGTCCTCGCTCTCCTCCACCTCGACGAGGTCGAGCCGGCCGTCGCCGTCGACATCGCCGGACCAGACGTTGCGGCCCCGCTGGCCCATGTCCTCGACCGGCCCTTCGAGCGCAGTGGCGTCTGCATTGGCGTGCCACAGTTGCTGGGGCAGGCTCTTCAACTCAGGCCCGTCGGCCCAGACCCGGGTCAGCCGCACGTCACCCATACCGTCGTTGTCCCAGTCACCCGTGACCGGATCTTCGATCACCCCCGGTCCGGACGCCCCGGCCCCGCCGCCCGAGCTCCCGGAAAGCGCCCACCACGTGCCGCCTGCGGCGAGTGCGACCGCCGCGACCACGGCGCCGACCAACGCCGTGCGGCCACGACCGCGACCGGCCGCGGGACGTCGTACCGCCGTGTCGGTGGTGGCTCCGGCGACCGGCACCTCGAGCTGGACGCCGTCGCTCGCCAGCGCAAGCAGGTCCTGGCGGAACTCACCGGCGCTGGCGTAGCGCTGCTCGGGGTCCTTGGCCAGGGCCCGGGCAAGTACGGCGTTGACCCGCCCGGCGGCCGCGTCGGAGCCGGGCACCTGCGGCACCGGCTGCTGCGCGTGCGCGATCGCCACCTCGACGTCGGAGCCGACATAGGGCGCCCGACCGGCAAGGCAGGCGAAGAAGAGACAGCCGAGGGCATAGATGTCACTCGCGCGGCCGGCCGGTTCGCCACGGGTGCGCTCCGGCGAGAGGTACTCCCAACTGCCGGCCACGTCGCCGGTGCGAGTCAGCGACGCCTGCCCGTCGCTCCGGGCGATGCCGAAGTCGCTGAGGTAGACGAACGGCTCGTCGGCGTCGGTGGAGCGGAGCAACACGTTGGCGGGCTTCACATCGCGGTGCACCACCCCGGCAGCGTGGGCGTCGTGGAGGGCGGCTGCGACCTGCGCACAGAGCTGCGCCGCGACCCGCACCGGCAGTGCTCCCTGCCGCAGCAGCGAACCGAGATCGCCACCTGCGACGTACTGCATGGCCAGGTAGGGCACCCCGTCGACGTCGCCGTGGTCGAAGATCGTCACCACGTGCGGCGAGTCGAGTTGGGTGACGATCGCGGCCTCACGGTGGAACCGGGCGAGGAACTCGGCGTCACCCGCCAGCCGGGAGGAGACCAGCTTGAGCGCGACGCTCCGGTCCAGTCGAGTGTCGGTGGCGAGATGGACCACCCCCATCCCGCCGACGCCGAGCTGGCGTTCGATGCGATAGCGACCGAACAGGTCACCCGGCCCCGGCACTCGGTCCGTCACGTCGTCCTCCTCCTGCGCACGGCAACACAGCCGGGCGCCACGATGTTCGACACTCTCGTGCCCCTCCCCTGCGCCGGGGAAACCCGGTCACCGAACTGATGCCACACCAGCACCTGACGTTGTCGTCACGGACACTCGCAGGTCACCTCGGCTCGCCACACTCGTGCCATGACCACGCAGCAGGTTGGCACCGGCTCCCGGATCACTCTGGTCACCGAGGCGTTCCATCCGGCGGTGGATGCCTCGACCGTCACCGTGCGCCACATCGCGGACGAGCTCGTCAACCGGGGCCACCGCGTGCAGATCATCACTTCCGCGCCGGGGATGGCGGTCTACCGTCAGTGCCGCGTGGTGCGGGTCCGGGCCTGGGACGGGTTGGGGACGCAGGTGCGTACCGCCATCTCGGAGTTCGCCAGTGACGTCGTCGTGGTGGCCACGCCCGGCGCGATCGGATCGAAGGCTCTCAAGCACGGCACGCGTCTCGGCGTCCCGACCGTCACCGTCGAGCACGGTGCGCCGGACCGGCTCTCGGTGGAGCCGTGGCTGACTCGGGTGCCGAACCGGTCCGACCTGGTGCTCTGCGTGAGCGAATGGCAGCGGGAGCGGTTGTCTGCGGCAGGTGTCGCAGCCACCCTCTGGCGACCCGGCGTCGACACGGCCACCTTCACCTCCGCTGCGCGCGACGAGCACCTCCACGCGAAGTGGGCGCGGGCCCACCACCCCGGCGGGCCGTCGGTCACGGTCGGGTACGTCGGCCCCCTGCGCAAGGGCGACGGCGTACGACGGCTGCGCGACCTGGCCGCGATCCCGGGCATCCGCCCGGTGGTGATCGGCGAGGGCAAGCAGCGCGACTGGCTGCGCTCTCGCCTGCCGTCGGCGACCTTCCTGCCGGAGTTGGCCAGCGGCGAACTGGCAACCGCGATCGCCTCGCTCGACCTGCTCGTCCATCCCGGCGACTCACTCACGGCCGGCCACGTCCTGCGGTTCGCAGCCGCCTGCGGGACGCCGGTGGTCGCCTCACGTGCTGGCGGGGCGCGCGAGATCGTTCGCCACCTCGAGACCGGGCTGCTCTTCGACGGCGACGGTTTCGCCGACTCCGTGGCCGCATTGGCCGCCGATCCGCACCGCGTCGAGTTGGGGGTGCGCGCCCATGAGCTGGTCGGCCGTCGTACCTGGCAGGTCGCGGTGGACGAGCTGCTCGGGGATCATCTGGGCAGCTTCCTCGCCCAGCGGATCGCGGCTGCCTGAGCATCCGGGCCGCACGGCATCATGTGCGCATGGGCGGCTCACATCGACACGACGACATCCGTCTGGTCACCGCGCGCACTCCGCGTCTGGCGTTGATCACCTTCCTCGCCGCGGTCGGTGCGGCTGCGCTGGTCGCGATGGCGCTGATGTGGCCGGACACCGGTGACCAACCCGAGCACCACGCCTATGCGGACGAAGGCGTCGTCTTCCTCGACGCCGAGGTCGTCGGCGTCGAGGAGATGTGCCCGGTGATCGTCTTCGATCCGTCTGCGCCGAGTCGGGAGCGTCCGGAGCAGCCTGCCCACTGCAACGAGGTCACCGTGGTGCCGTCGTCAGGCGCTGCCGAGGGCGAGCGGGTGGCGATTCTCGCGGGCCCCGAACCCGCGCGGTCCGGCGTCCGTCCCGGCGACACTGCCCGGATCGCCGAGATCCCCCAGCCGGACGGCGCCGAGTCGGTCTTCGGTTGGGTCGGCGTCGAGCGGACCACCCCGTTGGGGCTGCTCGCGATCGGGTTCGTCGTGGTCGTCGCGCTCGTGGCTCGCGTCCGCGGCATCCTCGCGTTGGTGGGCCTCGGTCTGGCTGCGGTCGTGGTCGGCCAGTTCATGCTGCCGGCCCTGTTCGCCGGAGGTTCCGGCGTCGGGGTTGCCCTGGTCGGCTCGACGGTGATCATGTTCGTCGTCCTCTACCTGACCCATGGGCTGTCGATCCGCACCAGCACCGCCCTCGCCGGCACCCTTGTCGGCATCGGGTTCACCGCGGCGCTGGGGACCTGGGCGGTCCACAGCACTCGCCTGTCGGGAGTGGCCGGCGAGGAGGCCAACCAGCTCGCCGCCATGATCGACGGGGTCAATTTCCAGGGGCTGCTGATGTCAGCGGTGGTGATCGCCGGCCTCGGCGTGCTCAACGACGTCACCATCACCCAGTCGTCAGCGGTCTGGGAGCTGCGCGCGGCCGGACCGCACCTGTCCAGACGGGACCTGTTCGCAAGTGGCATGCGGATCGGGCGCGACCACATCGCCTCGACGATCTACACCATCGTCTTCGCCTACGCCGGCACCGGCCTGATGGTGCTGATGCTGCTGGCGGTCTATGACCGCAGCCTGTACGACAGCCTGATCGACGAGGCCATGGCCACGGAGGTTGCCCGCACGCTGGTCACCGCAATCGGGTTGGTGCTGGCGGTGCCGATCACCACTGCGATCGCCGCGGCGACGGTCGCCGGACCGGTCGAAGGACGCACACCCGAACCTGCGCGGAAACCGAATGACAATATCGATTAGGCTACCCTAAAAACAAGCCAACTCGCCAGTAACCGGACGTATCTCACACATCTTGTGTGACACCGCCCGCCACAATCGGTCGCCAGCGGGGGTAGCCTGACCTCTCGTGGCAACCTCGACTCTCACCAAAGGCGGCCGGTCCACGCGGTCCACGATCGCGCTGAAGCTCCTGATGGCCGTCACCGGCCTGGTCTTCATCGGCTATGTGCTCGCCCACATGTACGGCAACCTCAAGGTCTTCGCCGGCCAGGAGGCCTTCGACGAGTACGCGCACCACCTGCGCACCTTCGGGGAGCCGATGCTCCCGCACGAAGGTCTGCTGTGGATCATGCGCGCGCTCCTGCTCGTCTCGGTCATCGGCCACGCCTACGCGGCCTTCACGCTCTGGGCGCGTGCCAATCGCGCCCGCAGCCAGAAGTACGTCGTCAAGAAGGCGGTGGCGGCGACCCTGAGCTCGCGCACGATGCGTTGGGGAGGTGTCGCCCTCCTTCTCTTCGTGGTCTTCCACCTGCTCCACCTGACCACGCACACGATCAACGTCAACGGTGACCCCGACTCGGCGTACGAGCGCGTGGTCAGCTCCTTCCAGCCTGAGCAGTGGTGGGTCGCCGTGATCTACCTGCTCGCGATGGCGGCGCTCGCGATGCACCTGCGTCACGGCGTGTGGAGTGCCTGCCAGACCTTGGGCCTGACCGGCACCGCACGGGCCCGCAACGCGGCCAACACCGTGGCGGTGTTCATCGCGGTCCTGGTCGCCGGCGGCTTCGCCCTCGTGCCCCTGTCCATCCTCTTCGGCATCGTCGACTAAGGGTTGATCCATCACATGACGACTACACAGACCACGAGCGACGCTGCGGGTTTCTTCACCCTCGGCGACCCGATCGCCGACACCAAGGCGCCGCTCGACGTACCCGTGCCCGAGCGCTGGGAGGCGCGCAAGTCCCACGCCAAGTTGGTCAACCCGGCCAACCGCCGCAAGATCAAGGTGATCATGGTCGGCACCGGCCTCGCCGGCGCCTCTGCCGGCGCCACCCTGGGCGAAGCCGGCTACCAGGTGGAGAGCTTCTGCTACCAGGACTCCCCCCGCCGCGCGCACTCGATCGCGGCCCAGGGCGGCATCAACGCTGCCAAGAACTACCGCAACGACGGCGACTCGGTCTACCGCCTCTTCTACGACACGGTGAAGGGGGGCGACTTCCGCTCGCGCGAGTCGAACTCCTACCGGCTCGCCGAGGTCTCGGCCAACATCATCGACCAGTGCGTCGCCCAGGGCGTCCCGTTCGCCCGCGAGTACGGCGGCCTGCTCGACAACCGTTCGTTCGGTGGCGTGCAGGTGTCCCGCACCTTCTATGCCCGTGGTCAGACCGGTCAGCAGTTGCTGATCGGCGCCTACCAGGCACTTGAGCGTCAGGTCGCGGCCGGCAACGTCACCACCCACACGCGCCACGAGATGCTCGAACTGATCGTCGTCGACGGCGTTGCGAAGGGCATCATCACCCGCGACATGGTCACGGGCGAGATCGCGACCCACCTCGGTGACGCCGTCGTGCTGGCCACAGGTGGCTACGGCAACGTCTACTTCCTGTCGACCAATGCGATGGGCTGCAACGTCACCGCCGCGTGGCGCGCGCACCGCAAGGGCGCCTACATGGGCAACCCCTGCTACACGCAGATCCACCCGACCTGCATCCCGGTCACCGGCGAGAACCAGTCGAAGCTGACCCTGATGTCGGAGTCGCTGCGCAACGACGGTCGGATCTGGGTGCCCAAGAAGATCGAGGACTGCGGCAAGGACCCGCGCGACATCCCCGAGGAGGACCGCGACTACTACCTGGAGCGGATCTACCCGGCGT
>JBEBTI010000167.1:0-7716 GCA_040393845.1 Nocardioides daejeonensis
TCCTTGATCAACGTGGCCTCGGTGTAGCGCGCCGGGGGCTTGGTCTCGTGACCACTTGCCTGCAACGAAGCTGCGCTGACCCGGTCGCCCTGGGCGAGGTTGGGCAGACGCGTCTCCTGGTCGTCGCTGGCCGCGTTGTCGTCGGTGCCCTCGACATAGGCCTTGAGGAAGCCGTGGAAGGTGATCACCCGCCCGCTGGAGGAGAAGACGACATCCTCGCCACTCGTGGCGGCGCCACCGAGCCGAATCGTCACCGACTGACCCTGCGCGTCCTTCATCTGCGAGGCGACGGTGCGCATCCAGATCAGCTCATAGAGCCGGAACTGGTCGCCGGTCAACCCGGTCTGGGCGGGTGTGCGGAAGCTGTCACCGGCCGGGCGGATCGCCTCGTGCGCCTCCTGGGCGTTCTTGACCTTGGAGGCGTAGACGCGCGGGGCGTCGGGGAGGTACTCCGCGCCGTACAGCTCACGCACCTGGTCACGCGCAGCGCCGACCGCAGCCCCCGAGAGGGTGGTCGAGTCGGTGCGCATGTAGGTGATGAAGCCGTTCTCATAGAGCCGCTGCGCCACCGACATCGTCACCGACGAGCTCATCCCGAGTTTGCGGCTGGCCTCCTGCTGGAGGGTCGTCGTACGGAACGGCGCGTAGGGCGATCGCTTGTAGGGCTTGGACTCCACCGAGCGGACGTCGTACGACGTGTCGGCCAGCGCCGCCACCAACGCTTCGGCACGCGCCCGGTCGAGGTGCGCGACCTTGCCCTGGGCGCTGGCCTTGAGCAGACCGTCCTGACCGAAGTCGCTGCCGCGCGCGACCCGGACGTCGTCGATGCTCTGCAACTTGGCCGGGAAGATCCGGTTGTCCCTGCCACTGCCGGCGTCGAAGGAGCCCTCGAGGTCCCAGTAGGACGCGGCGCGGAAGGCCATCCGCTCCTTCTCGCGGTCGACGACCATGCGGGTCGCCACCGACTGCACACGGCCGGCGGAGAGTCCGCTCATCACCTTGCGCCACAGCACCGGCGAGACCTCGTAGCCATAGAGGCGGTCGAGGATGCGGCGGGTCTCCTGCGCCTCGACGAGGTCCATCGCGAGCTCGCGCGGGTTCTCGACGGCGGCCTGGATCGCGGGCTTGGTGATCTCGTGGAAGACCATCCGGTGCACCGGGATGTTCTTCGGCTTCAACTCGTCGAGGAGATGCCAGGCGATGGCCTCACCCTCGCGGTCCTCATCGGTGGCGAGGTAGAGCTCGTCGGCATCCTTGAGCAGGTCCTTGAGCTTCTTGATGTGGCTCTTCTTGTCGCGCGGTACGACGTAGTAGGGCGTGAAGTCGTGCTCGACGTCGACGGCCAGACGCCCCCAAGCCTTGTCCTTGATCTTGGCGGGGGTGTCGGCGGCGTTGTTGGGAAGGTCGCGAATGTGGCCGATCGACGACTCCACGACGTACCCCTTGCCGAGGTACCCCGCAATCGTGCGGGCCTTGGCCGGGGACTCCACGATCACCAACTTGTGTGCCACTGGCGGTTCCACTCCCTGCTCATCGATGACCTGCGCCGCAAACCGGCGAGGCCCCACGGCCGATTACGGTAGCGCGTCGCGCCATCCGGGGCGTCGCGGCGTCCGCTGACGGTACGGCGTACCCCCATCCAGCGGACCACGGGCGCACCGCCCGCCCAGCCCTCCCCTCGCCGCACCCAGCCCCTCTCCCCGCGCGCCCGGGCCTCCCCTCCCCAGCCGAATTCGCACTTCCAGCACGCCGAAGCGTCAGTTGCAGCACGTCGAATTCGCACCTCCGGTACGCCGAGACGTCAGTTGCAGCGCTTCGCGACAGGCCCGAGCCGACCAGCCATCGCCGCACCGTCAGGCGTGTGATCCCGGTCAACTCGAGTTGCCACCTGAACAGCGTTCAGTCAGGATGGGCGGGCGCCGGGTCCGCCGGCGCACCCGATCAGGAGGCTCGATGCGATCCCAGTCCAGTCCGAGCCGTGACATGGCGGCCATCGCCGTCTTCGTGGGCATCATCGCCGCACTCGGACTGGTGCCAGCGATCAGCGCCTTCGGCGGAGCCGTCCCGATCACCGCGCAGTCGCTCGGGGTGATGCTGGCCGGCGCGATCCTCGGGCCGCGCCGCGGCGCCCTCGTGCTCGTGGTCCTCCTGGCCCTGGTCGCGCTCGGTCTGCCGTTGCTGGCCGGCGGACGCGGTGGACTCGGCGTCTTCGCCGGACCGTCGATCGGCTACCTGGTCGGCTTCCCGGTCGCCGCGTTCGCGGTCGGTGCGTTCACCCACCTCGTCGGCGCACCCTACCGACTGCACTGGGGCATCGCAGCAAATCTGCTGGGCGGCGTGGTGATCCTCAACCTGCTCGGTGTCGCCGGCATGGTGCTGCGGGCCGACCTGAGCCTGCCGGCTGCCACGTCGGCTGCCCTGGTCTTCGTGCCGGGTGATGTGGTCAAGGCCGTGCTGTGCGCGTTCGTCGCCCGGGGCGTCCACGCCGCCGTACCCGGCCTGTTGCCGCGTCGGACCCGTCAGCCGGTCGACCACGAGGCCGCCGTCTGACCGTGGCCGCGACCGTCCACCTCCTCGACCACGACGACCCGGCGGGCGCCTTCTTCGACGCAGCCCGGCGGGGCGCACTCTTCGCCGTGCGCACCTCCGGAACCTCGAGCGCGCCACGCACCGTCGTACGCACCACCGACTCCTGGGTGCAGTCCTTCGCCCCCGTCTCGCACCTGCTCGGCATCCACGCCGACAGTCGGATCTGGGTGCCCGGTCCGACCACCGCCACCCTCAACCTCTTCGGCAGCGTGCACGCCCGTTGGGCGTGCGCCACCCTCGTCGACGATCCGCGCGACGCCACCCACGCCCACCTCACCCCCACTGCCCTGCACCGACTCCTGCACGACGACCCCACCGCGCTGGCCGGCGCGCACGTGGTCACCGCCGGCGACCGGCTTCCGCCCACGACGTACGCCGCCGCGACGGCCGCGAGGGTGCGGGTGAGTCACTACTACGGCGCCGCCGAACTCTCCTTCGTCGCGTGGCGTGACGGCCCCGGACCGCTGCGCGCGTTCCCCGGCGTCGAGGTGGCCAGCCGCGCCGGCGAGTTGTGGGTGCGCTCGCCCTATCTCTGTTCGGGCTATCTCGAACCCCAGCACCAACTGCGCCGCGACGCCGACGGTTGGGCGACGGTCGGCGACCGCGGTGACGTCGACGACGACGTGGTGCAGGTGCACGGGCGCGCCGGCGGCATCACCACCGGCGGCGCCACCGTGCAGATCGCCGACATCGAGCATGCGCTCGGCACCGTCGCCACCGGTGGAGTGGTCGTGTTCGGCGTCCCGCATCCCGACCTCGGCGAGGTGGTGGCCGCAGCCTGCGCCGATCCCGCCGACATCGCGCCGCTTCGCGCGCAGGCCCGCCTGCTGCTCTCGCCAGCCCAACGTCCCCGTCTCTGGCACCACCTCTCCAGCGTGCCGATGACCCCGACCGGGAAGATCGACCGTGCCGCCGTCGCCGCTGCGGTGACCCGTTCCCGCCGTCAGGACCTGCCATGAACCGCACCGATGCGCCGGTGGTCGTCGCCGCCGCCCGCACCCCGATCGGCACCGCCGGCCACTCCCTGGCCACCGTGCCCGTCGAACACCTCGGCGCACCCGTGCTCTCCGCGCTGCTCGAGCGCAGCGGCATCGAACCGGGCGCGGTCGACGACGTGGTGCTGGGCAACTGCATGGGGCCGGGCGGCAACCTCGCCCGGCTGACCGCACTGACCGCCGGCCTGCCTGCGGCCGTGCCCGGCGTGACCGTCGACCGCCAGTGCGCCAGCGGCCTGGCCGCGGTCGACCTGGCCGCACGTCTGGTCCGCACCGGAGCGGACGTCGTACTCGCCGGTGGCGCGGAGTCGCCGAGCACCGCGCCGTGGCGGTCGTGGCCGCCGGTCGGCGACGGCGAGCCGCAGCGCTACGCCCGGGCACCGTTCGCCCCGCCCGGCGCCGACCTCGACATGGGCCTGGCCAACGACCTGCTCGCGGCCGAGAGCGGCGTCACGCGGGAGCGTCAGGACGCCCACGCAGTGCGCTCGCACGCCCTGGCGATGGCCGCGCAGGAGGCCGGGGAGTACGACGCCGAACTGGTGCCGATCGCCGGAGTGCGCCGTGACGACCGCCCCCGGGCCGGGTTGACCGTCCAGCGGCTGGCGCGGTTCCCGGCCGCCTTCCGCGACGGCGGCACGATCACGGCCGGCAACTCGTGTGGCATCAGCGACGGCGCCGCAGCGGTGGCGGTGGTGAGCGCCGCGGCCCAGCGCCGCCTCGACCTGCCCGGCCTACGGATCCTCGCCAGTGCCACCGCAGGTGTGGCACCCGAGCGGCCGGGCATCGGGATCGTGCCGGCCGTGCACCAGGCCCTCGAGGCGGCCGGATGCACGCTGGCCGACGTCGGCGTCATCGAGTTCAACGAGGCCTTCGCCGGGCAGGTGCTGGCCTGCTGCGACGCACTCGCGCTCGACCCCGCCCGCACCTGCACCGAGGGTGGCGCACTCGCCCTGGGCCACCCGTGGGGCGCCTCCGGGGCAGTGTTGACGGTGCGCCTGTTCACCCAGATGGTGACCTCCGGCCGCGGCGGGCTCGGGTTGGCCGCGATCGCGGCCGGCGGCGGGATGGGCGTGGCGATGGTGGTCGAAGCATGCTGATCGAGTTCTCCGGCGTCAGCCACGAGTACGCCGGGCGACCCCGGCCGGTGCTGCGCGAGGTCGACGTACGTCTGACGGAGCAACGGATCGGGGTGATCGGCGCCAACGGCTCCGGCAAGTCGTCGTTCGCCCGGATGCTCAACGGGTTGGTGGTTCCGACCAGTGGCACCGTCACCGTCGACGGCCTCGACACCGCAGGCGAGGGTCGGGCGATCCGCAAACGGGTCGGCTTCTGTTTCACCGACCCCGACTCGCAGATCGTGATGCCGACCGTCGCGGAGGACGTCGCCTTCAGCCTGCGCCGCCGGGGCCTGTCGAAGGCGGAGATCGCCGAGCGGGTCGCCGCCGTACTCGCCGCCCATGGTCTGGCCGGCCACGCGGACCACCCGGCGCACCTGCTCTCGGGCGGCCAGAAGCAACTGCTCGCGCTCTCCTCCATCCTGGTCACCGAGCCCGACCTACTGGTGATGGACGAGCCGACCACCCTGCTCGATCTGCGCAACACCAAGCGGATCGCGGAGCTGGTGGCCGGCCTGCCGCAGCAGGTGGTGCTGGTCACCCACCATCTCGACCTGCTCGCCGACTTCGACCGGGTGCTGGTCTTCGACGACACCCGGCTGGTCTTCGACGGCGCCCCTGCCGCGTCGGTCGGGCACTACCGGGAACTGATGGCGTGAACAGCCCGGTCGGCCTCTACCGCCCGGGACGCTCGCTGCTGCACCGGCAACGGGCCGGTGTGAAACTCGCGACCCTGGTGGTTGCCGGCGCCGGCTCGATCCTGGTGCGGCGGCCGGTGGAGACGGCGGTCGCGATCGGCGTGGTGCTGCTCGGGTACGCCGTCGCGCAGGTCCCGCCGCGGGTCGTGTGGGCGTCGTTCCGGCCGCTGCTGTGGGTGCTGGTGCCGCTGACCGTCTTCCAGGTGCTGGTGGCCGGATGGCAGCGCGCGGCGGTGATCGTCGGGGTGATCGTGGCGCTGGTGCTGCTCGCCAACCTGGTCACCTTGACCACGCGCACCAGCGACCTGATCGACGTGGTGGTGTGGCTGTGCCGCCCGCTGCGTCGGGTCGGGGTCGAACCCGAACGGGTGGGACTGATGCTCAATCTGGCGATCCGCTCGGTGCCGATGATGGTCGAGTTGGCCGACCAGGTCCGTGAGGCTCAGTTGGCCCGCGGTCACGGCGTCAGTGCCCGCGCCGTCGCCGTACCCCTGGTCGTCGGAGCTCTCCGCCGCGCTGACGAACTGGGGGACGCCCTCGCCGCCCGGGGCTTCGACGACTGACTGGCGAACTTGCAGGGAATTCACGCGAACCCGCCAGTGCCGCCGTACTCGACCGGGAACGCCGAAGGCCTCGCCTCGAACTGCGCGGTCGCAGCCCGGGGCGAGGCCCTGGGGCAACGCGTACTACTCGACCCTGAGCTCGCTGGCGACCTTGTCCATCCGCTTGATCAACGCGTCGTCGCCGAGCGGTACGACGGTCGCGAACAGCCCGTAGGTGTCGTCGTCACCGGTGTCGACCACGATCACCTGGGCCACGTCGCCACCAGCGGTGACCTCGGGGTCGGCAACTGTGATCTCGTAGCGCGCGACCCACGCCTCGGCACCGTCCACGGTGGCGGCTTCACTGCTGACTGGCGTCGAGGAGTCCATCCCGAGGTAGAAGTCGGGGGAGTTGGCCATGCAGTCGACCACCGCTTCGGCAGCCGCCTGCAGGTCGCTGCCGGCAGCGGTCTTCGGAATCGCGCCGAGTGCGTAGACGGAGATCCACTTCTCGGCCTGCGTCTCGCGCATCAGCGTGATCAGGTCGGTCATGAAGGTGTAGACGTTGGCCACCGGCGCCTGCTCGTAGCCCTTGGGCGACGGCATCGACAACCCACCCCCGTGCACCCGACCGTCCTCCGGGTGAGTCTCACGGAGCGTGGGGTCGCCGGCGGTGCAGATGTCGGCAGCCGGCTGCGCGGGTACGGCGTCGCTCGGCTCGTCGGTGGGCTCGTCGGTCGGCGGCGCCTCCGTGGTCGGCTCGTCGGTGAGCGACGCACCCGGGTCGTCCGTCGGTTCGTCGGTGGGCTCGTCGCTCGGATCGCTGGTCTGCGACGTGTCGCCCTTGGCGTCGGAATCCTTGTCGTCGTCTCCGGTCAGCTGGATCGCGGCGACGATGCCGCCGACGATCAGGGCGATCGCGACCACTGAGGCGATCACGATCCACATCGCCTTCTTCGACGAACCTCCGCCGCCGTCGCCGTGCCCCGGTCCGGGCGCCCACTGCTGGTCGCCGAACTGCGCGAAGTTGGCCTGGCCGTAGCCCGGCTGGCCCTGCTGGGCGTAGGGGTCGCCGCCGAACTGGGTGGGTGCCTGGTCGCCGGCGTCGACCCAACCGCCTTGGACGGGCGGGGTCGGCTGACTGCTCGCACCCCAGGTGCCCTGGGCGGCCGCACCGTACTGTCCGGCGTCGTACCCGCCCTGTTGGCCCCATCCCCCTTGCTGACCGGGGTCAGCCTGTTGGCCCCAACCCTGCTGGTTGGGATCGCCCTGCTGGCCCCAACCCTGCTGGCCGCCGTGCGCACCACCCTGCGCCGCGGCCTGCTGGCCCGCGTCGTACCCACCCTGCTGACCGGAGTCAGCCTGTTGGCCCCAACCCTGCGCCTGCGGCGCCTCGGGCTGCACCGGGTCGCCACCGGGCTGAGCGGGGCCTGAGCCGGCGCTCGGGGCGACGGCCGTGTGTCCCCAGGCCGGATCAACCTGCGGCTGCTCGGGCTGGGCCGGTGGCTGCGCGTGCTCCGGAGTTGTCTCCGGCGTCGTCGGAGGCTCGGGTGCAGCCGGCTGGGCCGGCGGCGCGCCCCACTGGCTGGGCGGCGGTACGTAGGGGTTGTCAGTGGTCTGCTGACTCCACCCCTGACCGTCCCAGTAGCGGAACGAATTGGGCTGACCGGACGGATCTGGATACCAACCTGGACTCGACACGCCCACAGCGTAACGATCCCACCCGCGTCCCCGCGCCGAACCGCAAGTTATGTACCCCGAACTTGGAGTTGCGTAC
>JBEBTI010000168.1:0-7690 GCA_040393845.1 Nocardioides daejeonensis
TCACCCATCTGCTGCTCCTGACGGAAGGAGCCCGGAGGCCCCGGCGAGGTAGGTGTCGGGGGAGGTCAGCCGGCCGGAGGAATAGACCCCGGGCGCCAGGGAGGCAGCGAAGTCGGCAAACGCATCGGCAGTGCTGAACTTCGGCTCGAAACCGAGTTCGGTGCGCATCCGGGTGGTGTCGATGCCTCGCCCGTAGGTGAGGAATGCGACCTGCTCAGGACTGAAGTCGGCGAGCCCGGCCCTTCCGAGCGTGGCACCGATGCCACCCATCGCGAACCCGGGCAACGCGAGCGAGGGCCTGCCGATCCGGCGTACGGCCTGCGACAGCATCAGGACCCCGTCACCGGCGACATTGAAGGTGCCGGGGACGTCGTGATGCACGACGTGCTCGAGGACGTCGATCAGGTCGTCGTGGTGCAGGAACTGCAGGCGCGGATCGAAGCCGAGCACCCGCGGCAGCACGGGGAGTCTGAAATACTGCGTGGTGGGGCTCTGGACGTCGGGCCCGATCACGTTGGCAGCGCGCAGCGTGGTGACGCGGACGTCGGGACGTCGACGCGCGAAGCCACGCACATAACCTTCGACTTCGAAGGCATCCATCGAATAGCCGGAACGCGGCAGCCGCTTGGCTGGCATGTCCTCGGTGAACATCGCAGGGTCGCGACTGCTCGCGCCGTAGACCGTGGAGGTCGACTTCACGATCAGGTGCTGCAGCCCGGGCGCGCGCTGACAGGCGGCCAGGAGTTGCATCGTCCCGATGACGTTGAACTCCTTCATGGCTCCGCGGCCACCGGTCCCACCAGGGGTGGCGACCACGGACATGTGGACGACCGTGTCGACATCCTCCTTGACGATGATCTTGGCGATCACCGGCGTACGGATGTCGGCGCGGACGAACTGGACTGCGCCGAGGTCACCCCGCGGTGGCACGATGTCCACCCCGATGACCCGGTCAACGGCAGGGTCGTGCGCCAACTTGGTGGCGAACGTACGAGCGAGATCCTTGGAGACCCCACTGACGAGGACGACCCTGCCCATGACGCAGTCCTTGGGGCCTTACTTGCCCAACTTGCGACGCTGCACGCGCGTCTTCTTGAGCAACTTGCGGTGCTTCTTCTTCGCCATGCGCTTGCGGCGCTTCTTGATGACAGAACCCAACGTTCTTCCTTCCAGAGCCAGTGTTGCCGGCCCACACAACGGAAAGAACGCGGGCGACACGTCACAGCGTATCCGGACATGCCCCGACACCCGAAACCAGCGTCACAGGACAAGACGTCCGCGAGCGCTGCGAGGCGCTCAGCCGGCGTCGTAGAAGCTGCGCTGGAGGTAGGCGTTGACGTCCTTCTCGGTCACCCGGAAGGAACGACCGACGCGGACGGCCGGCAGTTCGCCGCCATGGACGAGTCGATAGACGGTCATCTTGGAGACCCGCATCATGGTCGCGACCTCAGCGATCGTGAGGAACTTCGCCTCGGAGATGTCGCCCGAACTGGCCATGTCACACCGCTTTCCGCCGGGACTCGCACCAGCTTCCCCACTGGTGTTCACGGGTCCCGTTGCTGGTGAGAATAGAGCCTGATGTGACTCATGGGGAAGAGTGGATCGGAAAAATGTCCGAAAACTCCGGCGTGTCGGGTTGCACTGGCTCCCTCTGGCGTCGACACGCCGTGGCCAGCGGTCTCGCTGAGCGCTCAGGGTCGATCCGGGCCGCCAGCACAGCCACCAGCGCACATCGAAGCGATTTCCGCCGCGCGAGCGCCCCGTTCAGGACCCGGCGAGCTCCCGGGACCGGTCCCGCGCCGCCTCCATCGCGGCGAGGAACGCGGCGCGCACCTTGTGCACCTCGAGCTCGCGCAGCGCGGCTGCCGTCGTACCGGCCGGCGAGGTGACCTGCTCGCGCAGGACCGCCGGGTGGGTGCCCGTCTCTGCCAGCATCTTCCCGGAGCCGACCACGGTCTGCACGACCAGTTCGGTGGCGGTGGCGCGGGGCAGCCCCAGGTGGACGCCGGCCTCGATCATCGACTCGACGACGAAGAACAGGTACGCCGGCCCGGAGCCGGAGATCGCGGTGACGGCGTCCATCTGGTGTTCCGGGACCCGCAGCACCTTGCCGGTCGCGCTGAGCAGCGCCTCCGCCTCGTCGAGGTGGGCGTCGTCGCAGTGCGACCCGGGCGAGATCGCAGCCATCCCCTCGTCGACCAGCGCCGGGGTGTTGGGCATCACCCGTACGACGGCAACCCCCTCGGGCACGTGCCGCTCGATGAACTCGGTGGTGATGCCGGCCGCCAGCGACACCAGCAACTGGCCCGCCCGAAGCACCGGTGCGATCTCGGTGAGCACCGCTGCCATGTCCTGCGGCTTGACCACGACTGCGACCGTGTCGGCGTCGCGCGCCGCGGTCACGTTGTCGACCACCTTGACGCCGTACCGCTCGACCAGTTCGGCGGCCCGCTCGGGGCGCTTCTCGCCGACCAGGAGGGACGCGGGGGACCGGCCGGCCCGGACCAGGCCGGACAGCAACGTCTCCCCCATCACGCCGGCACCGAGGATCGCGGTCTGGGTCATGTGGGCCTACTTCTTGGAGATCAGGGACTTGGTGAACAGAGCGAGGTTGGCCGGGCGCTCGGCCAGCCGACGCATCAGATAGCCGTACCACTCGACGCCGTACGGGACGTACACCCGCATCGTCTCACCCTGCTCGACGAGACGCTGCTGCTCCTCCGGCCTGATCCCGTGCAGCATCTGGAACTCATAGGTGCCGGCGGCGCGTCCGGCCTCCGCAGCGACGGAGGAGGCGATCGCGATCATCCGCGGATCGTGGGTGGCGATCATCGGTCGGCCGTTGCCGTGCATCAGGATCCGCGTGCAGCGCACGAAGGACCGGTCGATCTCACCCCGATCGGTGAACGCGACCGACTCCGGTTCGGCGTACGCGCCCTTGCACAGTCGGACCCGCGAACCCGCGTGGGTCAACGCTCGGCAGTCCTCCTCGGTGCGACGCAGGTGCGCCTGCAGCACCGCCCCGACGTCAGGGTGCTCCTTGCGCAGTTGTACGACGATCGCGAGCGTGGCGTCGGTGAGCGTGTGGTCCTCCATGTCGACGGTCATCGTGGTGCCGCAGTTGCGTGCCGCGTCGGCGATCGTGAAGGCGTGCGCCAGGGCGACCGCTTCGCCATCGGGCAGCCTCAGCCCGATCGCGCTCAACTTCACCGACACCTCGCAACGGCTGGCCAGGCCCTGCTTCGACAACTCCGCGAGCAGGTCGAGATAGGCCGTGACCGTCGCGGCAGCGTCGTCGGCGACCACGGTGTCCTCGCCGAGGAAGTCGAGGGTGACCAGACGGCCGTCGTCGACCAGGACCCGTGCTGCGGCTGCCGCGTCCGCCGTCGTCTCGCCGGGGACATAGCGACGTACGACGGCGGAGGTCACCCGGAGCCCGGTCACCAGCCGCTTCACCACCCCACTGCGCGACAGGAGGAGCAACGGCTGGCGGAGCAGTGGCATGTGAGCCACGTTACTCGTCGGCCCGGACCGCACCGGCCCGGGGCGGAGTCGGCCGTCGTGGGTCAGCCGGCCAGATGGGTGCGCGCGAACGCGAGCGATTCGGCGAGGTCTGCCGACCGTTCGTCGACCGTCTGCGACCGACGGGTGTTGATCTCGACCACGACGTGGCCGGTGAAGTCGGTCGCGGCCAGGTGCTGCAGCAGCTCAGCGGCCGGCTGGCTGCCGCGCCCCGGCACCAGGTGTTCGTCCTTGGCCGATCCGGTGCCGTCGGTGAGGTGGATGTGTCGGAGCCGGTCACCGAGCCGGCGTGCCATCGCGACCGGGTCGGCATGGGCCACGGCGGCGTGCGAGAGGTCGATGGTCGCGTTCGCATAGTCGTCCTCCGACGGGTCGTGGCCCGGCAGGTAGACCTCGATCCCGCGCTTGGAGGTGGCGCGCCACGGATACATGTTCTCGACGGCGAAGGCGATCCCGGTCGACTCCTCCAGCCCGGCGATGCCCTGCACGAACTCGCGGGCATAGTCCTTCTGCCAACGGAACGGCGGATGTACGACGACCACGTCGGCGCCGACCTCGTGGGCCATCTCCGCGGAGCGCTCGAGCTTGCCCCACGGGTCGGTGCCCCAGACCCGTTGCGTGATCAACAGGCAGGGAGCGTGGACGGCACAGATCGGGACCCCATGGTGCTCGGAGAGTTGCCTCACCGCGGAGGTCTGTTGGCTCAACGCGTCGATGCCGACCATCACCTCCACCGCGTCGTAGCCGAGCATCGCGGCGTACGAGAAGGCATGCGCGGTGGACTCGGGGTAGACCGAGGCGGTCGAGAGGGCAACCAGGGGCATGTCAGTCCTTGGCGGCGAGGTCACGTACGCCGTCGCCGTCCTCGTCGAGGACGCTCAACTGGTCGAACCGGTCGAGGATGATGCCCTCGCGCAGTGCCCACGGGCAGACCTCGAGTTCGGTCAGGTCGAAGATGTCCATCACCGCATCGGCGACCAGCGCTCCCGGAAGCACCTGGTGCGCACGACTGGGCGAGACCCCGGGCAGACCGGCGAGCGCGGCGGCGTCCATCGACGCCAACTTGGGGATCCAGTCCACCAGGTCGGCGCGGGCCAGGGAACGGCGTACCAACGGACCGTCGGCCGACGGCGCAGCACCACAGATGCGGGCCAGGGAACGGAACGTCTTGGAACTCGCGGCGGCCCGGTCGGGCGGGCCGATCCGCAACAGTTGACCCGCGTCACGGGCGATGTCGGCGCGGATGCTGCGACGAATGCTGCGCAGGTCGTCCTCGGCCGGGGCGGCGCTGCCGAACCAGGTGCGCGCCAGCCTCGCCGCGCCGAGCGGGAGGGACCAGGCCACGTCGGGCGCCTCGTCGTTGCCGGCCGCGATCTCCAGCGAGCCGCCACCGATGTCGAAGACCGCCAGTCGGCCGGCCGACCAGCCGAACCAACGACGTACGGCGAGGAAGGTGAGTCGGGCCTCGTCCTCGCCGGCGAGCACCTCGAGGACGGCGCCGGTGCGCTCGACGACCTGTCGGAGCACCTCGTCGGTGTTGGTGGCTTCACGCACGGCAGAGGTGGCGAAGCCGAGGAACTCCTCGCACCCCTTGTCCTCGGCGACGACCAGAGCCTGCGCGCAGAAGGCAACGAGGGCGTCGATGCCGGTCTGGCTGACCGCACCGGAGTCGTCGAGGTGTTCGGCGAGCCGCAGTGGTTCCTTGTAGGAGAAGGCGGGCAGCGGCGCCGCGCCACCGTGCGCGTCCACGACGAGCAGATGGCCCGTGTTCGAGCCGATGTCCAGAACGCCCAACCTCATGGGTTCCACCGTAACCGTTCGGCAGTGGCCATCCCGGGACAACCACGACTCAAGACGTTGCCCCCTGCGCCGGTAGGGTTGCCGCCGTGGCTGGCTCCGAGGTTCCTCTTGACTTCCCCCGTGCGTGGATCGAGTTCCCGGACCCGGCCGACGACACCCAGATCTTCCGGTGTGACCTGACCTGGTTGACCTCGGCCTACACCTGCATCTTCGGCAGCGGGTGCGCAGGCATCTATGCCGACTCGCCCGACGTCGGTTGCTGCACACTCGGCGCGCACTTCTCCGACAAGGACGACGAGGCGCGGGTCGCCGGCTACGTGGCGCAACTCGACACCGATCTGTGGCAGCACCACCCGGGGCGCAAGGTGCGCACCAAGGACTGGGTGGAGAAGGACGAGGACGGGGAGCGCAAGACCCGGCAGATCGAACACCCCGGCGGCGCCGGATGCGTGTTTGCGAACCGTCCCGACTTCGTCGGCGGAGCGGGCTGCGCCCTGCACGCGTTGGCGATCCGCCTCGACATCAACCCGCTCGAGACCAAGCCCGACGTGTGCTGGCAACTGCCGATCCGTCGCACGTTCCGCAACGTCGAACGCCAGGACGGCAGTGAGTACACCGAGGTCACCATCACCGAGTACGACCGGCGCGGATGGGGCCCCGGTGGGCACGACCTGGACTGGTACTGCACCGGCAATCCGGTGGCCCACGTGGCCGTCGAGCCGCTCTACCTGACCAGTGCCGCCGAGCTGGTCGCGCTGATGGGTGAGGCCGGGTACGCCGCGCTGGTGCGGCACTGCGAGGCGCACGTGCGTTCGCGCAGTGCGCTGGCGCTGCACCCCGCAGATCCACGCTGACCCGCCATGCACAGACGCGTCTCGACGTCAAGAGAATCGCACCCCGATGTGTCCAATCAATCGTCGGCAGCACACAATGATCGGCATGCGCCTTGACCATGTTTCGTACGCCGCTGGACCTGACGGACTGAACGCCACGGCTGAGCGCCTGGGCGCACTGCTCGGCAAGGACTTCGTCGACGGGGGCGTGCACCCCCGCTTCGGCACCCGCAACCGGATCCTGCCGCTTGCCGACCGCACCTACCTCGAGGTCGTCGAGGTGCTCGACCACCCGGCCTCGGACAAGGCGCCCTTCGGGCAGGCTGTCCGGGCCCGTTCCGCCGCCGGTGGTGGCTGGCTCGGGTGGGTCGTCGCTGTCGACGACATCGACCAGGTCGAGCAGCGTCTCGGCCGGGCTGCTGTCGACGGTCACCGGCACCGCCCCGACGGCCTGCTGCTCGAGTGGAAGCAGATCGGCGTCAACGGTCTGATCGCCGACCCGCAGCTGCCGTTCTTCGTGGAGTGGGTGTCCCCTGACAGCGACCACCCGAGCGCCGGCGGAAGTCCCGACTTCTCCCTTGCCTGCTTGGAGATGGCCGGCGACCCGCTGCGAGTCAGCGAGTGGCTCGGCGCCCCGGTCGAGGCTCCGCTGGAGGACGTCAAGGTGGAGTGGGTGGCCCCGCACGGCACCCCCGGCATCCTGGCGGCCCAGTTCCAGACTCCGAACGGTCTGATCCGGATCTGAAGCCCCGCTCGTTGCGCAGCACGCCTGCGGGTGGGGTGATCCCCAGCCCCAACATCTGGCAGCACACTGCGACGTACGAGCTGGAGAACCGTGCCTTCGACCGCGCTGGTCTGGTCGAGTCGGCGATGCGGTCGGTGTGCGACTGGACAGGTCGCACCGTGCTCGACGTCGGCTGCGGCACCGGGTTCCACCTGCCCCGTTGGGCGGACGCCGCCGAGCACGTCATCGGCGTCGAACCACACCCTGAGCTGGCAGCGCTCGCCCGCCGCCGCACCAAGCGGCTGGGGTCAGTTGAGGTACTCCGCGGGACCGCTCAGGCGACCGGTCTGCCGGACGCGTCGGTCGATGTCGCCCACGCCCGCTGGGCCTACTTCTTCGGCCCGGGTTGCGAACCCGGTCTGGCCGAACTCGCCCGGGTGGTGCGCCCCGGCGGCACCGCCTTCGTGATCGACAACGACGCCTCGCGTTCGACCTTCGGCGGCTGGTTCCGACGTGGCTACCCGAGTGTCCGCCCCGAAGTCGTCGAGCGGTTCTGGACCGACCAGGGTTGGCACCGCACCCCCGTCCTCACCACCTGGCAGTTCGACAACCGTGCCGACCTCGAAGCCGTCGTCCACATCGAGTTCACCCCCGCCCTCGCCTCCGAGATCTGCGACCAGCACCTCGGCCTGACCGTCGACTACGCCGTCAACGTCTGGTCCCGCCCCTTCTAGCCGTCGAGTACGCGCCTCTGACCCGTCGAGTACGCGCCTCTGACCCGTCGAGTACGCGCCTCTGACCCGTCGAGTAC
>JBEBTI010000169.1:0-7570 GCA_040393845.1 Nocardioides daejeonensis
ACGGGCCGTGGACGGTCACCGAGACCATGTCGGTGCGGACACCGGACACGACGTACCCCCTTCGAGTTCGTCCCGGCAGCGTAGTACGCCGCCCCCGATCGACCCTCGAAGAGCCACCCCACCACCCCGTCCCCGAGGCGGGAGACCGCCCGCAGTCGAACCTCGAAGGGCAACCCCGCGATCCGGGCCGCGGATCTCCGATGTCGGCGAACCCCTCTAGGATCAGAGCGGCCGGTTGCGCGCCGGCAATCTCGGCACACTTTCCAAGGGGGCACCTTGACGACGCTGCGCAGTGGAGTCCGGCTCGACCCGCCGGAGATGCCCAGCGGGCAGATCAAGTTGCAGTCGCCTCCTGAGCTCCAACACCACGAGGGTGCGGGGCAGGCGATGATGATGGCGATCCCGATGCTCGGCAGCGTCGGCTCGATCCTGCTCGTCGCCACGATGAGCACCGGTGGTTCGGGGGCTCCGTCGTCATCGCGGTTGTTCATCACCGGCGGCATGTTCCTCTTTGCCACGCTCGGCTTCGTGCTCGTGCAGGTCGATCGGCAACGCAAGCAACGCCAGTTGCAGGTGGTCGGGTCACGCACCGAATACCTCCGCTATCTCGCCACCGTCCGGGCCGCCGCACGCACCGCGGCCCGCGAGCAACGCGCTGCCCTCGTCTGGCACCATCCCGCCCCCGAGGCGCTCCCTGCACTGGCGGAGGACCGCACCCGGGTCTGGGAGATGACGCCGGGTGACGAACGGTTCCTGCATGTGCGCTACGGCCTCTCGGTGCAGCCGCTCTCCCTCGAACTCGTGCCTCCGGAGAGCGCGCCGGTCGAGCAGGTCGATCCGACCGCCGCGAGCGCCCTGCACCGGTTGCTGGTCGTGCACCGCACCCAACCTGACCTGCCGTCGTCGATCGACCTGAGGGCCTTCGACCGGATCGAGATGACCGGACCGGAGCAACACGCCCGTGGCCTCGCACGGGCTCTGCTCTGTTCGGCCGCCGCGTTCCACAACCCGGAGCACCTGGCCGTCGCCGTCCTCACCAAGGAACGTCACCTGCCGCAGTGGGACTGGCTGAAGTGGCTGCCCCACTCGCTGAGCCAGCAGCAGAGCGACGCGGTCGGACCGCGTCGCATGGTGACCACCTCGCTGGACGACCTCGGTCAACTGTTGCCCGCCGACCTCAGCGAGCGTCCGCGCTTCGGCGCCGATGAGATCGCTGCCGCTCCCCACATCCTGCTCGTGCTGGACGGTGTCGACCTCCCCCCGGGCAACCATCTGGTGCCGCCGGACGGCTTGCACGGCATGACCGTGCTCGATCTGCCCGAGCAGTGGGACCCGCTGGAGGACCCGACGCGGTTGCGCATCCAGTTCGAGGACCTGCCCCCGGAGGCAGGACGTCAGCCGGTCACCGCACTGCGACTGCGGTCCGAGCCGGTGCGTGCGCTGGCCGACCAGATGGGTCTGGCGACTGCCGAGGCATTCGCCCGACGGCTGACTCCGTTGGCCACGATCAACGCCGCGGCGGCCGGAGCAGAGAACACCGGACCGACCGAGTTCACCGATCTGCTCGGCCTCGGCGATGTCTTCTCCTTCGAAGCCAACAGTGCGTGGCGCCCCCGGCCCGCGCGCGACCGGTTGCGGGTGCCGATCGGGGTTGCCGAGAGCGGCGCCCCCGTGCACCTCGACATCAAGGAATCTGCGCAGCAGGGCATGGGGCCACACGGTCTGGTGATCGGCGCTACCGGATCCGGCAAGTCCGAGTTCCTGCGCACGCTCGTGCTCGGGTTGGCGATGACCCACTCGCCCGAGCAACTCAACATGGTCCTCGTCGACTTCAAGGGCGGCGCGACCTTCGCCGGGATGTCCGACATGCCGCACGTCTCGGCCGTGATCACCAACCTCGCCGAAGAGCTCACCCTCGTCGACCGCATGCAGGACGCTCTGTCCGGCGAGATGGTGCGCCGCCAGGAACTGCTGCGTGCTTCGGGCAATTTCGCCTCGATCCGTGACTACGAGAAGGCGCGGGTCGCTGGCGGCACCGACAGCGAACTGCCCCCGATTCCGTCGTTGTTCATTGTCGTCGACGAGTTCTCCGAGATGCTGACGGCGAAGCCCGAGTTCATCGACCTGTTCGTCGCGATCGGACGTCTCGGGCGGTCCCTCGGCCTGCATCTCCTGCTCGCCAGCCAACGTCTCGAAGAGGGCCGGCTGCGAGGCTTGGAGTCACACCTGTCCTACCGTGTCGGCCTGCGGACGTTCTCTGCCGTCGAGTCGCGTGCGGTGCTGGGTGTGCCCGACGCCTACGAGCTGCCGGCGGTGCCCGGCCTCGGCTACCTCAAGCCCGACCAGTCGACGCTGTTGCGGTTCAAGGCGGCGTACGTCTCCGGGCCGCCGAGCGGACGGATCCGGGTACGCCGTGACGAGGGCGGCAACCTGCGCGGCATCCTGCCGTTCACGATTGCCGAGGTGACCTCGCTCGAACCGGTGGAGGAGGACGTCGAACAGATCGCGCCGACCACGCCCGACGAGCAGGAGTCGCTGCTCGACATCGCAGTGGAGCGCATGCGCGGTCGCGGCGCGGCTGCCCACCAGGTCTGGCTGCCACCACTCGACGTACCCGACACGCTCGACACGCTGATGCCCGACCTGGTCGCGCATCGGCAACTGGGGTTGGTCTCTCCCCGGTGGCGCGAGGTCGGCACGCTCACGGTGCCGATCGGCACCGTCGACCGCCCACGCGAGCAGCGCCGCGACACCCTCACCGTGTCGCTCACCGGCGCCAGCGGACACGCCGCCGTGGTCGGTGGGCCGCGCAGCGGCAAGAGCACCCTGCTCCGCACGATGGTGACTGGGCTGGCGTTGACCACCACTCCGTTGGAAAGTCAGTTCTTCGTGCTCGACTTCGGTGGCGGCACCTTCTCCGGGCTGCGCGACCTGCCGCACCTGGCCGGCCTCGGCAGCCGGTCCGAGCCCGACGTCGTACGCCGTGTCGTCGCCGAGGTGAAGGGCGTCGTGGACCGCCGCGAGGCCTACTTCCGCAGCGAGGGCATCGACTCGATCGAGACCTACCGGACCCGGCGCGCCGAGGGACGCGCGGACGATGGGTACGGCGACGTGTTCCTGGTCGTCGACGGCTGGAGCACGCTGCGGGCCGACTTCGACGACCTCGAGTTCGAGATCCAGGCGCTCGCCCAGCGCGGCCTCACCTACGGCTTGCACCTGGTCGTCGCCGCCTCCCGGTGGGCCGACTTCCGCGCCGCACTGCGCGACGTCTTCGGCACCCGGCTCGAGTTGCGTCTCGGCGACCCGCTCGACTCCGAGGTCGATCGCAAGGTGGCACAACTGGTGCCGACCGGGCGCCCGGGTCGCGGCCTGGTCCCCGGCAAGTTGCACTTCCTCGGTGCCCTGCCCCGCATCGACGCCGACCCCGACCCCCGCAACGTCGGCGACGGCGCGGCCGATCTGGCCGCGCGGGTGGCTGCCGCTTGGTCCGGGCCGCGCGGCCCCAAGCTCCGTCTGCTCCCGAGCCAGATCACGTTGGCGGAGATCCGGGAGCGAGCGCCCGAGGGCTCGCAGCTGCTGCTCGGCGTCAACGAGCAGGCGCTGGCGCCAGTCGGCTGGGACGCCGACGTGGAGCCGCACCTGATGGCCCTGGGCGACGGCCGCTCGGGCAAGAGCTCGCTGCTGCGGTCGCTGGTGCAGGAGATCACCCGCACCCGCACACCCGAGACCGCGCAGATCATCGCGGTCGACTACCGGCGCTCGTTGCTGGGCGAGATTCCGGCAGAGTTCCAGCTCGACTATCTCACCGGCGCCACGCAGGCCACGCCCGCGTTGAAGGATCTCGCCGGCTACCTCACCAACCGGTTGCCGGGGCCCGACGTCACCCCTGACCAACTGCGGAACCGGTCCTGGTGGACCGGAGCCGAAGCCTGGGTGCTGGTCGACGACTACGACCTGGTCGCCACCCAAGCAGGGTCACCGCTGCACGCACTGGTGCCGTTGCTCGCCCAGGCGCGCGACGTCGGCTTCCACCTGGTCGTGACCCGCCGAATGGGTGGCGCCGCGCGGGGCATGTACGACCCGCTGCTGCAGACACTGCGTGACCTCGCCATGCCCGGCATCATGCTCTCCGGCAGCCCCGACGAAGGTCAGGTGCTGGGCAACCTGCGGCCGACTCCGCTCGAGCCCGGGCGCGGTCGGTTGGTGAGTCGCGAGAGCGGTGTCGAGGTCGTCCAGTTGGCGTGGACTCCCCCGACCACCTGATCCCGGTCACCACACGGTGACACCGGATCAGGCGTCCGCGATGCCCTCGACCTTCCAGCTGGGCACCTCGTCGGTGTTCCAGGTGGATTCCCAGATCCGCTCGTAGCCGGTGTGCGTGATCTTCCAGCCGTCCTCGGTGCGACGGTAGCGATCGGCGTACAGGGCGGTGCCTTCGAGAGCAAACTTGAACTTCGGGACCAGCACCTTGTCCTGGAGGTACCAGCGGCCGGTCGCGGTGTCGCCGTCCACCTCGATCTCAGGGTGGTGCACGTTGTGCATGGTGTGCATGCCGGGCCGGACGTTCTTGTGCATGTAGGCCATCAGGTCCTCGAGGGACTCGAAGTCCAGACCGCCGTAGGCACCGGTGGCCTCGGGCGCGAAGCAGGACTCGAAGAGTTCCCAGTCCTTGGTGTCGAAGGCCCGGAGGTAGCGGTACTTGAGCTGGGTGATCTCGTGGATGGCTTCGAAGTCGATCATCGTCGTCCCGTCTTGAAGATGCCGCGGGCGATTTCACGGGCCGCGGTCCGCATGAAGTCCTTGAACGCGCCGGACTCTACGACTTTTTCGACCAGATCCTTCTCTCGTTTCCGCTGAGCCGGATCGGCCTTCTTCCGGGAGAGCTTCTCCGCCTCCCGTTGGTGCGGCTCGCGCTCGTCGCCCGACGCGGCGGCCGCCTTCTCCGCACCCTTCTCGAGGCGTTCGGCAAGCATCTCCCGCGCCGACTCGCGATCGACTGCAGTGCCGTACTTGGCCTGCAGCGGCGAGGCTTCGACGGTGGCTTGCATGGCAGCCGGGTCGGCGGTGCCCATGGTCGACTCGGGTGCTCGCAGCATCGTCCGTGCGACCGGCGTCGGGGCACCCTTCTCGTTCATCACGGTCACCACGGCCTCACCGATGCCCAGCGACGTGATCACCTCTGCGAGGTCGTCGTACGCCGGATGCGGATACGTGTTGACCGTCTGCTTGAGCGCCTTGGCGTCGTTGGGCGTGTGGGCCCGAAGTTGGTGCTGGATGCGCGAACCGAGCTGTGCCAGCACTTCGTCCGGGACATCCGTGGGGCCTTGCGTCACGAAGAAGACCCCGACTCCCTTCGATCGGATCAGCCGCACGGTCTGCGCGATCTGGTCGAGGAAGTCCTTGGAGGCGTCCTTGAAGAGCAGGTGCGCCTCGTCGAAGAAGAAGACCAGCTTGGGCCGGTCGATGTCGCCGACTTCGGGAAGGTCGTTGAAGAGGTCAGCCAGCAACCACATCAAGAAGGTGGAGAAGACCGCCGGCCGGTTGGCGAGTTGGGGCAACTCCACCAGCAAGATCACGCCGCGTCCGTCAGCGGCGGTCCTGAGCAGATCGGAAGACTCGAACTCAGGCTCTCCGAAGAAGACATCCGCGCCCTGGTCGGAGAAGTTGATCAACTCCCGCAGGATCACCCCGGCGGTCGCTGGCGAGAGACCTCCGAGCTCCTTGAGTTCGGCCTTCCCCTCAGGGCTGGTCAGATGCTGTACGACGGCCCGCAGGTCTGTCAGGTCGAGCAGCGGCAGGCCGGCCTTGTCCGCGTAGTGGAACACCAGGCCGAGCGATGACTCCTGGGTCGCGTTGAGGCCGAGCACCTTCGAGAGCAGCAGCGGTCCGAAGGCGCTCATCGTGACTCGCAGCGGCACCCCGACGCCTTGGCCGCCGAGCGCGAAGTAGTCGACCGGGAAGCTGGTGCCCTTCCAGTCGTGACCGACCTGAGCCGATCGTTGGGCGACCTTCTCACCGCCCACGCCCGCGACACTGAGCCCGGAGAGGTCTCCCTTGACGTCCGCGGCGAAGACCGGCACTCCCTGCGCACTGAGCTGCTCGGCGAGCAGTTGCAGCGTCACGGTCTTGCCGGTGCCGGTCGCGCCGGCCACCAGCCCGTGTCGGTTGAACATCCCCAACGGGATCCGGATCGGCGCACCGTCCACCGTGTTCGCATCCACCATCAGCCCACCGATCTCCACGGCGGGCCCCTCGAAGACGTAGCCCGGCGCGATCGCCGCAACGATCGGACTCTCGCCCACCCCGTCCGGCGTCCGGCTCTCACCCGCCCCGTCCGGTATCCGGCTTTCACCCGCCCCCTCAGGTGTCCGGCTCTCACCCGCCCCCTCAGGCGTCGGCCTCGCAACAGGCTGGTCAGCACTGGTCTCCGTCATGCCAGCAGCGTAGATGCCCCGCACCGTCCCGTCCCCGACCTCCAGCTCGACGTACCGCACCCAGGTCCGCCCGAACTGCAGGTTACGTACGCCGAACTGCAAGCCGCGTACACCCAACTGCGAGTTACGTACGTCGAACTGGGAGGTGCGTGATGCGGGCCGGTTTGTAGACTCCGTCGGGTGATCTTCAAGGCCGTCGGCGCGGAGCGCCCCTACCCCGACCACGGGATGAGTTCGAGGGACTGGGCACAGGTGGCACCGTCGCAAGTCCGGCTCGACGCGTTGGTGACCACGAAGGACATCCTGCACCTCACCTCGTTGTTGGCGGAGGAATCGACGTTCTACGGCGACCTGTTCGCGCACGTGGTGAGCTGGCGTGGTGAGCTCTACCTCGAGGACGGCCTGCACCGTGCGCTGCGTGCCGCGTTGCAACAACGCAAGGTCCTGCATGCCCGAGTCTTCGAGTTGAACCGATGACAGCCGGCCGACACGCGGGGGCCACTCTCGCCGTACTCCTCGGGTTGTGCGCGATCGCCCTATTCCTCGGTCTGCGAGCGGTCAGCCAACCGTTCGGCGAGGTGGAACTGGTCGAAGAAGCGGCGCCGGTCTGCGAACTCCGCGACCTCGAATCCGGCACACCCGTCGCTACCGACGAGGTCACGGTGAGCGTCTACAACGCCGGGGGCCAGTCAGGCGCCGCGAGCCGGACCCTCCAGGGCCTGATCGAAAGAGGCTTCGGCGCCGGAGAATCGGGGAACATCGATGCCAAGGTGCAGTTCGTGCAAATCTGGGCGGACGACAAGGACAACCCGGCGGCCAGGCTGGTCGCTGCCCAGTTCGGCCCCCGAACGAAGATCGCCACCAACCGCGACCTGCCCGGACTCGGTGTGGTCGTGGTGATCGGGCCCCGCTTGGGTGACCTGGCAGACGAAGCGCCGGATTCAGTGACCGCCACCGAGCCGTCGACGATCTGCAGCCCGCCAGTCACCTGATCCACCGCAGGCCCGAGCAGCACGGACCCTCTGCTTCGCGGCATCAGCGCGCACTCGACCGACCGGAAGTGCGCACTCGACCGGTCAGACGTCGAGCCACTGCGCGAGGCGGCCGCCTCGGGAGACCTGCCGGAGTCGTTCGTC
>JBEBTI010000170.1:0-7451 GCA_040393845.1 Nocardioides daejeonensis
CATGACGGACGCCGCCATCACGGCCACAGTGGCGCGGAGGACTGGATACCTGCGCATGAATGTTCACCTCAAGATCGATCGGTTGCTGACGTCGGCGAACCTAACGCCGGCCGGCATCCCTGCGAGGCCCACTCCCATCAGGCTGCACTGCGCTGCAGCAACCCTCGTGCAGTCGGACATGCGCAGCCCGGAGGCCACCCCGAAGCAGTTCCAGTGAGTGGGAACGCCGCCCACTCCTTGGTCGAATGCATTGAGATCCAGACCAACCAAGCAAATGCTAGGTTAAGTGCGAGAAGAGAATCCGGGAACTGGAGGCTGACGCCGATGACGATGACTCCCGTGGCACCTCATGCCACCAACGACACCCCTGTCCTGAGAACGCTCGGCGAAGAGCGCGTTCCTCGACCCGGCGTGGTCGAGCGCCTCACCCAGATCCTCGATGTGTTCACCCACGACGAGCAGCGTCTTCTCCTCGACGACGTCACCGCCGCCACCGGCTTGCCCCGTTCGACCGCGTTCCGCCTGCTCAGCCAGATGGTCGATCTCGACTGGCTCGAACACGGCGCGGCCGGCTACCAACTCGGGGCCCGCGCGCTGCGGATGGGCAAGTCCGAGAGTGACCACACGACGCTCCGCGGTGCCGCGGCCGACCTGCTCAACGCCCTGCACCTGCGCACCGGTGGCGTCGCACACCTGGCCGTCCTCGACGGCAAGCATGCCCACTACCTCGACAAGGTCGGCGGGGCAGCCCTGCGCACGATCCCGTCCAACGTCGGCGCCCGCCTGCGCGCTGACACGACCGCCTGTGGTCAGGTGCTGCTCGCCGCATTGTCGCCGGAAAAGGTCGACCAACTCTTTGCCCGCGACGACGAGACGCGACTGCGCAGCCGGTTGCACCGACTGCTCGGCCACGTGCGGAACCAGCGCGGCATCGTCGTCCAGCCGGCCGACATCTGCCGGATGGGCATCGGCACGGTGGCCGCTCCGATCCTCGGCCCGCGCGGACCGGTCGGCGCGATCTCGGTCGCGGTGCGCAACGGCCCCGGCATCGAACGGGTCGCCCCCTTGGTGGCGAACGCGGCCCGTCGGACCTCCACTGCGATGTTCCCGACCTTGAACCGCTGACTCTCGGCTGCGTGCTCAGGCCCCGAGCTCAGGCGCGAAGGCTCAGGGCCGCGGGCCGAAGCGGACCGGGCCGAGCGTCGTACGGCGTCCCGCGGCCAGGCGCAACCCGTCGAGCAGGGCGTTGCGCAGCTCGCGCGGGTCGATCACGTCGTCGTACGTCGCGGTCGATGCCAGCCGCCACGGGCCGGCCGCCTCGTTGTCGACCAGCGCCTGCCGGGTGGCGTCGTCCGCCTTCGAGGTGGCGCCGCCTACTGCGGCCGGAATGCCGCCGAGCGTGGCCCCGGGGAAGGCGAGCGAGACAGTCTGGCCACCGAAGGCGTTCTGACCCATCACCGAACTGCCGAACCCGAAGGCCTTGCGGACCGTCACGTGCAGCTTGGGCACGTCAGCACGATGCTGGGCAGCGAAGAGCCGGGCCCCGCTGCGCAGGATGCCGGCCCGCTCCGACGCGCTGCCCGCGAGCACACCCGGGTTGTCGGCCAGCTGCACCAACGGCAGGTGGAACGCGGTCACGTGCTCGACGAAGCGAGCCGCCTTCTCGGCTGCCGCGACATCGATCGCACCGGCCAGGACGGCCGGCTGGTTGGCAACGATCGCGACCGGCTGACCGCCGAGCCTCGCCAGCGCCGTGATCATCGAGCGGCCGTGGGTCGGCGCCAGCTCGAAGAGTGACCCGTCGTCGACCAACTCGTCGAGCACTTCGCGCATGTCGTAGGGCTGACGGTCGTTGGGCGGCACGATGTCCAGCAAGCGCTCCAGCAGGCGATGCCCGGTCGGGTCGACGGTCACCGGCGGCGCCTGCCAGGCGTTGCTGGGCAGATAGCTGAGCCAACGACGTACGGCGGTCGTGGCTGCTCGCTGGTCGGCGACGACGAGGTGGGCCAGACCGGTGAGGTCGGCGTGCACCGCTGTGCCGCCGAGTTCCATCTTGGTGACGACCTCGCCCAACGACGCCTTCACCAGCGGCGGACCGGCAGTGAACAGCGCCGCGTCACCGTCCACCATCACGGCCAGGTCGGAGAAGGGAACGGCCAACGCCCCGTGGCCTGCCGAAGGCCCCACGACGACCGAGACGACGGGCACCACACCGGCGAGTTCCACCAGGCCCTGCAGGTCGTTGGGGGCCGGACGGTGCGGGTGCAATTGGTTGGTGGCACGATGTCCGGCACCTTCGAGGAAGACCACCAAGGGCACTCGCTCGCGCAGCGCCAACTCCGCGATCCTGGCTCGTTTGGTCGCTGCGGCGACACCGATCGAGCCGCCGGCGGTGGTGAAGTCCTCCGAGCCAACCGCGACCGGACGGCCGTCGACCGTGCCGGTGCCGGCGACGAACGCGTCTGCGGCAACGCCGTCCTCGCCGGCCAGCACGCCGATCTCCACGAAGGTGTCGGCGTCGAGCAGTGCATGGATGCGCTGCCGTGCGTCGAGTCGGCCGGCCGCACGGAGCTTGTCGAGCTTCTCAGTGCCACCGAGGGCCTGCCCGGACGCACGCCGTTCGGCAAGCCGATCGAGCAGTGGCTGCCAGGCCGCGCGATGGTCGGTCACGGCAGCACGACCTCCCGACGGTTGACCTTGCCGGTGGCGTTGCGCGGCAACTCCTCATCGGTGAACCGCCAGCGGGTGGGCAGCTTGTAGCGAGCCAACCGGTCGGACAGGTGTGCACGCAGGCCGGCCTCGTCGAGATCGGCACCGGGACGACGTACGACGACCGCCGCGACAGCTTGGCCGAAGTCGGCGTCGGGCACTCCGAGCACGATGCACTCGCGCACCGCCGGATGGGTGCCGATCTGGTCCTCCACCTCGGCCGGGTAGACGTTCTCGCCCCCACGCAGGATCAGGTCGGAACGACGACTCGCGATCGAGAGGAAGCCGTCCTTCATGCTGCCCAGGTCGCCGGTGCGGAACCAACCGTCGGGGGTCAGTGAGTCCGCGGTGGCCTCCTCGTTGCGCCAGTAGCCGAGCATCACATGGGCGCCACGCAGGCACACGTCGCCCTCGGCGCCGTCCGGCACCCGGCGGTTGTCCGCGTCGCGGATCTCGATCTCCATGGTCGGGATCGCCCGTCCGACAGTGTCCGGGTTCTCGACGAGTTCGGCGGCGGTGGCGAGGGTGGCTCCGGTCGACGACTCGGTGAGCCCGTACGTCGTACCGAGCGACCGGCCGGCCTGCGGCAGCGCCTCGCGGAGCCGCTGCTTCAGCCACGGCGACGACGGAGCGCTGTTGACCGAGATGGTCCGCAGCGAGCTGAGGTCACGGGTGGTGAGGTCCGCCTCGACCAGCCGCGCAAGCATCGTCGGGACCGCGCCCCAGTTGGTGACCCGCTCGGCCTCGACCAGATCGAGGACCTGCTCGATGTCGAACCGACCCTCGTGCACCACTGCGGTGTCGCCCACCACCAGTCGGATCACCGCCAGGTTGTGCAGCGAGGCGATGTGGAACAGCGGCGAGACCATCAGGTAGCGCCGGCCAGCCTGAGGCATCCCCATCTCTGCGGCGATCGCGTCGTTGAGCAGGTGGTAGGAGAGCGCCGAGATGACGTTGCGGACCGAGTGTGTGGCGCCCTTCGGCCGCCCGGTGGTGCCGGAGGTGAAGAGGATGACGGCCGGGTCGTCCTCGCCCACTTCGACCTGCGGCAGTGCCGCACCGCGGTGCTTGTCGACCAGCCCGGCGACGTCGTCGACCAGGTCCAGCACCGGCACGCCGGGATCGCCCAGCAACTCACGGCGCCGCGCGTCGGCCAGGATCAGCATCGGTTGGGTCAGTTCGACACCATGGGCGAGTTCGAGCGGCGCCCCCATCGCATTCATCGCCACCGTCACGCCGCCGAGAGCGGAGATCGCCCAGAACGCGACCACCCACTCCGGCATGTTCGCCGCACAGATCGCGACGCGGTCGCCCTTCGTCACGCCGTACTCGTCTCGCAACGCAGTGGCCAACGCAGCGACCTGCGCGTAGTGCTCGGCGTGGCTGAGCCGCACCCGCTGCGAGACGAGGTAGTCGACGTCACCGTGACCACGCGACATCTCCAACAGCTCGGTGAGGGACCGTTGACGGTTGACGAAGACCTCGACCTCCTGGCCGCGGACCTCCTCACGACCGATTTCGAACGTCATTCCGGGCGCGGTGAGCTTGGCGATTGCGCTCTGTCGGTCGATCATGTGCGTGCTTTCCTCGGCTTGGGCGGACGGGACCAGATTGTCAGGCAGCTTGTCGGGTCATCGCGGGGCACCGCCGTGCGGCACCTCGATGAACAGACCTCGGGCCTCGACGCAGCGTTGGCCATCGTGGCTGATCCAACCAGTTGCGATGTGCTTGCGTCCGGAGACGGACGACACTTCGGCGAACAGTTCGAGCTCCTGGTCGAGCGGGACCTGCCGCAGGTAGCGGAGGTCGAGGGTGGCCGTCAGGGCGCGCACGCCGCGCGCTTGCATCATCGTGCCCAGGAGTGAGTCCATCAGGTGCGCGGAGAAGCCGCCGTGCAGGGAGTCGGTCGGGCCCTCGTGCAGCGCATGGGGGTGGAAGGTGGCGCGAGCCGTGTCTCCCACGAAGAGGATCTCGAGCGGGATCGCCATCGGGTGGTGGACGAACGACTGCCACCGCACGCCGGACTCGCGCGCCTGCTGAGGTCCTTGGAAGCCGCTGCGCATCACCCTGTTCCGACGCCGTTCGCCCAGTCGCGCGGTGAGGCCACGCAACTGTTCAGTGGCCTCTCGCATCGACTCGACGTCGATGTCCGTCGTGCCGGCTGCCAGCATCAGCTCGCGGGTGACGGCGACGAGGTCCTTCGACGCGGCGTACCGGAGCTCTTCGGTCTCTGTCACTGTCACTTCAGAGCCGCTCGATGATGGCGCCGGTGGCCTGCGCGCCACCGGTGCAGATGGCGACCATGCCGAACTGGGCGTCGCGTCGTTCGAGTTCGTCGATCACGTTGGCGATCAGGCGGATACCGGTGGAGCCGACCGGGTGGCCGATCGCGATCGCACCGCCGTTGACATTGAGCCGCTCCGGGTCGACGTCGTGCACCTGTGCAAACGACATCGGTACGGCGGCAAACGCTTCGTTGACCTCAACGACGTCCATGTCCTTCATCGACATCCCGGTGCGGGCGAGCAGCCGCTCACCGGCACGCACCGGACCGTCGAGGAGATAACGCGTTTCACCACCGACCAACGTCTGGGCGACGATCCGGGCGCGGGGCCGGAAGCCTTCGGCGCGGGCGTAGTCCTCGTCCATCAGCACCGCCGCGGTGGCACCGTCGGAGATCTGCGAAGCAGTGCCTGCAGTGTGCAGTCCGCCCTCGCGGATCGTCTTCAGCCCGGCCAGCGCTTCCATGCTGGTCTCCCGCAGGCCCTCGTCGCGGGCAAAGGTGCTGCCGTCGGAGAGCGTGAGCGGCAGGATCTGCCGGTCGAGACGACCGGCGTCCCACGCGGCGCGGGCCCGCTGCTGGGACCTGAGGCCGAAGGCGTCCAGGCCGGCCCGGGTGAAGCCACGGCGCTCGGCGATCCGGTCGGAGCCTTCGAACTGTGCCGGCAGGTCGACGGTCCAACCCGGCGGACGCGGGATGCCGACCTCACCGAGGTTGCTGAGCAGAGGAACCCGGGTCATCGCCTCGACACCGCAGGCAAGACCGGTGGTGACCTCACCGGCGGCAATCTGTGCTGCGAGCAGGTGCACTGCCTGCTGTGCGGAGCCGCACTGCACGTCGATCGTGGTGACCGCGGCTTCCTCCGGCAGACCCGCGTGCAGCCAGGCAAACCGCGCCACGTTGCCGGACTGCTCACCTGCCTGGGTGACGCACCCGCCGATCACGTCGCTGACGGAGGCCGGATCGACCCCGACCCGCTCGAGCATCGCCCGCTGCGTGGTGGCCAACAGGTCGACGGCGTGCATGCCACCAAGGGCTCCGCCCCGCTTCCCGTACGCCGTGCGAGCTGCGTCCACGATCACCGGCTTCGGCATCGGTTGTCCCTCCTGGCTGTGGTGCTGACACATCGCACCGTAGGTCGGCGGCCCGACACCATTCGGCACGCTCCCGGTCAACGAAACCACTGCGGTGATCGAGCCAGCGGCCCGGTTGGTGGTCGAACCAGCGCTCCAGTCGTGGTAGAGCCGGCGAGCGTCGGACGAAACCCCACGAAGGTTCCATCTGACGGGAACTGCGAGATGCGGCCGAGACCACCTGCGCATCATCAGCAGCAGACATCAATGAGAAGGCGTGCAGCGGTTGTCTGAGCAGGTGTTCTCGACTGATGTCCTGAAGAACCGGACCGCCTTGGTGACCGGGGCGGGTCAGGGCGTGGGACGAGGAATTGCACAGCGTCTCGCCGAGGCTGGCGGGACGGTGCTCGTCAACGACCTCGACCCGGACCGCGCGAACGTTGTTGCCGACTCCCTGCTCGCTCGCGGGTTGTCCGCAACACCACTCCCGTTCGACGTCACGGACCATGCTTCTGTCACCAGCACCCTTGCTGGACGGGACATCGACATCCTCGTCAACAACGCCGGCGTGCCTCCGGGCGGCCGACGGCCCAACAACTTCGCCGAGATGCCAGCCAGAGACTGGCGGCTGCAGATCGAGTTGAACCTCGAGGCGCTGATGCACCTGACCCAGACGGTTCTCCCCGGTCAGGCCATCCGTGGCTGGGGCCGGATCATCCATCTCTCCTCAGGCGCCTCGTCACGCGGGCTGGCGATCGGCGTGGCGGCGTACGGCGCGGCGAAAGCAGGCGGCGAGAGTCTGATCCGGCACCTGTCGGCCGAGTACGGCCCCCACGGGATCACCGCCAACTCTCTTGCTCTGGGGTTGATGGAAGGAGTTTCACGAGGCGACGAGGCGGGGGTGGCCAAACTCGCGCGCGCGATTCCGACCGGTCGACTCGGCCAACCGCATGAGGTCGGCACCGCTGCCGTGTGGCTGGCCTCCGACGACGGCGGGCTGGTCAACGGCCAGGTGATCCACCTCAATGGCGGCACGGTGAACGGCCGATGACGTCGATCCCCCTCGGAGCAATTCCCGACCTCCATGCCGCAAGAGATCCCCATCGCTTGGCACTCCGCTGCGGCACGGACAAGTTGACCCGCGCCGAGTTCGCCGCCGCGGTCTCGTGTGCCGCCGCAAACCTGCACGGTCGAGGCGTGGCCGCCGGAAGCACCGTGGCGATCGCATTGCCGAACGGTGTCTGACGCGGTCGCCCATCTGGGTGTGCTGGACGGTGACCGAGTGCACTACTTGGACAAGATCGGCGGCGGCGTCGTCAGTAGCGTGCCGAGTCGCGTGGCCCGACAGGCACGCAGCAGTGCCCGGCGGTGCGCCGTACCGCAGTTAC
>JBEBTI010000171.1:0-7419 GCA_040393845.1 Nocardioides daejeonensis
CCGATCGACATACGGCGACTCCTTCCCTTGTGTTCGTTGCGCGGCGCTCCGGGCAGGTGACCCGGGGCTCTCTCTGTCCGCGGCCGTTCTTACGGCAGAGTCATCCGTTGCCGGACAACCGCACAAGGCTAACAGCGCGGTCCGGCTCCGCTGAAATCGTCACCTGCTCCACTCCGGTGCGCCGGGGACGTTGCGGCCACCACGCGCGGTCGCCGAGCAGGCTCAGCAACGCAGGCAGCGCGACCAGTCGTACGACGGTGGCATCGACCAGGATCGCACTGGCCAGGCCGATGCCCATCATCTTCATCTCCATCATCGAGAGCACCGCGAAGATGGAGAAGACCGCCACCATCACCGCCGCGGCACTGGTGATCACCCCCGCCGTGTCACCGATCCCGCGGTGGACGGCGATCCGGCTCGGCAGGCCGGCGAGCACGTGCTCACGGACGCGGCCGAGCACGAACACGTGGTAGTCCATCGACAGGCCGACCAGCACCACCATCACGAACAGTGGGAGCCATTCGATCAGGTGGCCGGGGGCGTGGAAGTCCAGGGCATCGGCACCCCAGCCGTGCTGGAAGACCAGGGTCATCACCCCGAAGGCGACGCCGACGGACAGCAGGTTGAGGGCTGCTGACAGCACGGCGATCGCCACGCTGCGGAAGGTCCAGCCCATGATCACGAAGGTGAGCAGCAGGACGAATCCGATCACCAGCGGCATCCGGTCGGTCAGGCGGTGCACCCAGTCGTAGTTCTCTCCCGCTGCCCCACCCACGGCGTACTCGGTGAGCCCCTCGAGATGTGTCGGGGCCAGCGTCTCGCGCAACGTCTCGACGGCGGTCTCCGCCTCGCCCGAGTCCTCCGGGTGGTCGAGACCCAGGGTGAGCACGGCGGTCCGCCCGTCAGGGGACGTGCGGACCGCGTCTCCGGGCACCGCCTCCAGCCCGAGGTCGCGCGCTGTCGCGTCCTCCGCCAGATCCTGCAGGCCCGACTGCACCGCATCCGGGTCGCCGTGGGCGACGACCTCGACGGTGACCAGTTGACCGGGGAACCGTGTTCCGAGCTCCTCGAAGGTCTGCACCTCGGCGATCGAGCGGGGCAAGGTGTCCAACCCGCTCGAGCTGATCTTCATGCCGAGTGCGGGAGCGGCCAGGGCTCCGAGCAGAGCGACCGAGAGCACCGCCGCGGTCCACGGGTGCCGGACCACCGGTCCGAGCACGCGGCGGCTGATGCCGCCCGCGCCGATCCTGCGGTTGACCCGCCAGAGCAACGGCACCCGCGGCCGGTCGACCGTGGCGCCGAGGAGCACCAGTGCTGCCGGCAGCACCGTGATCGAGCCGAGGACGGCCACCACGACCACGAGGATCGAGCCGATCGCGAGCGAGTTGAACGTGACGTCCCCGACGAGGAAGAGCCCGGCCATCGACGCGATCACGGCTCCGCCGGAGACCACGATCGAGTGCCCCGAGGTCCGAGCGGCGATCTCGACCGCGTCGATCGTGCTCCGTCCGGCGGCTCGCTCCTCACGCTGGCGCTTGAGGAAGAACAGCGAGTAGTCGACCCCGACCGCCATGCCGATCAGGACGATCATGCTGGTCACCGTCTGTTCGGCAGGCAGCAGGTGTGACACGGGGGCGGTGATGCCGATCGCCGCCACCACGCTGCCGATCGCCAGCAACACCGGGATGCCGGCAGCGATCAGAGCTCCGAAGGCGACCAGCATCAGCACCAGGGTGACCGGGATGCTCGTCACCTCGGCGGAACGGAGGTCGTCGGAGACCAGCTCCCCGATCGCCTCGTCGATGCTCGTGTCGCCTGCTTGGCTGATCGCGAGCCCTGGATGGGCAGCGGCCACGTCGGCGGTCACCTCTTGCAGTGACGCCACCTCGACGTCGTCGTCGACGAGCTCCACGTCGACGAGCACCGCCGTGTCGTCGTGGTTCCACACCGGCGCACCAACTGCGGCGACCTCCCCGAGCGCGGCCATCGAGGTGCTGACCTCCGCAGCCGCCTGCGCCATCTCGTCCGCCCGGTCGGGAGCGCCGGTGATCAACACGACCTCGCTCGTGGGCAGGTCGAGACCGGCCTCCCGCACCAACTCGGAGGCCCGGCCCGACTCGCCGTGCCAGTAGTCGGCGCCCTCGGCCGTGACGGTCTCCACCGTCAACAGCAACCCCACTGCGACGCCGACCAGGAGCAGCCATGCCCCCACCGCCCGCCACGGACGGCGGGCACTCCAGCGTGCCGACGACTCGGCCAGTCTGGTCACCGGATTGGACATGCGAGCACTCCTCGAGGCGGGGGCAGACGTCGTACGACGGCCCGACGGTCAGTTCTCGTCAACCGTCGCGTGCGGCGCACTGCCACGTCAGTGAGGTCAGGTCCCCGACAGGGGTGGAGTTTTGTCCACTGTGCTCGGCGCCGCGATCGGCAAGGATGGGGCCGTGCAGACCAGACCCAGCCCGTGGCTCCTGACCGGTCATGCGCTCGTCCAGATCGCGCTGCTGCCCGTCACCGTGGTCGTCGTGGTGCTGGCGGCTGTCGCCGGAGTGCTCGCCGCGATCACCGTGGGTGTGCCACTGCTCCTCCTCACCGTGCCGGCTCTGCACTGGATCACCGACCGGCACCGCGCGCTGGCAGCCGCCGCACTCGGCCACCCGGTCCCCCACGACCGGATGCCGACCGACGGCCTCTCTGCGATGCGGCGGATCAAGGTGTGGGCGTGGGACCCGATGACCTGGCGCGAGATTGCTTGGGCGCTGGCGGGGGCGCCGCTCGGCTTCCTGCTGTCGCTGACGGTCGTCGTGCTGCTGCTGCCGGTCGTCACCGGCGTGATCTGGTGGTACGGAACGCCACACCTGATGTGGGCGCGCGCCCACCTCGACCGGTGGTTCCTCAGCAAGGGTCACTCGGAACGCCTCGAAGAGCGGGTCGAGGTGCTCACCGAGTCGCGGGCAGCGAGCGTCGACCATGCAGCGGCGGAGTTGCGCAGGATCGAACGCGACCTCCACGACGGCGCGCAGGCCCGACTGGTGGCACTCGGAATGACCCTCGGGATGGCCGAGGAGACACTGCGCGAGGATCCCGGTGCCGCGGGGCAGTTGCTCTCGGAGGCTCGGGAGACCACCTCCGCTGCGCTCGGCGACATCCGCGCCGTGGTGCGCGGCATCCACCCGCCGGTGCTGTCCGACCGCGGACTGACCGGTGCGGTGGAAGCACTGGCCCTCGACATGGCACTACCGGTGCTCGTGGAGAGTGCACTGCCCGGCCGACTCGCGCCGCCGTTGGAGTCAGCCGTCTACTTCTCGGTCGCCGAATGCCTGGCCAACGTCGGCAAGCACGCGTCGGCCACCAACGCCTGGGTCCGACTCACCGTGGTGGA
The DNA here is from genome assembly GCA_040393845.1 of Nocardioides daejeonensis. Taxonomy (GTDB): domain Bacteria; phylum Actinomycetota; class Actinomycetes; order Propionibacteriales; family Nocardioidaceae; genus Nocardioides; species Nocardioides daejeonensis_A. Next base: position 3,383 of record JBEBTI010000171.1, read on the forward strand.
CAGCGTGCTCACCACGGTGGTCGGCGACGACGGCGTCGGCGGCATCGACGCACGCACCGGCACCGGTCTGCGGGGGGTCGCGCGCCGTTTGAGCGCCTTTGACGGCACGATGAGGGTGAGCAGTCCCGTTGGGGGACCCACCCTGATCACCCTGGAGGTGCCGTGCGACTCGTCGTCGCCGAGGACAACGCGCTCCTCAGGGACGGCTTGATCCGCCTGCTCGAGGCGCACCACTTCGAGATCGTGGCAGCCGTCGACAACGCAGTCGCGCTGGCCGACGCGTTGACCTCCGCCGAGGCCGACGGTGCTGTGCTCGACGTACGGATGCCGCCGACCCACACCGACGAGGGCCTGCAGGCTGCGGTCGCGGCCCGCGCGGCGCGGCCCGGTTTTCCGGTGCTGGTGCTCTCGCAGTACGTCGAGCAGCTCTATGCCCGCGAGTTGCTCGCCAGCGGCAAGGGCGCGGTCGGCTACCTGCTGAAGGATCGGGTCGCCAACGTCGGCGAGTTCGTCGACGGCGTACGACGGGTGCTCGCCGGCGGGACCGTGATCGATCCCGAGGTGATCGCAGCGATCATGGCGCGACAACGTCAGGAGCCGGTCGAGAGACTCACTCCACGCGAACGCGAGGTCCTGGGTCTGATGGCCGAGGGACGTTCGAACGCCGCCATCGCGGCCCGCCTGTTCGTGACCGAGAAGGCGGTCACCAAGCACACCAACAACATCTTCACCAAGCTGGACCTGCCGGTCGCCTCCGACGACAACCGTCGGGTGTTGGCCGTCCTGGCCTGGCTCCGCGTCTGATTCCCGACCGGTCGGAGGTCAGGCGCCGAGGATCGCCCGGGTCCGGACGACGTCTTCGTTCATCGCTTCGACCAGCGACTCGACGCCGTCGAAGCGGAGCATCCCGCGCAGGTGCTGGACGAACGTGACCTCGATCCCCACTCCGTAGAGCTCGAGGTCGGTGCGGTCGAGCACGTGGGACTCGACGCGGCGATTGTGCACCCCCTCGAAGGTCGGATTGGTGCCGACCGAGATCGCGGCCGGGAAGGTCTCGTCGGTGTCGAGGCGGCGCAGCCACCCGGCGTACACCCCGTCGGCGGGCACGCCGACGTCGCCGGGCACGAGCACGTTGGCAGTGGGGAAACCGAGTTCACGACCACGCTGGTCACCCCGCACGACGGTGCCGGTGATCGCCACCGGTCGCCCGAGCGCCTCGGCAGCCCCTGTCACGTCGCCGGCGGCCAGGCAGGTGCGCACATAGGTGGAGCTCCACACCTGTGGGCCTCCGTCGAGCGCAACACCTTCAGCAGTGAAGCCCTTCGTTGCGCCGATCTCGCGCAGCAGCGCCACATCGCCGGCGGCCCGGCTGCCGAAGCGGAAGTTCGCGCCCACCACGACGGCCTTCGACGACAGTGCACCCACGATGATCCGGTCGATGAACTCGTCGGGGCTCCACGCCGCGATGTCACGGTCGAACGGGATCACCAGGAGATGATCGGCGCCGACCTCGGCCAGGAGCGCGGCGCGCTGCTCGATCGTGGTCAGCATCGTCGGAGCATGTTCGGGCCGCAGCACCGCCATCGGGTGCGGGTCGAACGTCACCGCCACCACCGGAAGACCACCGAGCTCACCCGCCAGCTCACGCGCCCGTCGTACCACGTGCTGGTGGCCCCGATGGCAGCCGTCGAAGTTGCCGATCGTGACCACGGTTGCGCCGATGTCGTCGGGAACCTCTGCGGTCGAATGCCAGATCTGCACGACGGCACTCTTTCACATCCCGGTCGAGAACCCCGCGCGTGGTCGAGGCTCAGCCCACGAACACTGCCACCGGCCGCGCACCCTGCGGCGAGGGTTCGTAGAGCGCGAGGAACTCACCATCGGGGGCGAAGACCGCCGTCGTCCCGGCAAGATTCAACTCGATCCGGCGGCCGACCCGCACCGAAGCTGCGTCAGCGTCGCCGAGGTCGTACGACGGGAAGCTCCGGCGGGCCGCCGCCGCGATCGGCACGAAGGCGAACTCCTCGCTCAGCTGCGCCACGGTCCTGGCATCAGCCAGACCGAACTCACCCACCGCCGTACGCCGCAGCGCCGTCAGGTGCCCACCGATGCCGAAGACCGCGCCGAGGTCACGAGCGATGGCGCGGATGTAGGTGCCCGAGGAGCAGCGCACCGAGATCGCGACGTCGACGGCGTCGCCGACCGGCACGACCGAGTGCACCTGAAGGTCGTGGACGGTGACAGGGCGTGCCTTCAGCGTGACCTGTTCGCCGTCGCGCACCCGCTGGTAGGCCCGCTTGCCGTCGACCTTGATCGCGGAGACCGCCGTCGGAACCTGCTCGATGTCGCCGACGAAGCCGGCCAGTGCCCGGCACACCTCGTCGTCGGAGAGATGGGTCGCCGACGACGTCGTGACCACCTCGCCCTCGGCGTCGTCGGTCGTGGTGCCGACCCCGAGCCGCACGGTCGCGTCGTACTGCTTCTCGGTGAGCATCAGGTGACCCAGCAGCCGAGTGGCCCGGTTGATGCCGGCCACGAGGACCCCGGTCGCCATCGGGTCGAGGGTGCCGGCGTGGCCGACCTTGCGGGTGCCGGCCAGACGTCGGACCCGCGCAACCACGCCGTGCGAGGTGATGCCGGCGGGCTTGTCGACGACGACCAGACCGGAGTGGGTGGTCACTGGTCCTGGACGGACGAGGGACGAAGCGACTCAACGGACTCCTCGTCGTCCGAGACGTCCGCATCGTCGTCCTCGGACGGCTCGTGGGGCTTCTTGTAGGGGTCGTCGCCGGCGGCGTACTCCGCGCCGGCGGCCGAGGCTGCGACCTGCTCGTCGATGGCCTTGGCCCTGGCCAGCACCTCGTCGAGGTGGCGGGCCGTCTCGGGCAACGCGTCGTGGATGAACTCCAGGCTCGGCACGTGACGCATGCCCAACTGCTTGCCGACCTCGGAACGGATCAGCCCCTTGGCCGACTCGAGGGCGGCCGCCGTACCGACGAGGGCGTCCTCCTCACCGAGGACGGTGTAGAAGATCGTGGCCTGCTGACCGTCGCCGGTCAGGCGGACGTCGGTGACGGTGACGAAGCCGAGACGCGGGTCCTTGATCCGGCGTTCCAGCATCTCGGCAACGATGACCTTGATGCGGTCCGCAATCTTGCGGACCCGAGGGCTGCTCATCTTGTCTCCTGGAAGATCGTGCGGGTTCGCCGCAAGGGAAGTCTAGTGGTGCGGCCGCAGAACCTGCGACGACTGCCCACGTCAAACGGTGAAGGCGGGCCCGGACAACTCCGGGCCCGCCTTCACTCAGACACACATCAGGCGCGCGGAATCTCCCGCATCTCGAAGGCCTCCACGACATCGCCGATCTTGATGTCCTGGAAGTTCTTCAGCACCATGCCGCACTCGAAGCCCTCGCGGACCTCGGAGGCGTCGTCCTTCTCGCGGCGCAGCGAAGCGAGGTCGAGGTTGTCGGCGATGACCGCACCGTCGCGCAGCACCCGGACCTTCGCGTTGCGGCGGATGACACCGGAGGTGACCATGCAGCCTGCGATGTTTCCGGTCCTGGAGGAGCGGAAGATCTCGCGGATCTCCGCCTGGCCCAGCTGGGCCTCCTCGTACTCCGGCTTGAGCATGCCCTTGAGCGCTGCCTCGATCTCCTCGATCGCCTGGTAGATGACCGAGTAGTAGCGAATCTCGACACCTTCCTTGTCGGCCATCTGCGCCGCCTTGCCCTGCGGGCGGACGTTGAAGCCGATGATGATGGCGTCGGAGGCCGCAGCGAGGTCGACGTTGGTCTCGGTGATCGCACCCACACCGCGGTCGATGACCCGCAGCGTGACCTCGTCGCCGACGTCGATCTGGGCCAGCGAGTCCTCGAGGGCCTCGACCGAACCGGACACATCGCCCTTGAGGATGAGGTTGAGCTCCTGGCTCTCGCCCTTCTCCATGGAGGCCATGAAGTCCTCGAGGGTACGACGTACGCGCCGCTTGGCCTGCATGGCCGCCCGCTCGCGCGCCTCACGCTTCTCAGCGATCTG
>JBEBTI010000172.1:0-7414 GCA_040393845.1 Nocardioides daejeonensis
CCGGCACCGTCACCGGCCTCGACGCCGAGGTCGGCGCCACGGTCACCAACGGCGCCGTGATCGCCGAGATCAAGGACTGATTCGAGGGGCGTCTCCGGGGGTAGGCCGAGCGCAGCGAAGCTTGCCAGAGGAGCGCACCGCAGCGTTCAGTCCGGACGGCAGGGACCCGATCACGCCCTCCAACTGACTGCGCGGGACCTCACCGACGGGTGGGGTCCCGCGACTCATTTGCGGCTCACAACTTGGAGACTCCGCGGATGGCGGCTGTCGAACTGGACCGGCGGCCAGCCGGCGTCGGCCCAGTCCGCCGGGTCTCATAGGGTGTTGCCCGATGTCTCCTGCACTCTCGGTTGCTCATGTCCTCCACGGCTCACTCCCCCACGCGGCACCCGCGCCGGCCAACGACGAGTTCGCCAGCACCGTCGACCAGATCGCCGACGCGCTGCGCGAGGACCCGGTGCTGGTGCACGAAGTGGTCGGCAACGGTCAGACGGAGGCCCTCGACGCAGCGCTGAGCGCCAAGGTCGAGAAGTTCGAGGTGCCGGTCTATGTCGCCCTGGTGCAACCACCGACCGACGTGACCAGTTCCGGGTCGGAGGAGCTGACCGCGCTGCTGCACGCTGAACTTGGCGAGGGCATCTATGTCGTCCAGTCGGCGGGGCGGGTGTCGTTCGAGATCTATGGCCCCATCGTCGAGGACTACGAGAATGCGGGCGTCGTGGCGTCGCTGGCTGCCTCCGCGAGTGCCCAGGTGGTCCGCGACGGCCTGCTCGACCAGTGCTCGAACCGCGAGTGCCACCTCCATCCCTCGGCCGACGCCGGCATCATCCTCGACGTGCTCGCCAAGAACCCGACGGACACCCGGGACCTCCTCAGCGACGAGCAACTGCAGACCTACCACGACCCGCTCTGGGTCCACCGCGACATCCGGCCGGCGAGCGAGGACTACGGCGCGCCGTTCCACTCCGGCGTCCTGCTCACGGCGCTGCTCGCCGCCATGGCGGTGGTGCTCGGCACCGCGATGCTCTACCGGCTGCTCCAGGCGGTGACGGCCCGGCCGGTCCCGCACCTCGACACCCCGCCGACCGACGAGGTGCGTGCCGATGCCACCACCACCGTGGCGGAGGTGACCCGCCAACTGTCCGGCCGGACCCGGATCGACGACGAGCGGCGCCGCACCGCCACGGAGCAGCGGGACCGCGCGGCGCGCCTCCTGGAGTCATCTGACCAGCTCGACCTGGTCGGAGCCCTCGTGCTGGCGCGCACGGCCGAGGCGACCCTGCGCGGGCGCAGCCACAAGGTCTGCTACTACAACCCCCTGCACACCGGGGGCATCAACTCCCACGGGCTCGGCGGCGGCCTCACCGTGCCCGCTTGCAGCACCTGCCGCCGGCTGGTCGCCGACGGGCACGCTCCGCGGGCCTTGGTCGAGGTGCGCCGGTTGCGCCCGGACCACCCCTACTACCGTGGCAACTCGGTGTGGGCGACCAACGGTTACGGCGCCTTCGACGCGACCTGGTGGAAGGGGGTCGGCCGATGAAGCGCGGTGCCGTCAATCTGCTGGTCGCGCTGGTGCTCTCGTGCGCCATCGCCGTCTGGGTCGTCCAGGACCGGTCCGGGTCGGAGTCGTCCGTGATCGGGGTCAGCACTGCCGAGCTCCCCTACGGCCCGCTGAGCGACCGGGTCGTCAACATGCTCGACGGCCTGCGCGACGACGGGGTGCACGTGACGCCGGACGCCCGGTCGATGGTCGACGCCGAGGGAGCCCGACGCATCGCCGATCAGATCCGCAGGACCGCGCGCAGGACCGGCGTGCAGGTCTACGTCGTGGTGGCCCGCAGCACCCACGACGCCGGGGCCAGCGGCTTCGGCCTCGATCAGCAACTCGAGCACGAACTCGAGAAGCAGGGCGACCAAGCCGTGGTGCTGATCTGGCAGGGTCCCCAGGAGGGCAACACCCAGGTGATCGGCGGCGGCTACCTGCGCGACATCTCCTACCTTGAGGACTTCGTCGGCGACCCCGCCACCACGCTCACCGAACTGGTCACGCAGGTGCCCGACCAGGTGACGTGGACCGGTGCCAGCACCCAGGAGGATTCCGACACTCCGGAAGCGGTCCTCGGGGCAGTCCTCGGCGTCATCTACGGTCTCGGCGCTCTGCTGGCACTGCTGCTGCTCTGGGCCCTGCTCCGCCGAGCCGGGGTGCCTCGCCTTCCCGGCTCGTGGGGCTGGGGCACCCCTGCCAGAGATGAGAGGAAGCGATGAGCCCGGACGACCTCGCCGCCATCCACACCGCACTGCAGGACGACCAGGTCTATGTGCATCCCTCGATGAGCTCGATCCTCACCCCCGAGGCCGAGGCGCGGCTCTCCGCAGACCTGGCCACGCTCACCGACCCCACCTACGTCGTCGTGTGGCCCTACACATCGAGCGACGACTTCGGCGGGAAGGCCGCTGACCTGCTGACCCGGCTCCACCGCGCGCATCCCGAGCCGGGTGTCTATCTCTCCAACAACCAGCTCGTCAAGGCGACCGAGTACACCTCCGTCCGGGTGGATGGGCGTCAGTGGGGCATTCCCAGCGAGGACGACGGCGAGATCCACCCCTGGGAGGTGCTCTCCCTGATCGGCCTCGAGGACCACCAGGACCTCGCGTCGGCTCTCGACCGCACCGTCGAGGTGTTGGCGATGCCGGTCGACGAGCTGGACGAGCTGCACGGTCAGGTCCTCGACGCGCACTCTGCGGAGTACCGGCGGGAGAACCCGTCGGCGTACGACGAGGACAGCGGCGGCAGCCTGCCGGGCATCGTCACCGGCGGTGCCGTGCTGGTGGTTGCCCTCGTCGCGGTGTTGGTCGCCGTACGACGGATGAGCACGCGTCGACGCAGCAGCGCCGCCAAACTGCCGCCGTCCGCGCTCGCGAAGGTGCGCGCTGCCCGGGACCAGGCTCTGCGTGCGCGTGCGGAACAGTCGAGCCTCGCCCTCGGCGAGGAGCTCGACCAGCGGGAGATCGCGCCGTCGGACGACCGGGAGTCGTGGGAGGCCGCGCTCGACCACTACGCGCAGGCGCGGCGGCTGATGGAGCGGCCCGACGCGCCGGTGCTCGACGTGGTCGGTGCGATCGTGCTGGCCGAGCGTGGCTCGCGCGCACTGGAGCTGGCTCGGCGTGGGAAGGTCTTCGCACCTGCACGCCCCTGCTTCCTCAACCCACTGCACGGCAACGCGCGTGGCGACCGTCCGGTCGAACTCGACGGCCGGGCCGTGGACGTGCCGCTGTGTCAGGAGTGCCGGACCGCGCTGGAGAAGGACCGCAGCCCCGACATTCTCGACGTCATGCACGACGGCGAGCCGCGGCACTACTTCGAGACCGACGTCGAGCCATGGGCCTCGTCGGGCTACGGCGCGCTCGAGCCCGACCTGGTCAAGCTCCTGCAGACCCGACGCTGACTCAGCGAAACCTGAACCAGGTCGACCGCAGGCCGAGCGCGAAGCGAAAACTGTCGCCCGAGACGTCGACCCGACCAGCCGAGCCGATCAGCCGCAGCGTGCGCACCCGGCCGCCCCAGTCACCGTTGCCGTCGCGCTGGAGGATGCGGATGCGCTGCAGCTCGCCGACGCCCGGCCAGGCGGCCTCGATCCTGGCCGCCGTGGTCGCGACGGTCCAGGCGTGCACCGGGTTGCCAGACCAGTCGTCGTACGGGTCTGCCTTGGCCGGCAGATAGGAGAACTGGTTGGCCGCGGTCCAGCCGCCGCTGCTGGAGCCGAACTGGGTGAAGGCCGGTTTGCCGTCGTGGGTGAGCACCACCCGTCTGGTGGCCTTGACCGCAGCGTTGGCTGCGGGGTGCTCGGCGTCGTACCCGCCGTAGACCTGGCAACTGGAGGTGTCACACAGTTGGTAGTGGGGGCCCTTCGGGTGGGCCATCTCGTAGGAGGCGTAGGTGCGGGCGGCGACCGCTTGGGCACGCACGGCATTCTCGTGCCACAGCGGAGGCATCTCCTTGGGGATCACGCCCTTGACGTAGTTGTCGAGACCGACGTCATTGATCGTGTCGGTGCGGTGCTTCGTGGCGCCGGCCAGCACCAGTCGGCCGCGGTAGCGGGTGGTGCCCGCCGTGGTGTGCAACGTGATCGGTCGGCCGCCAGCGCGGAAGGACCCCTCACCGTCGAACTTCCACCAGGTGTGCCATCCCCTGCGCTGGAACTGCACCTTGGTCCGACCACCCTTGGTCGAGACCAGACGCCACCGCTTCGGGGTGCCCTCGGTGACGTTCGTCGGCAACGGCTTCGTGATACCTCGCGCGTGGGCGCGGACCTTCAGGCCGGAGCGCGCAGCGACCACCACACCACGGTTGCTGGTCACGCTGATCCGCACCCGGACCCGCGCCTTGTTGGTCGATCGCGCGGTCCCCGGATAGTAGAAGTCGAGGATCTGCTGCCACCCCAGCCCTTGGCGCGCCGCGCCTTGGGCGCCGTACTGCGACATGCCGTGCCCGTGGCCGAAACCGTGGCCGCGGACGGTGACCTTGCCGTTCGCCGGCACGTCGTAGGTGTCGACTGGTGCCGCGGCAGCCGGGCTGCCGGTGGTCACCAGGAGCAACGGCAGGCCCAGGGCGAGCAAACCGGTGACGATCGTGGGCAGGCGTCTGCGTTCCGTCACCCGAGCCACTCCCTTTCCACTGCCGCTGTCCCCCGATGCAAACACGCCGACCGCGTCCGCGTCCATCGGATGTTCGGCTGAACGAGCTGCTCGCAGGCTTGCGCGGGTGCGGCAGCATGGACCCATGGAATTTCGACGCCTCGGCAGCTCCGGCATGTTCATCTCCGAGATCACCTACGGCAACTGGCTGACCCACGGCTCCCAGGTGGACGATGATGTCGCCACTCGCTGTGTGCGCACGGCGCTCGACTGTGGGATCACCACCTTCGACACCGCCGATGCGTATGCGAACGGACGCGCGGAGGAGGTGCTCGGGGCTGCACTGGGCGGCGTACGCCGTGAGTCGGTCGAGGTGTTCACCAAGGTCTACTGGCCGATCGGTCCTGACCCGAAGGGCAAGAACGACACGGGACTGTCCCGCAAGCACATCCTCGAGGGCATCGACGGGTCATTGCGTCGTCTCGGCATGGACTACGTGGACCTCTACCAAGCCCACCGTTACGACCTGTTCACACCACTGGAGGAGACCATGCTGGCGTTCGCCGACGTGGTGCGGGCGGGCAAGGCGCTCTACATCGGCGTCAGCGAGTGGCCCGCCGACCGGATCCGTGAAGCGCACGCGTTGGCGGCGGAGCTGCAGGTGCCCCTGGTCTCCAGTCAGCCGCAGTACAACCTGCTGTGGCGGACCATCGAGGACGAGGTGGTGCCCACGTGTCGCAACCTCGGGATCGGACAGATCGTCTGGTCACCGATCGCACAGGGCGTGCTGACCGGCAAGTACCGGCCCGGCCAACCGGTGCCGGCCGGCTCCCGGGCCAGCGACGAGAAGAGCGGGCCCGACTTCGCTCCGCACTACCTGCGCGACGACGTGCTCGAGCGCGTGCAACGGCTCCGACCGATCGCTGACGACCTCGGCCTGACCTTGGCCCAACTCGCGGTCGCCTGGGTGCTGCAGAACGACAACGTCTCCGCTGCCCTCGTCGGCGCCTCCCGGCCCGAGCAGGTCGAGGAGAACGTCAAGGCTGCCGGGGTCCGGATCGAGGCCGACGTGCTGGCGGCCATCGACGAGACGCTCGGCGACGTCGTCGAACGCGACCCGGCGAAGGTGCTCAGGTCGACGCCGCAACAGCGCGTGGTCTGATCACTCGGTGATGCGCTGCCGCCACGCGTCGATGCGGTCGGGCACGGCACCGTGGGAACGCAGCCATCCGCGGGCACCGTCCGGGGAGGCCTCGAACCGCTCGACGACCTCGGTGATCGCGTCACGCGGTGCGACCAACCAGTTGTCGTTGAACACAGTGTCCCGGGGTTCGCGGCCCGCCTTGCGAGCGGCGTCGGCCCAGCGTTGGATCAGCGCATCCATGTTGGCCGCGGTGGCGACGTAGTCGTCGATCACCGCCTCCGGCTCGACGTCGGCAGCGAGCAGCAGCGCGGCCACCACGATGCCGGTGCGGTCCTTGCCGGCCGCACAGTGCACCAGGGCGGGACCGTCGAGGTCGTCGGCGACGATGTCGACGACAGCGGCGACGCGGTGCGGCACGTCGTTGAGGATCAGCCGGTAGAGGTCGAGCAGGCTGCCTTGTTGGCGCAGGTCGGCGGGGATCGCCGCCTCGTGGATCGGGTGGTGCCGAAACTGCGCGGGCGGCGCCCAGTCGTAGCGGACCTGCGCGACCTCGCCGTCCGACCGCAGGTCGATGACGACTGCCGGTGGCCACGCGGTGACCTGGGAGGGATCCCGATCCCCGGGCCAGAGGGCGTCGCCTCGATAGAGCACGCCCGAGCGGGTGCGGCCGCCGCCTCGGATCGGCAGGCCTCCGACGTCGCGCAGGTTGACCAAGCTGTCCAGGGCCGGAGTCGTCATGCCTCCATCATCTCCCAGCCGGCAAGCCGGACCGCGAGCGCATCGGAGGGTCCGCGGAAGCTCACGAGGGGTCTCACCCCAACCGGTATCGTCAACACATGATGTGGGTGCTGGTGCTGCTGGGGGTCGCGATCGTTGCGGCAGTCGTCGTCACGAGACAACGCGAGGAGGCCCGGCGCCTGAGCGCAGCCGCCGAGGCGCTGGCGACCGTGTCGCGACCTGCGGAGGAGGACGTGACCCGGTTCGGCGAGGAGTTGCAGGAGCTGCACATCGACACCCTCACCACCACGCTCGACCCGGCGATGCGTCAGGACTACCAACGGGCTCTGGACTGCTACGAGAGCGCCAAGGCCCTGCTGGCCTCGGCCAGTCGTCCCGAGGACATTGCCGAGGTGACCAAGTCGCTCGAGGACGGGCGCTATGCGCAGGCCTGTGTCCTGGCCCGTCAGGACGGTCGTGCCCTTCCGCAGCGGCGACCGCCCTGCTTCTTCAATCCGCGCCACGGGCCTGCCGCCACCGACGTCGCGTGGGCGCCGCCCGGCGGCGTACGCCGTGAGGTCCCGGTCTGTCTCGCCGACGCCGACCGGGTCGCGGCCGGCGCCGAGCCCGACACCCGCCAGGTGCGCGCGGGCAACCGGATGGTGCCGTGGTATCAGGGCGGTCCTGCCTACGGCGCCTACGCCGGCGGCTACTACGGCGGCTATGCCCTCAACGGCCTGTTCCCCGGCATCCTGATCGGCTCGATGATGGCCGGCATGTGGGGACCCGCCGAGTTCAGCGCCGCCGGTGCCGACGACCTCTCCGGCGGCGAGGACTGGTCCGGCAGCACCGACCCCGGCAGCGGCGATTCCGGCGGCGACTGGGGCGGCGGCGATTCCGGCAGTGACTCAGGGGGCG
>JBEBTI010000173.1:0-7359 GCA_040393845.1 Nocardioides daejeonensis
CAACAAGCTGGGCGACAACTACAAGGTGCGCAAGGCGACCTGGCAGGCCTACACCAAGGCCTATGCCCGGTTCCCGCAGTTCTTCACCACCCCCGTCGAGACCGAGGGTCTCGACACTGCGTGGCTCTGCTACCCGGTGATGATCAACGCGGGCGCACCGTTCAGCCGCAGCGACCTGCAGGAGTTCCTGGACCAGGCCGGCATCGACACCCGCACCGTGTGGAGCGGCAACATCACCCGGCACCCGATGATGGCCGGCGTCGAACACCGCGTACCCGAGGAGGGTCTGCCCGAGGCGGACGCGGTCTTCGAACGAGGCATGACCCTCGGGATGAGCCACGGCCTCCCGCCCGAGCACATCGAGCGGATCGCCCAGGCGATCGCTGACTTCTCGGCGCAATACCTGTGACTCGGCAGCGCCTGAAGGGGCGGCGAGCGCTCGTCACCGGTGCCAGTCGTGGCATCGGTGCCGGCATCGTCGAGCGTCTGGCTGCCGAGGGCGCCGACGTGGTCGCTGTCGCCCGCACGCTCGCGCAGCACGACCACCTCGACGTCAGCCTGCGGCAGACCGTCGCGCGTGCCGCGCGGCACGGCAGTGTCGTCGTAGCCCTGGTCGCCGACCTGGCCGACGACGCCTCGCGCGACGGCCTGGTCGACCGGGCGGCAGCGCTGCTCGGTGGGCCGGTCGACGTGTTGGTCAACAATGCGGCCGCCGCGATCTACCAACCACTGGCCGACTTCTCGCTCAAACGCCGTCGGCTGACCTTCGAGGTCAACGTGCACGCACCGCTCGATCTCGCTCAGCAGGCGTTGCCCGCCATGATCGCCGCGGGAGAGGGTTGGATCGTCAACGTGTCCAGCGCCACGGCCAACCTGCGATCCGGACCGCCGTTCGAGATCCCGCAGCCGGGGACGGCGATGGCCGTCTACGGCGCATCGAAGGCTGCGCTCAACCGGCTCACCAACGGCTTGGGCGCGGAGCTGTTCGGCACCGGCGTGCGCGTCAACACCGTGGAACCTCGCTTCGGCGTGCTCACCGAGGGTGCGGCGGCGCTGGTCGGCGAGAAGTACGACGCCGACGTCTTCGAATCGCTCGAGCAGATGGCGGAGGGGGTGCTCGCGTTGTGCGACTGCCCCGAGGACGTGACCGGCGGTGTCCGGGTCAGCCTCGACCTACTGGAGAGCGCCGGCATCTCCGCTCGCGGGCTCGACGGAACGGACCTGGAGGATCAACGATGAACACACCCGTGATCGTGGACTTGGTCCGCACCCCGTTCGGCCGCCGCGAGGGCTGGGTCTCGGGCCTGCACGCCGCCGAGTTGATGGGCCACGTGCAGCGTGGGGTGCTGAGCCGCAACGACGTCGACCCGACGACGGTCGACCAGGTCGTGGGTGGCTGTGTCACGCCCGTTGGCGAGCAGTTCGGCAACGTCACCCGCACCTCGTGGATGCATGCCGGCCTGTCTCCCGAGGCCGGATGCACGACGATCGATGCCCAGTGCGGCACCGCGTCGCAGGCCACCCAGCTCCTGCTCGGTCAGGTCGCGGTGGGCGCGGTGGACGTGGGGATCGCCTGCGGCGTCGAGGTGATGAGCCGGGTGCCGCTGACCTACAAGCAGGGCACGGGCCTGGGCACCCCGCGCCCGTCCGGCTGGTCGCTCGACACGCCTGACCAGTACACCGCGGCCGACCGGATCGCCGTACGCCGTGGCTTCGGTCGCGCAGACCTCGACGCCTTCGGTCTCCGCTCCCAGCAGCGCGCCCGCGCTGCCTGGGACGCCGGGCACTTCGACCGGCAGGTGCTGCCGGTCGACGTGCCCACGGAGGACGGCGGCACCAACCGGGTCACCCGCGACCAGGGTCTGCGCGAGACCAGCATGGAGGCGTTGGCAGGCCTGAAGACGGTCAAGGAGGGCGGCCTGCACACTGCGGGCACCTCGTCGCAGGTCTCCGACGGTGCGAGCGCGGCTCTGGTGATGTCGGCTGCGCGAGCCGCCGAGCTCGGTGTGATGCCCCGGGGCCGGGTGCTGGGTCAGACGGTGGTCGGTGGCGACCTGGAGTTCATGCTCGACAATCCGATCCTCGCCGCGCGCAAGGTGCTCGACCGCGCCGGAGTGGCACTGGCCGACATCGACGTCTTCGAGGTCAACGAGGCGTTTGCCTCGGTGCCGATGTCGTTCGCGCACGTGCTCGGAGTGGACGAGGAGCGGCTCAACCCCAACGGCGGTGCGATCGCACTCGGTCACCCTGCCGGAGCGACGGGCGTCCGGCTGCTCGCCACCGCGCTGGAGGAACTGGAGCGCCGCGACGGCCGGCTGGCCCTGGTCGCCATCTGTGCCTCCGCCGCCACCACCTGTGTGTTGCTCGAACGACTCTGAAACCACAGTAGGACAAGGAAGAACCATGCCGATCCCTCTCGACGACGACCTCCACGACCTCGCTTCCTCCGTCGCCGGAACAGCGGCCCGACACGCGCCGGTCACCGACACTCGGGAACGCCTCGACGAGCTGACCGCCGGCGCCCTGCCGCCGGTGTGGTCGCAACTCGCCGACAGCGGCCTGCTCGCGATGCATCTGCCCGAACAGGTCGGTGGAGGTGCCGCAGGGCTCGAGGCCCTCGTCGCCGTCGCCGAGGTGTCCGGCAAGTCGATGCTCCCCGGACCCTGGCTGCCATCGGTGGTGGCCAGCTCCGTGGTCGCGTCGGCCGATGCCACGCATCCGGTGCTCGAAGAGTTGGCCGGAGGCGCCCCGGGTGCGCTGGTGCGCGGCGGACTGACGGCGAGCCGTGACGGCGCAGACTGGGTTGTCACGGGTGAGTCGCACCCGGCATTGGGGCTGACCGGCGCTGCGCATGCCGTGGTTGCTGCGCTGTCGGAGGACGGCAGTGACGTGTGGTTCGTGCTCTCCGGTTCGGAGCTGGCCGACCGCGTCCAGAGCGCTGACCCCGTCGACCTGACCCGTTCTGTCGGCCGACTGCGCGCTGACGGACTGCGGGTCACGGACCTGCTTGCCGACGTACCATCGGCCTTCGTCGACCTCGTCGTCGCGGCAACCTTCGCCGCCGAGGCCGCGGGACTGGCCGCTTGGGCGGTCGAGACCGCTGTCGACCACGTGTCGAGTCGGGTGCAGTTCGGCAAGCCGATCGGCTCCTTCCAAGCGGTGCAGCACAAGACCGCCATGATGTTGCTGCGCAAGGAGATCGCCGCCGCTGCAGCCTGGGACGCCGCACGCGCCGAAGCGCACGACGAAGCACAACAACAGCTGGCTGCCGCTCAGGCCGTGCTCAATGCCGTCGTGCCCGCGGTGGACGTCCTGGTCGAGCTGGTCTCCCTGCTCGGTGGCATCGGCTTCACCTGGGAGCACGACGCACATCTCTACTGGCGACGAGCGATGTCGCTGTCGGGCCTGGTCGGAACCACCGACGAGTGGGCCGCGCGGCTGGGTGAGGTTGCTCTCGAGCACGAGCGCGACTTCGCCTTCCTCGCCGGCGATGCACAGCCCGAGCTCCGCGCCGAGATCGGCCCGGTGCTCGATCGTGTCGCCGAGTTGAGTGTGGGCGCAGATCGCTCGACGTGGGCACGGGTTCGGCCCGGTCCGACCACCGACCTGCTGTTCGAGGCGAAGCTGGTCGCGCCGCACTACCCCGCGCCGTACGGTCGAGGAGCGGGTCCGGAGGAGCAGGCGGTGATTGTCGACGAGTTCGCCAAGCGCGGACTGCAGCAGCCCGGCACCGTGATCGGCGAATGGGTGCTGCCGACCCTGCTCGTGCACGGCACGGAGGCGCAGCAGCAGCGGTTCGTCGACCCGACGCTGCGGGGCGAGATCATCTGGTGTCAGTTGTTCTCCGAGCCCGGCGCAGGCTCCGACCTGGCCTCGCTGACCACCCGTGCGGTGAAGGTCGACGGCGGCTGGCGCCTGCAGGGACAGAAGGTCTGGACCTCCGGTGCGCACGAGTCGCAGTGGGGCGTCTGCTTGGCCCGCACTGACGCAGATGCCCCGAAGCACAAGGGAATCTCCTACTTCCTCGTCGACATGGCCTCCGACGGCATCGACGTACGCCCGCTCAAGCAGTCCACCGGTCGGGCCGAGTTCAACGAGGTGTTCCTCGACGACGTGTTCGTGCCCGACGAGTGCCTGGTGGGGGAGCGCGAGCAGGGCTGGAAGCTGGCCGTCACCACGCTGTCCAACGAACGCCTGAGCATGGGCAGCCGACTCACCCACGGCGGCGCGCACGAGTTGCGTGGCGTGATCGTGGACGGGCGCCAGCTGGGCCGACGCGACGACGCGGTGCGTGCCTACGGACGCTGTGTGGCCCGTGAGATCGCGTTGTCGTCGATGAACCTCCGCAGCGTCCTTGCCCGTCTGTCCGGGCTCGAGCTCGGTGCTGGCATCAGCGTGCAGAAGCTCTACAACTCGCTCGCCCAGCGCGACGGTGCTGCCGACCTGATCAGTGTGCTCGGGCCGGTCGCCGCCACCACCGAGGGTGGCCACGCGATCGACCACCTCGGGTTGCCTGCCGTGCTCTTCGGCGGCGGCACCGTCGAGATCCAACTCAACGTCATCGCCCAGCGCGTGCTGGGCCTTCCGCGTCAATCCTGAGGACCCACTGTGCATCCTGAACTCTCCGACGCCTCGCGCCAACTGCGCCGCGAGCTGCGTGACTACTTCGCATCCCTGATCAACGACGAGGACCGTCAGGCCCTGGTCGACCAGACCGAGGGCGGCCCGGTCTTCGACCGGATCTATGGCCAGATGGGCGCCGACGGCTGGCTCGGACTGGGCTGGCCGGAGCAGTACGGCGGCCGCGGTGACGATCCGGAGGCGCTCTACGTCTTCTATGACGAGGCGCTGCGGGCGGGAGCTCCGCTGTCGTTGGTCACCCTAAACACCGTGGCCCCGACGCTGATGGCGCACGGCACGCAGGAGCAGAAGGACTACTTCCTGCCGAAGATCCTCTCGGGAGAGCTGGTCTTTGCGATCGGTTACACCGAGCCGAGTGCCGGCACCGACCTGGCGTCGTTGCAGACCCGCGCTGTCGTCGACGGTGAGGAGTTGGTGATCAACGGCAACAAGATCTTCACCAGCGCCGGCGTCTTCGCGGACTGGATCTGGTTGGCGGTGCGCACTGATCCTGATGCGCCACGCCACAAGGGGATCTCGGTGGTGCTGGTGCCGACCACCACCCCCGGCTTCTCGGTCACGGAGATCCACACCGTCGGTGGGATCAGCACGTCCGCGACCTACTACGAGGACGTGCGCGTGCCGATCACCAATCTGGTCGGAGAGATCAACAAGGGTTGGGGCCTGATCACCAACCAGCTCAACCACGAGCGCGTCGCGCTCGCTGCCCGCAACGGCATCGCCAACGAACTGCTCGACGCCACCCTCGCGTGGGCCCAGACCCAGCCGGTCGGGGACGGCGTCCTGTACGACGTGCCGTGGGTGCGCAGCACGCTCGCCGAGGTCTATGCGTTGCTGAGCGCTGCCGACCTGATCAGTCTGCGGCTCGTCTCCGACGTGGCGGCCAACACGCTCGGCGGTGGTGACTCCGCGGCCGCCAAGATCTTCGGCACCGAAGCCGTCGTGACGGCGTACGGGCGACTGCAGGAGGTGCTCGGCGCCTACGGACTCCTGCGGCCCGGCTCCGACCTGGCCGCTGTGGAGGGGCGCGTGGAGACACTGGCTCGCCGCGCGCAGAACAACACGTTCGGCGGCGGCACCAACGAGGTGATGCGGGAGATCGTCGCCGGCAAGACCTTGGGCATGACGCTCGCCTCCCGCCGCCGCTGACCGCGAACTTGCAGTTGCACGTCGCGAACTTGCAGTTGTGCGTTGCGAACTTGCAGTTCTGCACGTCGAACCTTCACCCAACCGAGGACTCCGATGACTGACACCGCGAACGACCAGACCAGCTTTGCCATCCCCGAGGACCACGCGGCGCTGGCCGCGCTGGCCGAGCAGATCTTTACCGACCAGGCCAGCACCGCCCGCGTTGCCGAGGTCGAGCGCACCGAGGACGGCTTCGACCGGCGGCTCTGGAAGGTGCTCGCCGATTCGGGCCTGCTCGCCGCGTCCCTGCCCGAGGCGGCGGGTGGCGGCGGCATGGGTGCGCTCGGACTGATCATGATCGCCGAGCAGCAGGGCCGCCGGGTCGCGCCGGTGCCGTTCTGGCCGGTCGTGGCCGCCGCGGCCCTGCCGATCGCAGAGTTCGGTACGCCGGCCCTCAAGGAGCGGCTGCTGGAGCGGATCGTCTCCGGCGATGCGCTCGTCACCGGCGCGTTCGACGGCGTGGCCGGTGACGTCGGCGTGACCGGTGAGTACGACGACGATCGCCTCGTGGTGACCGGCGTTGCGGTCGGCGTGCCTGCTGCAGGCGAAGCCGAGGCGGTCGTCATGCCGGTGCGCCTGGCTGATGGCACCGTCGAAGTTGCCGTCGTGGCCACCGACGCCGAGGGCGTGACAGTCACCGCGGATGCCGTGACCGGGCAGGGCTCCGCAGCAACGGTGCGGTTCGCGGGCGTGCAGGTGGCACGGGACGACGTACTCTCCGGCGACGGAGTCGACGTGGCGGCGCGGATCCTGCAGCGGACCCGGCTCGCGCTCTGCGGCGTGCAGCTCGGCACCTGCGCCGAGGCGCTGGCCACCACCGCGGCGTACGTCTCGCAGCGTGAGCAGTTCGGCCGCCCGATCTCGACCAACCAGGCTGTGGCCGTGCGCGCGGCCGACGCCCACCTCGACACCGAGGCGATCCGGCTCACCACGCTGCGCGCCGCCTGGCTCCTCGACTCCGGTCGCGAGCAGGAGGCGGAGTCGGCGGTGCTGGTGGCGAAGTTCTGGGCGTCGCGCGGCGGTCTGCGCGTCGTCCACGCGACCCAGCACCTGCACGGCGGCATCGGCGCAGACATCGACTACCCGATCCACCGCTACTTCCTCTGGGGACGTCAAGCCGCCTTCAGCCTCGGCAGCTCCGACCAACTCGCCGCCGAACTCGGCAACGCCCTCCCATCGGCGCCCCCGATCGGTGCCCCCGCCTGACCGTCGACTACGCACAAATGGTCGGTCGAGTGCGCGCGTCTGGCCCGTCGACTACGCGCAAATGGTCGGTCGAGTGCGCGCGTCTGGCCCGTCGACTACGCGCGAAGAACCGTTGAGTGCGCACATCTCGTCCGAACTCTCGGATGGGTACGCGGCGGCGACCGTGCTGGGCGGCGCGCTGCGGAGCACCATCGTCGACCCTGATGGACTGTCGGCGTACAAGACCAGCCATCTCAGCCGGTCAGATGTGCGCACTCGGCGGGTCAGATGTGCGCACTCGACGGGTCAGAAGTGCGCACTCGACGGGTCAGAGGTGCGTACTCG
>JBEBTI010000174.1:0-7202 GCA_040393845.1 Nocardioides daejeonensis
CGCGCACCACCACCAGTGGACGTGCACGACCGGCAGACGGGGAGCGATGCTCTAGCCTCGGGGCGTGACTTCTCCCCGGATCGGCATCGGCACCGACGTGCACCGGTTTGCCCCCGGGCGGCCGATGATGCTGGCCGGGCTGGAGTGGCCTGACGAACCCGCCGGCCTGGAAGGGCACTCCGATGCCGACGTGGCCTGCCACGCGGCCTGTGACGCGCTGCTCTCGGCGGCCGGGCTCGGCGACCTCGGCACCAACTTCGGCACGTCAGAGCCCGAGTGGGCCGGCGCGGCCGGGCTCGCGCTCCTCGCCGAGACGGTACGACGGGTGCACGCTGCCGGGTTCGTGATCGGCAACGTGGCGGTGCAGGTGATCGGCAACCGTCCGCGGCTGGGTGAGCGCCGTGCCGAGGCCGAGCAGACGTTGACGACCTGCGTCGGCGCGCCGGTATCGCTGTCCGCGACCACCACCGACGGTCTCGGCCTCACCGGCCGCGGCGAAGGCGTTGCCGCGATCGCCACTGCTCTGGTCACTCCCGGATCGCACTGACCACCACAGCTGCGCGGAAGACCCGCTGAGTGCGTGTTCAGTCCTGCAGCGGCAGGATCCGGTCGATCACCTCGGGAGTCAGAGAGCTGAGCTCTTCACCCATCGCGGTCTCGATGCTCTCGGTCAGGGCACCCCGGAAGGCCGCGACCACTGCTTGGACCGCGACCGGGATGATCGACTCGAACGAACTCACCAGGCGGTCCCACTCCTCGTCGGGCATGCCGCGCTCGGCAAAGGGTTGCCAGATCTCACGCCGTGCAGCGCCGACGAACCGGTCGGCCAGTTCGTGCGTGTCGGCGCGAATCACCTCGAAGAGGGCAAAGACCGTGTCCGGGGCCAGCCCCAACGAGATCGCCTTGGCGCCCGACCGCACGATCACCGGCTCGAGCAGCAGCAGCCGCTCGTCGTCGACAACGCGTACCAGGCCGAAGCCCACCATCTGGGTCACGATGTGGTCCCGGGTTCGCGCGTCGGCGCCGAGACCGGCCAACGACGCCAGGGTCTCACGGTCGATCTCCTCGGGCTCCACCTTCTGCCCCATCGGATTGGCGAGCAGCCCGAGCAGGTCCAGGGCTCCGGAGTCGGACAGGTCTGCCCTCTCCTCCAGTGCCTTCTCGACCGCACCGAGCGTGTAGCCCTTGCCGATCAGGTCACGGATCAGCCGCAAGCGTGACTCGTGCTCGGGACCGTAGAAGCCCTTGCGTCCGACGAGACGGGGCGCGGGCAGCAGCCCGCGGGTGGCATAGGCACGGACGTTGCGCACCGTCATGCCGACCGCCGAGGCCAGTTGGTCGATGGTCATCTCCCGGGCGTTCATCGGCCACCTCGTCCCTCACCAGTCGCGGACACCTTGACAACCCCGAGAGCCACTATGCCATGCTCCATGTTACATCGACAGTGTCACATAGGAGCACCATGAAGACGTTCGACGGACTCGAGCTCCACGTCCGCACCTACGGCCGACCGGATGCACCCGTCTCGGTGGTGCTCGCGCATTGCTGGACCGCTGACACCGAGGACTGGCACTACCAGGTGCGCGACCTGCTCGCCGCGTTCGGGCACGAGATCCAGATCGTCACCTGGGACCACCGTGGGCACGGTCGCTCCGACCACGCACCCCTGGCCGCCTGCACGGTGCACAATCTCGGCACCGACATGGCCCAGGTGATCGACACCCACGCCCCGCGCGGACATCTGGTGCTCGCCGGTCACTCGATCGGGGGCATGACGATGATGGCGCTGGCCGAACAACGTCCCGACATCATCGGCCGCACGGACGGCGCGCTCTTCGTCTCCACCTCGGCCGCCGACCTGCACACCGTCAATCTGGGCATGCCCGAGATGGGCAAGATCGCCAAGGCCCAGATCCCGTGGATCCTCGCGCAGCGCGCTCGCCTGCTCTCCCGCACCGCCAGACGCCGACTGCCGGCGATCGAGCGGCGGATCGTGCGTCAGTTCCTCTTCGGTGAGGGTCTCAGGATCCGCGACACCGGTCTGGTCGTCGACCAGTTGATCAACTGTCCGCCCGCGACGATGGAGGGCTTCCTGCGCGACATGCTCTACCACCACGACCGTGCCGCGGCGCTGAAGGCGTTCGACGCGATCCCCACCGTGGTGCTGGTCGGCACGAGAGACCTGCTGACTCCGCTTCCCCACGCCCGCAAAATCGCTGCCCACGTGAAGGGAGCCCGGCTGGTGGTGCTGCCCGGCGCCGGTCACATGCTGCCGTTGGAGCGCGACGCCAGCGTCTCGGGACACCTCATCGAGTCGGTTCAGCAGGCCCTCGACCGGGTCCCGAGCGCCGCGACCGCCTGACGGTAGCGGCGCACCACCAGTCGCGCCACCAGAGGATCGGCGCCAATCACCTCGGCCACCGTCGTCGCACCGTGCAGCCGGGCGAGACGGGTGGCCTGCGTGGCGAAGTGCCCGCGGGCCAGCAGATACGGCGCCACTGCCAGACGGCGACCGGGTGCGGCACGGCGAGCGGCCGCACAGGCTTCCTCCATCGACGGCCCGAGACCGTTGAGCGTCGCCGCCCTCACCGGTCCGCCCCACCGGGCGGCGAGCAGGCCCGCTGCCCGGAGGAGATCGACGCAAGCGCCGGGCTGACGCGAGCCGGCCGCCACCAGCACCACGGGGTCGCCCGGACCGGCGCCGGCGCCACGCAGTCGACGCACCACCACCTCGGCCAGCATCGGGTCGGGCCCGAGACCGGGGGCAATCACCGCCGGCCTGCCCGAGCGGTGCACGACTTCGGGAATGTCCCGGTCCAGGTGCACTCCGGTCGACAGCAACAACGGCACCACGACGGACGGCCCTGTGCCGGCACCCGCGGCCAACGCTTCGTCGAGGCTCGGTCTGCACAAATCGACGTACGCCGCGGCGCCCGGCACCTGCAGCAGTCGGGCGGCCCTGGCGGTGACTGCGGGACCGACCAGGTTTCCGGAGCGCAGGCGGGTGCCGTGGGAGACGGTCACCAACGGGATCACGCCGGCGCCAGTCGGTAGCCGCGCTTCACCACGGTCTGCACCAACGTGGTGCCGATCACCGAACGCAACCTGGCCACCGCCATCTCCACGGCGTGTTCGGTGGTGGCCTGACCGCTGGGCAGGGTCGCGAGCAGGTGCTGGCGACTGACCACGTGACCCGGGTTCACCGCGAGCGCCGCGAGGACGGCGTACGGCCCCGGCGAGAGGTGCACGGCGGCACCGTCGACCACGACCACATCTCCGTGCAGGAGCAGCGAGTGTCCGGCGACGGTGAGTGCCACGCCACTGCGCCGCAACGGCAACTCCACCTCGAGACAGCGCACCAACGCCGCCAAGCGGGACCGCTCGGGTCGAACCGTCGGCACTCCCCACGGCTCGAGCGCCGCAGCGGTCACCGGGCCGACGCACGCAGCGACCACGTCGGCCTGGAAAGCGGCCATCACGGCGTCGCGCCGGCCGAGGGCCCCGGCCGCCTCCAGCAACGCAGCAGCGGCCGGGGCGGAGGTGAAGGTGACCGCGTCCAGTTTGCTCTCGGCGATCAGTTCGACGAGGCGGAACATCGGCGCTGGGTCAGCCGGGCCCTCGACCCGGTAGATGGTGACCACCTCGACATCGGCACCTCGGTTGCGCAACACGTCGGCGACCGTGGAGAGCGACTGGCCGTGCTCCTGCACGACGATCCGCAGACCGGCCAGGTCCCGACCACGCAGGTGCGCCAGGACGTCCTCGAAGCACTCGGAGTCCGGCGCCCACAACTCCCGCAGACCGGCTCGCCGCAGGGCCCCGACCGACTTGGGGCCGCGAGCCAGGATCTCGGCATCTGCCAGCGCGACAAGGAGATCGGGCAGCAGCCCCCACCGCTCCGCGGCATCGAACCACGCCGTCACCCCGATGCCCGTGGTCACCACCACCAGATCGACCGGCGCCGCGATCACCGCCTCGGTCGCCGCCAGCAACGCCTGCTCGTCGATCCGGCTCGGCTCGACCGAGACGGTCGGCGCGCGCTCGACCTCCGCACCCCTGCGCTCGAGCAGCGCGACCTGCTCGTCCGCGCGTCGCGCCGCGGTGACCCCGATCCGGCACCCGGCAAGCGGCTCCTCCTCGGCGCTCACGGGGCGCGCCTCTCCCCGACCAGCACGCTGCCGTCGACGACCTTGACGTCGTACGTCGGCACCACCACCTGACCGTCGTCCAGGCACTGCCCGGTGCGCAGGTCGAAGGCGTGCTTGTGCATCGGCGAGGCCACGAACGGTACGTCGTCACGCGTCCCGACGATCCCGCGCGACAACACGCTGGCACGGGCGAACGGATCGTAGTTGCCCAACGCATGCACCTGGTCGTCGTGGGTGCGGAAGACAGCGACGGCGTGGCCGTGCACCAGTGCCGTGACACCGCGCTCACGTTCGAGGTCGGCCAACGCGCACACCTCGAGCCACCGCTTCAACGCGTCGCTCCTGCTGGGGCGCCCACGGGGATGGTGACACCCAGTTGCACCGGACCGGCCGGCTCCGCGGGTCGGATCTGGCCACGCTCCTCGGTGAACGTGATGTGCGGGTCGGGTGTGTCCGGCGCGTTGACGAAGGAGACGAACCTGGCGAGTTTGTCGGGGTCGCGCAGCGTCTCTGCCCACTCGTCGGCATAGCTGCCGACGTGGGCTGCCATCGCCGCCTCGAGTTCGCGCCCGAGACCCAGGCTGTCGTCCACCACGACCTCACGGACCCGGTCAATGCCCCCGTCGACACTGTCCAGCCAGGCCGAGGTGCGCTGCAGCCGGTCGGCGGTGCGGATGTAGTACATCAGGAAGCGGTCGAGGACCCGGACCAGCTCGTCGTCGTCCAGGTCGGAGGCGAGGAGCTGGGCGTGTGCGGGGTTGGCGCCGCCGTTGCCGCCGATGTGGAGGTTCCAGCCCTTCTCGGTCGCGATCACGCCGAAGTCCTTGCCGCGCGCCTCCGCGCATTCACGCGCGCAGCCGCTCACGCCACCCTTGAGTTTGTGCGGTGACCGCAGACCCCGGTAGCGCAACTCCAGATTGATCGCCATCTGCACGGAGTCCTGCACTCCGTAGCGGCACCAGGTCGAGCCGACGCATGACTTCACGGTGCGCAACGACTTGCCGTAGGCATGACCGCTCTCGAACCCGGCGTCGACCAGTCGACTCCAGATCGCCGGCAGATCCTCCATGCGCGCCCCGAACAGATCGATGCGCTGACCGCCGGTGATCTTCGTGTAGAGCCGGTGGTCGCGCGCCACCTCGCCGATCACGATCAACTTCTCCGCGGTGATCTCCCCACCGGGGATCCGCGGCACGACCGAGTAGGTGCCGTCCTTCTGGAGATTGCCCAGATAGGCGTCGTTGGTGTCCTGCAGGCTCCCGGTCTCCTGGGAGAGCACGTGCCCGTTGAACTGGCTGGCGAGGATCGAGGCGATCGTGGGCTTGCAGATGTCACAGCCGCGACCGGACCCGTGGGCCTCGACGATCGCGTCGAACGTGCGGTACCGGTGGACCAGGACGAGGTCGAAGAGCTCCTGTCGAGTCGCCGCGAAGTGTTCGCACAGCCGCTTCTCGACCCTCTGGCCTCGCGCGGCGAAGTGCTCCTCGATCAGGTTCTTCATCACCGGCACGCACGAGCCGCAGGTGCTGCCTGCCTTGGTGCATGACGTAACGCAGGAGACGTCGGCGCAGGCGTGGTCGGCCTCGTCCACGCCGTCCAGGGCTCCGACGATGGTCGCCTTGGTGACGTTGTTGCAGGAGCAGACGACGGCGTCGTCCGCCATCCCGACCCTGGCTCCACCTTCACGTGCGGCCGGGAGGATCAGCTCTTCCGGGTTCGCCGGCAGCGTCATCCCGGAGGAGACCATCGGTCGCAGCACGCCGTACGCCGACACGTCACCCACGAGGATGCCGCCGAGCAGGCGGAACTCGCCACCCTCGGTCTCCGCGACCACCAGCTTCTTGTGCACGCCGGCGACCGCATCGGCGTAGACGAGTTCGAGGGAGCCCTCGGTCTCGCCGAAGGCATCACCGAAGGAGGCGACGTCGACGCCGAGCAGCTTGAGCTTGGTGGACATGTCGGCACCGAGGAACTCGCCGGGGCCGCCGAGCAGCGCGTCCGCGACGACCTCAGCCATCGCATAACCGGGTGCAACCAGGCCGTACGTCCGACCCCCCGGGGCGGCACACTCGCCGATCGCAAAGATCCGTGGGTCGTTGGTGCGGCACTGGGCATCCACCAGCACCCCACCGCGTTCGGCGACCTCGAGACCACAGCCGCGCGCCAGTTGGTCACGTGGCCGAATCCCTGCCGAGAAGACGACGACCTCGGCCGGGATCGCGTCCGCGTCCTTGAGCCCGAGGCCGCCGACCGTGCCGTCGCCGGCGTCGATCACCTCGGTGGTGGCGGCACCGGCATGCACGGTCACGCCGAGCTTCTCGATGTGTCGCACCAGCGTCGCGCCGGCCGGTTGGTCGAGCTGGACCGGCATCAGGCGCGGAGCCATCTCGACCACATGGGTCTCGAGTCCCAGCTGCAGCAGGGCATTGGCGGCTTCGAGACCCAACAGGCCGCCGCCGATCACCGCGCCGACCGAGGCGGTTGCAGCCGCCGCACGAATCGCGTCGAGGTCGTCGACGGTGCGGTAGACGAAGGTGCCGGCGAGATCCCTGCCGGGGATCGGCGGCACGAAGGGGGCCGCGCCGGTGGCCAGCACCAGCTGGTCGTAGTCGACCACCTCACCGTTGCTCAGCGTCACGCTCTGCGTGTCCCGGTCGATCTGGGTGACGGGCACGTCGAGCACCAGTCTGACCCGCGGGTCGTCGTACCGACCGGACGGCAGGAACGACAACTGCTCGGCCCCCACCTCGAAGAACGAGGTCAACGCCACCCGGTCGTAGGCCGCCCGCGGCTCCTCACCGACCACCACCAGGTCCCACCGTTCGGTGACTCCCCGCTCGATCGCCGCTTGGACGAACCGGTGTCCGACCATGCCGTGCCCGATCACGACCAGGGTCTTGCGTGTGTGCGTCATCGCGATTCCTCTCCTTCAGCCGGCGGGTTCGCCCCGAGCTGTGTGACCAACCTAGAAATCGCGTGTTCTCCCCGCGTTTTGCTCATGTAACAGCCAGGAAAACCCTTCTTCACCGCCGAACTGCAAGTCCTGTACGCCGA
>JBEBTI010000175.1:0-7174 GCA_040393845.1 Nocardioides daejeonensis
ACGCAATCGCGAAGTGGCACCCCGGCTACGGGCACCTGTTCGACATGCGCGCCCTACACGGCTTCCGCGCCCAGTTCGGCAACGACGTCAACGGCTTCGCCCGCGCCTACGGCAACCGCCGCACCGGCTCCAGCGAGCGCGTGATCCCCGCGGTCACCTGGAACGGTGGCCGCACCCTGGAACAGATCCCCCCGGACGTGCCCGTGTGCGTCGCCGCCGCGGTCGGCGTGGACGACGTAGACGCGGCGATCACCATGACCGGGTACCACCCCGGGCTCGGGAAGATCACCGAGATCATCGAGGGCGGACACCGCGACGGCTCCGCCTGGGCGCTGCTGCGCCTGAAAGAGCTGCAAGCGAATGCCGGCCGACAAGTACCGGTCGCGATCGACGAGCGCGGCCCGTCCGCGAACCTCCACGACCAAGCCAAACGCGCCGGCATCCCCCTCATGGAGGGCACGAACACGACTGCCTACGCCGCCGCCTGCCCCGCGGTGATCTCCGGCCTCGAAACCGGGGAATGGCACTTCCGGTCACATCCCGCCCTTGAGGACGCCGCGGACCTCGCCGCCCGCCGCTGGATCCAGGACGGCGCCTGGGTGTGGGGGCGGCGCGCCTCAGTCGGCTCGATCGCGGCCCTCGAAGCGGCAACCTGGTCATCCTGGGGCATCGACCACATGCCCGAGGACTACGGGCCGCAGCTCTGGGTCTGACGAGCGGTACTCAGCGGTGCTCACCGGTACTCAGCGGTGCTCACCGGTAGAAGAACTAGGTGTTCGGGCGGGGCCGGATCCAGCATTCCGGTATGGGAATCATCGACCGCGCCGCCCGGCTCTTCGGCTTCGCCGCCCGCGACGCCGAGACCCCGGATACCCCGCCGGCCTCGATCATGCCGCCCCGCCGCGAATATCACATCACCGGCGACACGGCCCTGCGCATCAGCACCGTCTACCGCGCCGTGGAAGTCCTCGCGATCGGCGTCTCCCAGCTCGGCATAGACCAGTGGCGCGGTGACCGCCGCATCGCCCCGGCCGCGATCATCCAGAAGCCCGACACCGAGCAGTGGCGGCCCGCGTTCCTCGAATTCACCACCGTGTCGCTCGCGCTCGACGGCAACGCCTACTGGCGGATCCTCCGCGGCCCCGGCGGTATCGAGCCCGTCGCGCTTATGCCGCTGAACCCGGTCGAGGTGCACCCCTCCCGTGACCTGAAGACCGGGCGGCTGCGCTACCACTGGCGCGGGCAGGAGTTCGCGCCTGGCGACCGTTCCGGCGGCGACATCGTGCACTTGCAGAAGCTCCGCATCCCCGGCCGTGATTCAGGGCTCGGCCCGATCGAGGCCGCCCGGATCGAACTGACCGGCGCCGTGCAGGCAATGGACTACTCCTCTACCTGGTTCGAGCGCGGCGACGTGCCCTCCGGGCTCCTCGCCACCGATCAGCAGCTCACCGCGGAGCAGGCGCGCGAGTGGCAGAAGCTCTGGGAAGGCTGGGATCCCGAGACGGGTGAGTACAAGCCGTCCGGGCACAAGACCCGAGTGCTCGGTAACGGCCTGTCGTACGACCCGCTGCGCATCAAGCCGTCTGACCTCCAGTTCCTCGAAACGCAGCAGTTCAACACCGTGCAGATCGCGCGCCTGTTCGGTACCCCGGCCTCGCTCATGCTCGCCACCGTCGAGGGCAAGTCGAACACCTACTCGAACGTGGAGCAGGACTGGATCGCGTTCACCCGGTTCACCCTCATGGCGTACCTGCGTGAGATCGAGTCCGCGCTGTCCTCGATCCTCCCGCACGGCAACCACGTCCGATTCAACGTGGACGCCCTGCACCGCTCCGACACCCTCACCCGCTACCAAGCCCACGAAGTCGGGATCCGCGCCGGATTCCTCACTATCCCCGAGGTGCGCGAGATCGAGGGCCTCGACCCCCTGACCGCCGCGCAGCTCGTCGCTGTCACCCCAGCCACCCCGAAGCAGGAGATCACCGCATGACCGCCTTCGACCCCGAACAGAATCAGACTCGCACCTATCTGTGCCGCGCCTCCGCGGACCCCGCCCGCCGCGAGATCTCCGGTGTCGGCGTGCCGCTGGAAGAGGAGACGGAGATTTACCCCGGCTTCCGCGAGCTGTTCGCTCAGGACTGCATCTTCGACGGCATCGACCGCGCGAAGCTCAAGACCCATCACCGGACGCTCATCGGCGTGATCGCCAGCAACTCGCGCGAGCCCGGCAAGCTCGGCATCACAGGCCGAGTGTCCAAGACGCCCGCCGGTGACGAAGCTCTGACCCTCGCCGCAGACGGCGCCCTCGACTCGTTCTCAATCGGGTTCCGCTTCAAGGAGTACGAGCGCACCGACCACGAAGACGGATCGTTCACGATCCGCCACACTCGCGTGCTCGTCACCGAGTTCTCCACCACCGATGACCCCGCCTACACCGGAGCGACCGTTACCGGCGTTCGCGAAGCCACCCCCGCACAGAAGGAAAGCACCATGCCCGATACCCTCACCCGCGAAGACCTCGACGCCACCCGCGAAGAGGTGAATACGCTCCGCTCCGAGCTGTCCGAGCAGCTGCGCGCCACGCAGGCGCAGCTCGCGACCCTCGGCGATCAGCGGGCGGGCGCCGCGCCCCGCTTCCGCTCGTTCGGGCACTTCATCCGCGCCTACCATAAGGGCGACGCGGAGGCCCGCGCCATGCACGAGGCCTGGCAGGACGCCGCCCGCGACCACGAGCTGCACAACACCCGCGCCTACGACGGGTCCGTGCTCGCCGACACCATCGCCCGCGACCCCTGGGTTGGTGATGCGATCCGCCTGATCGACAAGGGCCGCAAGGTGCTCACCTCGTTCCGCACCGCCCCGCTCCCTCAGGAAGGCTCCCAGGTGGAGTACGGCGTGCTGGAGTCCAACACCGTCACGGTCGGCAAGCAGGCCGCCGAGGGTGACACCCTCGTGAAGGGCAAGGTCACGGTCGGGTCTGACACCGCCCCGGTCGGCACCTACGGCGGCTGGTCCGAGCTGTCGTTCCAGGCCGTCGAGCGCGGCAGCGTGTCCCTCCTCGACCTCACCCGCCGCGCCCAGCTCATCGCCTACGCGCAGCAGACCGAAGCCGAAGTCCGCGCGCTCCTCCAGACCACGATCTCCGCCAACCTCGCCGCGGATCACAACCTCGATCTGATCGCGGCGCCGAAGGCGGCGGACTGGATCTCCCTCGTGATCGACGCCGCGGACGCCTTCGAGGACGCCGCGCTCCCGATCGACGGCCTGTGGCTCTCGAAGGACCAGTTCAAGGCCCTCGCGACCCTCGCCGACACCACCGGGCGGCTCCAGTTCGACGTGATCGGCAACGGATCCAACTCCGTGGGCCGGCTCTCCTCGAAGGAGATTGAGGCGGAGCTGGGCGGATTCGTGACCGCCCGCCTCCTCCCCGGCGCCGCCAACGGTACGGGCGCGTTCTACAGCGAGGAGGCGATCATCACCTGGGAGAACGCCGGCGCCCCGCTCGCGCTGGAGGACACCAACGTCACGAACCTGACCCGCGCCTACTCGGTGTACGGATACCTCGCGACCGCCGCCGAGATCCCGGACGCGATCCTCCCGATCGACTTCGCCGGCGTCACCCCCGAGCCCGAGCCCGAGCCGGAGGGCTGACCCGTGTCGCTCCCCACCGAGGACGCGGCGATCAACGCCCTCGCGAAGCACCTGGACGAGCCCGCCAGCGACGAGCAGGTGATCGAAGCGGCGAAAGCCGGCCGAGCCCTCGTCGCCGACAAGCTCACCGCCGCCGAGCAGGCGAAGATCCCGGACTCGGTGGGGACGCTCGCCGTCGTAGAGGCCGGTGCGGCGGTGTACTACCGCCGCACCGCCCGCAACGGCATCACGACCTTCGGCGGTGCCGAAGTGATCCCGATGCGGATCGCGAAAGACCCGCTCTCGACCGTGTACCCGATCATCGCCCCCTACACCGCCCCAGGATTCGCATGAGCACCCGCACCGAGCGCGCCGCCGCCCTGCGCGCCGAGATCTCCGGCATCCTCGCCGCCGCACTCGACGGCGGAGACCAGATTGTCGTCACGTCCGACGCCCGCGACCTCGACAAGAAGCCCGCCGGGAAGTACGGCATCGTGCTCGTCGCTCCCGGCCCCCGCTTCACCTGGCCCGTCGGCCCCGGCATGACGCGGCTGACCTGGACCGTGTACGTGCTCGCGAAGCCCGCGCCCGCGATCGACATCTGGGAAGGCGTGGACCTCATCTTCGATGCACTGATCGCGGCCGGGTTCCCGCTGGACGAGGCCGAGCCCGGCGACTACCAGCGCCCCGACGACGCCGGCCCGATGACCGGGTACGTGCTCACCATCACCGACGACTACCTGAACCACCTCTAGAAAGGACTCCATCATGCCCGAGACCGACGTGAACCCGCGGCTCGTCAAGCACATCGAATTCACGTGCGGCACCGACAGCTTCTCGAAGCACGTCAACGACGTGAACTGGGAGCCCTCGTCCAGCACCGTGACCTGGCAGGGCGGCACCCCGGATGCGGTGTTCAGCGACCAGACCGCCCCCACCTACCTGCTGAACGTCACCGGCATCCAGGACTGGGAGACGGAAGACTCCCTGTGCAACTGGCTCCACGATCACGCGGGCGAAGCCGCCGAGGTGACCTACAAGCCGCACAAGGACGGTCTCGTGTCGTTCGCGGCGAACATCACGATCGCGGCCCCGCCCATCGGCGGGAAGGTCGGCACGTACAACGAGTTCAGCGTGAAGATGGGCTCCGACAAGCCCGTCCGCACCCGCGCCGAAGCCCCGCCCACACCGTAAGGCTCCGGTCATGCTGAAGGTCGCCGATCACCCCGAGCTGCAAGCCGCAGCGCTGCTGTTCAACACTGCAGACGGCCCCGTGCAGCAGGAGATGAAGGTGGCCGCGCGCGCCGAGCTCGACGCGGTGTGGAAACCGGCACTGGCCGCGCAGGCGTCCACGAGACTCCAGAACGCCGTCATCGTGGACGGGGCGCGCAGCCTCGTCCACGAGTACGGGTTCACCATGACCGCAGCGAACGGCCCCCCACTGCGCAACGGCCTCGACCCGGGTACGCAGTGGCAGGGCTCCGAGTTCGGCATGACCCCGAAACAGGTAACCGTGCGCATCCGCGGGCGCGAACGCAAACAGACCGTGGGCCGACAGTTCGGTCCCCGCCGCCGCAAGGGCAAAGTGGCATACCCCGCCGCCCGTGAGACCGGCCCCCGCATCGTCGCCGCCTGGGTGTACGGCCTCGTCCGTGGCCTCGGCCGCCGCAACCCGAACCTGGAGACCACACGCTAATGGCAATCAAGATCACGTTCCTCAACGACATCGTGAACTTCCTCAAGGGCACGAAAGACATGGGCGCCGCCCTCGAACAGGTAGAGGACAGCCTGACGGACGTAGCCGACGAGGCCGAACGCGCCGGCGACCAGTCCGGCAAGGCACTCAGCGACGGCGTGAGCGACGGCGCCCGGGACGGCCAGCGCGCCCTCGACCGGCTGGAGCGCGAGTTCACCGACACCTCGAAGACCGCGAAACGCGAAATGGACGATACCGCGCGGGAAGCGAAACGATCCGGTGACAAGATCGCTGATGATCTTGGCGGCGGATTCGAGAAGGCCGGCGACGCCGCCGGCGACATGGCGGGCGACGGCGGCGACGCGATCGGTGATGTCGTCACTGAAGCCTCGAAGGGTGGCGACGATATCGGCGGCGCGCTCATCGACGGAATCTCTGCGGCGTCCGCGCTGATCCCCGGCATCGGTGCCGGCATCGGCACCGCGGTCGCGGGCATCGCCACAGGCGTGTACGACGCTTGGCGCGAAAGCTCGGAGAACACCGAGCAGCGCACCAGCAACATGTACAACGACATGATCGCCTCCGGTCAGTCCTACCTCTCCTACACGTACATCGAGGCTGAGATCACCCGGATGATCGACGAAGGCCAGATCGAAGAAATCCAGACCAAAGCCGACCTTGTGGGGGTGAGCTGGAGCGAGATGGCCAGAGCCCTCGCGGGTAGTACCTCCGACCTCGAAACCGTGCTCGCCGCAGCTGGAGGCAAAGTGGACGAGCTGCAAGCGAAGATCGACGCCGGCACGACCACCAGCCTCTCAGGCAACAGCGGATTTATCGGTGTCAAGAATCAAGTCACTGGCCTCATCGGGGAGATGGAGGGCGTGGGAACTTCGCTCGACACCGCGACCGCCAAAGCGCAGCTCTTCGCCGACACGATGGCCGGCGTTCAACAGGAGCCGGTGACCGTGCCCGTCGAGGCCGACACCGCTGCCGCGGAGGAGCAGATCGCCGCGGCATCGGAGGATCGCGAGACCACGGTCGAGGCGCAAGCCGACACGGCCGATGCGGGGCAGGATCTCACGCAGTTCACCAGTGCACAGCGGTCTACGACGGTGAAAGTTGCCGCGGATATGTCGGCGGCTGAGTCTGCGCTGTTCACGTTCCTCACGAAGCCCCGCCCGGCTATCACGATTCAGGCGCGGCTTGTGGATCCCCGGGGGGTGCCTGTCGAATGAGTGCCACTTTCACCGCCGCCGGCATCGGTTCGTGGTCTCCGCTGCTGATCATCGGCGATACCCTCTCCCGCAAGGCCCGTGCTGTCGTGCACAACCTCATCGGCAGTGACGAGCCTGACGTGTCTTTCCTGCCCACGATTGCGCGTGCCGGCACCCTGGAGCTGCTGGTCGCCGACCGGGTGAGCGCGCAGCTCGGGCTCGCACTGCTGTCCTCCGCCCGTCCGATCTACCTCGTGGACACCGACCGCCCCGACCGGAACATGCGCCTCGTCGTCACTGGCGACATCACCCAAGTGACCGAGCCCGAGACGCAGCGCCTCATCATCGTGACCGTGCCGGTGCAGGAGATCCCGGTATGAGCCTCATCGACCGCACCGAAGTGGCCGTGACCGGCCCGGACGGCTCCCGCCTCAAGGCCGAGGCCCTCGACGTGTCGCTGTCCGCGCACTGGTCCCCGTACGTGCAGGGCACCCTCGTGTGCGCCCTCCCGCCGGCCGAGACCATCACGGCGCTCGACCCGCTGCTCCCGTCCCCGCCCATCGTGCGCGCGCGCATCGAGCGCCACTTCGGCGACGACACCAACAGCCTCGCGGAGTGGACCCGCCGCGCGGGC
>JBEBTI010000176.1:0-7118 GCA_040393845.1 Nocardioides daejeonensis
CCCACCCCGTCGAGGATCGGAGAACCATGCCCGAGGCAGTCATCGTCTCAGTCGCCCGCACCCCCATCGGCCGCGCCAACAAGGGTTCACTGAAGGACTTCCGTCCCGACGACCTGGCCGCGCTGATCATCGCCGAAGCGCTGGCGAAGGTTCCAGCGCTCGATCCCAACACCGTCGACGACCTCTATCTCGGCAACGGCCTGCCCGGCGGCGAGTCGGGCTTCAACATGGCCCGGATCGTCAACGTCATCAACGGCATGGACGCCGTCCCCGGCGCGACGGTGACCCGCTACTGCGCCTCATCGGTGCAGACCACCCGGATGGCCTTCCACGCGATCAAGTCGGGCGAGGGCGACGTCTTCATCTCCGCGGGCGTCGAGACGGTCTCCCGCTTCCGCAAGGGCACCTCCGACCACATTCCTGACACCAAGAACCCACTCTTCGCCGATGCGATGGACCGCACCGAGGCCGCTGCGCAGGGCGACGGCAGCACCACTCCGGACTGGCACGACCCACGCGAGGACGGTCTGCTGCCCGACGCCTACATCGCGATGGGTCAGACGGCCGAGAACGTCGCCAAGTTGCGCGGTCTGGACCGGCGCGAACTCGACGAGTTCGCCGTGCGCTCGCAGAACCTGGCGGAGAAGGCGATCGCCGACGGTTTCTGGGCGCGCGAGATCACCCCCGTGACCGCCCCTGACGGCACCGTGGTCTCGGCCGACGACGGCCCGCGTGCCGGTGTCACCTACGAAGCGATCTCGTCACTCGACCCGGTCTTCCGTCCGGACGGTGTCGTCACCGCCGGAAACTGCTGCCCGCTCAACGACGGTGCGGCCGCCGTGGTGTTGATGTCCGACACGAAGGCCGCCGAGTTGGGGTTGAAGCCGCTGGCCCGCGTCGTCTCGACCGGGGTCTCCGGCCTCTCCCCCGAGATCATGGGCATGGGTCCGGTCGAGGCGACGAAGCGCGCGCTCGCCCATGCCGGCATGAGCATCGGCGACATCGACCTGGTCGAGATCAACGAGGCATTCGCCGCCCAGGTCGTGCCGTCCTACCAGGACCTCGGCATCGATCTCGACCGTCTCAACGTCAACGGCGGCGCGATCGCCGTCGGCCACCCCTTCGGGATGACCGGGGCGCGACTGCAGAACACGATGCTGAACTCGCTCGAGTGGCACGACAAGTCCACCGGGTTGATCACCATGTGCGTCGGTGGCGGTCAGGGCATGGCCCTCATCCTGGAGCGACTCTGACACCGTGAGTGCTGAAACCACTGAGGATCTGGATTGGCTGGATCGGGACCAGCAGCATGCCTGGCGCGCCTACCTCGTCGCGACCACGTTGCTGCTCGACCGACTGGACGACGAGATGCGCGCCGGCCACGACCTCGGCCTCAACGAGTACGAGGTGCTGGTGAGGCTCTCCGAGGCGGAGGACCACACGATGCGGATGTCTGAGCTCGCCGACTCGATGCGGTTCAGCCGGAGCCGGGTCACCCACACCGTAGGCCGGATGGAGGCAGCCGGACTGGTGACGCGAGCGCAGTCGGCCACCGACCGTCGCGGCATCGACGCCCGCCTCACTCCTGCCGGACATGCGTTGCTCGTCGAGGCGGCGCCACTGCACGTGCGCGGCGTCCGGCAGCATCTGGTTGACCTGGTCGACCCCAGCGACTACGCGGCGATGGGTCGGGTCTTCGACATCGTCGCGGACGGGCTGATCAGCGACCGACCGGCCGTCGACATCCGCTGACAGCGCGTGAGCCGGCGCTGGCGCCGGCTCACGCGGGAGGCCTCAGTCGCGGGTGAGGCGACGGTGGGTGACGCGGTGCGGCCGAGCGGCGTCGATGCCGAGCCGCTCGATCTTGTTCTCCTCGTAGGCAGCGAAGTTGCCCTCGAACCAGAACCACTTGCCGCTGTCCTCGTCGTCGCCCTCCCACGCCAGGATGTGGGTGGCGATGCGGTCAAGGAACCACCGGTCGTGGGAGGTGACCACGGCGCAGCCCGGGAAGTCGAGGAGCGCGTCCTCGAGGCTGGAGAGCGTCTCGACGTCGAGGTCGTTGGTGGGCTCATCGAGCAGCAGCATGTTGCCGCCCTGCTTGAGGGTGAGCGCCAAGTTGAGACGGTTGCGCTCACCACCGGACAGGACCCCGGCCTTCTTCTGCTGGTCGGGACCCTTGAAGCCGAACGACGCGACGTAGGCGCGGCTGTTCATCTCGAAGTTGGCGACCTTGATGAAGTCCAGCCCGTCGGACACGACCTCCCAGACGTTCTTGTTGGAATCGATGCCACCGCGGCTCTGGTCGACGTAGGAGATCTTCACCGTCTGCCCGACCTTCAGCTCGCCGGTGTCAGGGGTCTCCGCTCCGGTGATCATCCGGAACAGCGTGGTCTTGCCGACGCCGTTGGGGCCGACGATGCCGACGATGCCGGCGCGCGGAAGAGTGAACGAGACGCCGTTCCAGAGAACCTTGCCGTCGAACGCCTTGGTCAGGTCACGCGCTTCGAGGACGACGTCGCCCAACCGCGGGCCGGGCGGGATGTTGATCTCGGCGGTGTCGATCTTGCGAGCCTTGTCGGCCTCGGCGGCCAGCTCTTCGTAGCGCGCCAGACGCGACTTGCTCTTGGTCTGGCGGGCCTTGGCGTTGGAACGCACCCACTCGAGTTCCTTCTCGAGCATCCTGGCGCGCTTGGCATCCTTCTGACCCTCGATCTTGAGACGGTCCTTCTTGGTCTCGAGGTAGGTCGTGTAGTTGCCCTCGTAGCCGTGGATCGAGCCGCGGTCGACCTCGGCGATCCACTCGGCAACGTTGTCGAGGAAGTACCGGTCGTGGGTGATCGCCAGGACCGCGCCGGGGTAGGTCTTGAGGTGGCCCTCGAGCCACTGCACGGACTCCGCGTCGAGGTGGTTGGTGGGCTCGTCGAGGAGCAGCAGGTCGGGTTGCTGCAGCAGCAGCTTGCACAGGGCCACCCGGCGACGCTCACCACCGGAGAGGTTGTCGACCAGCAGGTCGGCCGGGGGGCAGCGCAGGGCATCCATGGCCTGCTCGAGGCGGCTGTCGATGTCCCAGGCGTTGGTGTTGTCGAGGAATGTCTGCAGCTCGCCGGTCTCGGCCATCAGCGCGTCCTGGTCGGCGTCGGGCTCGCCCATCTCCATGTAGGCGTCCTCGAGCCGCTTCATCTTGCCCTTGATCTCGGCGACCGCCTCCTCCACGTTCTCGAGGACGGTCCTGCCCTCGGTCAGTGGCGGCTCCTGCTGGAGCATGCCGACGGTTGCCTCGGGGTCCTTGATCGCGTCGCCGTTGTTGGGCTGGTCGAGTCCGGCCATGATCTTCAGCAGCGTGGACTTACCGGCGCCGTTGGGGCCCACGACACCGATCTTGGCGCCGTGGAGGAAGGACAACGTGACGTTCTCGAGGACAACCTTGTCACCGTGCGCCTTGCGGACATTGCGCAGTGTGAACACATACTCAGCCATGACAGGTGAGCCTACGACCCGGACGCCCATGCATGGCAACCGGGCCGTGGGCCGCCGGCGTCCTCAGACTGCTTCGTCGAGCAACTCACCCGTGTCGGTGTCGACCACCATCTCGTCGACGGTCTCCCCGTCACTGCTGACCTGTGGGCCGCCCAGACCCATCTCGACGTTGGTCCGAGCCAGCTCGTCGCGGTCGATGCCCTCGGCACGGACGCGTTCGAAGGTGCTCCTGCCCAGGTTGAGGTCGGGTCCGGCTGACGCCGCCTCGACCACCATCGTCTGACGCTCGACGCCGTTGGCGTCGGTCCACACCTGCGAACTCAGCTTGCCGTAGACGGTGACCGGGTCACCCTTGTGCAACGACGTCAGGCAGTTGCGACCGAGCGTCCGCCAGGCATTGACGGTGTACCAGTTGGTCGGGGCATCGACCCACGACCGGTCCTTGTTGTTCCAGCGGCGCGGCGTCGACGCGACCCGGAAGGTGGTCACGGCGACGCCGTCACCCACGTCTCGGGACTCCAGGTCGGAACCGACGAACCCGGCGATGTTGACGTAGCTCTCGCTCATGGTTGTTTCCTGTCTCCTCGTTGGGATGTCAGGGAACAGCCTGCGCACCGGCACCGACAGGTGACACACGGCGACGTCGTACCTGTGCAGGAACGGCCCGCACGCCGTGCCTGTGGACGGAACGTGGGCTACCGGAGGGCGACGTTGAGCCCGCTGCGCACGGCCTCGTAGGCGGACAGCTCGGCTTCGATCGGCTTGATCACCAAATCGTCGCAGACCTCCCGAATGCCACGCCGGAGTCGCTTGTCGGCAGCGTTGGCGCGGGAGCGGGCAGCAAATCCGACCACCATCCGCGACAGCAACGCGAGCACGACACCGGCAGCCACACCTCCGACCACCAACACCAGTGGAAGCACGAATCCTGCGACCTCGGGCGGATCGAACACGATGCCCGTCGTCGAACTGGAGACGGCACGAGCGACCAACCAGCCAGCCCCGACCAAGACAGCCAGGATGAGCAACCACTGGACGATGCGCACGACGTGGGCCCACCAGGGCAGGGAACGGGTCCCGAGGTCCGTGGTGGCCAGTTTGCGGTCGAGGGCGGCGGAGACCTCGTCGGCGTGTGACACGGACGCCTCGCGGATCGTCCGACGCCACGGCGCCGTCATCAAGGCACTGACCTCCTCGGCCAGGCTCCGGATCGCCGCGTCCACTCGCGCGCCCTGCACGGGGCTCGTGGTCGGTGCCACCCGCTTGCCACGACCGGTGAACGAGGCGGCATCGCGACCGAGGTCGAGCTGCAACTTGCGCAACGGGTCGGGCTTCAGCTTCGACACCCACGCGGTCAGCGGCCAACCGGTGGCGCGTCGGGCACGGAGCCGGGTCGATTCGCGGACCGCCTCGACCACGACCGGCACCCCGGCAGCGGTGGCAAAGGCGTCCTCCAACTCGTCGAGCCGCTCACGCGGTGGTGCCTGCGGTCGGCCGGTGCCGGACTCGGCGGCCAGAGCGCCGGCCGCGGCGCGGATGTCGGCCTCGAGCCGGGTGCGGGTCGCCTTCTTGGAAGCGACCCGCCCGGCGAGCTCGTCCTTGAGCGCCTCCATGCCTTCGCCGAAGCGAGCGCTGATCGCCAGCACCGGCACGTCCTGCAGGCCGTCGGCGTCCATCAGGCGGCGTACGTCGGCAAGCATCGCGTCGCGCTGGTCGGCCGGCACCGTGTCGATGTGGTTGAGCGCCACCACCATCACGTCGCTGTGGCGGGCAAGCT
This sequence comes from Nocardioides daejeonensis, assembly GCA_040393845.1. Taxonomy (GTDB): domain Bacteria; phylum Actinomycetota; class Actinomycetes; order Propionibacteriales; family Nocardioidaceae; genus Nocardioides; species Nocardioides daejeonensis_A. The sequence continues at coordinate 5,255 of JBEBTI010000176.1, forward strand.
TGCGCAGGTAGCGCTCGTGCAGCGCGGCGTCGGCGTACTTCTGCGGGTCGACGATCCACACGAGCACATCGGCGAGCTTGACCAACCGGTCGACCTCGAGGTGGTGCGACAATTCGGTGGAGTCATGGTCAGGGAGGTCGAGCAGCACCGTGCCGTGGAACCGTCGGTCCTCGCGGCCGGTGTCGAGCATCGAGTCCCGGGTGGTCTGGTGGCGGGCGGGGATGCCGAGAAACTCCAACAACTCGGCAGCTCCGTGGTCGCCCCACACACAGGCGGTCGCCCACGAGGTGGTGGGACGTCGTACGCCGACGGCCGACAACTCGAGGCCGGTGATCGCGTTGAACGTGGACGACTTGCCGGACCCGGTCGCTCCCGCGATGGCAATGACGGTGTGCTCGGCCGACAGTCGCAGGCGCGCATGGGTGCGCTCGACCATCTCCTCCGCCGAGTCGACCAGGACGTCGTCGAGGCGGCCGCGCGCTTGCGCGACCGCGGTCTCGAGGCCGGCCACGCGTGATCCCAAGTCGGACCCGCCGTTGACCAAGCTCTTCGCTCCGTCGAGCAACGACGTCATTCTCCGCCCACCTGCATCTCGTATGTTCTCCCGAATCCTAGTGCCACCGTCATGAGCTCCCGGTATCCGTCAGGCGGAGTGGTCACCCTCAGGGCGGAACTGGTGTGCGAAGCGCTCGTCGGTGACCCTCCGGGCAGCCGAACGCAACCGGTCCGGCCCGTCAGCGTCGATCCCGAGTCGCGACACCAGGTTGTCGAAACGCGCCTGCTCGGAGGCGAGCAACTCCTCGGTGCGGCGGGCGAGGTCCTCGTGCGCGCGACGGGTCAGCGTGCGCACCGCCTGGTCACCGAACACCGCTTCGAGCAACTTCTGTCCGAGCACGGCGCTCCCGCCTGCGATGCCTGCCTCCGCACCGGTCACTCCGGCGGTGTGGGCGAAGACGACCACCATCAGCGCCACGCTGAGGCCGTTGACGCCGAAGGCCATGAACCGGGCCGTGCCCCGCTTGTCGGCCCCTTCCTCCCGCACCATCTGGAGGACGCCCTGCTGCCATTCGCGCACCGACTGCTCGGCCTTGCGGCGGAAGTCGCGTGACGCCCGGGAGAGGTCGACACCGGCCGCCTCGAGCAGCGCCTTGCCCTGGGCGGTCGACCGCCACGACGCTGCGGCACGCTCGGCGGCTGCCTCGGCGTGTTCGAGCAGCAAGGTCTCGAGCCCGGATTCGACGGCAACCTGGACGCGGTCGGCCTGTTGCGGTTTGCCCTTGACCGCGTTGACCAGGCGATCCCGGATCCGACCGACCTTGGACTCGAGGGAACGCAGCAACTCGCCGGTGCCGACGAACTCCTGCCAACGGGCCAGCACCTCGCCGCGCAGCAGGGTGCCGTCGGCGCTGGCAGCCCGGATGTCGTCGCTGGCGTGGCGGTATGCCGCGGCCACGTCGGCGGTGAGCCCGGTGACCGATGCCGCCTGTTCCGCCGCGGCGTCGGCAATGCCGTAGGCGCGCTCGGAGACGCTGCGGATCGCACCTTGCAACGTCTGTCGTACGACGGCGTCGCGAGCATCGGCGTCGGCTGCGAGCGACTGCAGCCAGCCACGGATGTCGGCCACGCTGGCCAGCGGGAGCAACCCGTTGTCGTCGACGGGGCTCTCGGGCACGATGAACAGGGGCGAGTCCTTCAGACCACGGCTGGCCAACATGCGGGCCAAGTGGGTGGCGACCGGCTCCACTGCCTCGGCGGGGGTGCGGTCGAGGATGATCGCGACTGCCGCACTGCGATCGGCGGCCTGCTTGAGGAAGTCCCACGGCACCTGGTCGGCGTACCGCGCGGCAGAGGTGACGAAGAGCCA
>JBEBTI010000177.1:0-6978 GCA_040393845.1 Nocardioides daejeonensis
GGTCGACGCCACCACCCGGCCGTGGCAGTTGGCGCTGCCGGCATCCGGCCCGGCGCGGTGGCGGGTGCGCTCGATCAGCATTGCCGGGGAGCGGGTCGGCCTGGTCGCCGTACCGGCCTCCGACATGCAGGCCAACGACGACTTCCTGCTCGACCGCCTCTCGCAGCTGACGAGCATCGCGCTCGACAACATCCGCTCCCTCGAACGCGAGCACCGCACCGCGCACGTGCTGCAACGCAGCCTGTTGCCGGTGGTGCTGCCCAAGCCCGGCAAGCTCCAGCTGGCCGCGCGCTACCGGGCATCGGAGCGCCACACCGAGGTCGGCGGCGACTTCTTCGACGCCTTCGAGGTCGGCGGCCAGTGCTTCGTCGCGATCGGCGACGTGCAGGGGCACTCCCTCGAGGCGGCCGTGGTGATGGCCGAGTTGCGCTACTCGATGCGTGCCTACGCCTACGACGGCTACGGTCCGGCCGAGGTGATGGACCGCATCGACTCGGTGCTGGTGCGCAACGAGCCCGGGATCACCGCCACCGGTGTGATCGCGTGCATCGACGCCGAGCGGCGCTCGATGCGCCTGGTCCGAGCCGGGCACACACCTGCGGTGCTGGTGCGCGACGGTGAGGCACAGCTGCTCGATCCGAAGGGGATCCTGCTCGGGCTCGCCAGTGAGCACGAGGAGTACGAGTACGACCTCCACCCCGGCGACCTCCTCGTGCTGCTCACCGACGGTCTGGTCGAGCGGCGCACCGAGCCGATGCATGACAGCCTGGCGCGGGTCGCCGAGCTGGCCGCCGCCTTCGACGGAGAGGTCGACGACCTGGCCGACCTGCTGCTCCACGAGCGCGCCGCCGACCGCCGGGAGCCGCTCAGCGACGACATCGCGATCCTGTTGGTGCGGATCGCCGACTGATTCCCCGCACAGGCGGGGAAATCGTCTCTTCGTGGGGGAAGCTTCAGTAGCGAAGTGACGAATTGCCCCTCCAAGTTCTGCCCGAACGCTGCCCCAGACAGTCTGGCAGTCAGTGCTCGAACGATCGTTTGTGCGCGCTCGACCGGCCGTTCGCGCGTACTCGACCCCGGGAACGCGGAGCGCGTCAGCGCCGGGTGTCGAACCAGGCGCGGGGCATTGCGAACACCCAGCGGCGGCGGGGGTGTTCGGTGACCGACCAGAGCAGGTCGGTGTCGGGGGAGTGGGTGAGGTCCTCGGGGCCGATCGGGGTGGCGAAGTGGCGCGGGCGCAGCGCGCCCGGGCGACCGACGTAGACCGAGCCGGGGAAGACCGGACCGACCGAGGCAGTGGCATACCAGCGGCCGTTCACGACCACGGCGCCCTGCAGGCGGGCGATGCCGCCCTCCTCCGGCTCCAACGGGGTGGTGCGGCCGTACTCGTCGTACGCCGGCAACCCGGTCTGCGGGTCGAGCGGGATGCGGGCGATGCGGCGGGTCTGCTGACCGCGGCCGTATTCGCCGTCCACCCGCTCGGGACCACCGTCGGTGCGGGCCAACGACATGAACGAATAGCGCAGCTTGGTGAACCCCTCGACCGCCTGACCGCGATGCTGCATGCGCACCGGCAGCAGATAGCGAACACCCAGACCGGCAAGGGAGACCGAGCCCATCGTGAGTTCGGTGTCGTCCGGCAGTCGCACCAGGTCGTCCCAGTGCGCCGAGACAAAACCGCGCCCGGTCGCGGCCACGTGCACCCACGTGCCGCGCCACACGATGCCGCCCGCGTGCACCCGCAACGGCCGCAGCTCGAGACGTCCCTCGACCATCGTCGCGTCCACGAGCAGCACGTGCTCATAACGCAGCGTGGCCTGGTCGATCACGCTGAGCCGACAGCCGTGGGTGGCGCCGTCGATCGTCTTCGAATACCAGGAGGTGACGATCAGGTCGCGCTCGCCGGAGAGCTCCGGCGCCTCCGCGTCGGACGACGAGGTGATGCCCTGCGGCCACCATCGCCTGTCGCGTCGGTCGGCGGCGTCCCACGTGAACGCCTGCCGCACCGCGCGGCCCAACAGGCGAGGCCACGTCGTACGACGTCCGTGTCGGGAGAGGTCGCCGAGCAGGGCGGGCAGCGTCGTGCGTCCGCCGGCGGCTGCCGCGAGGGCATCGAGCCCCTCGACGGCAACCGCCTTGCGGGACAGGTGAATCACTGGAAGACGACGCCGCTGTCGCCGATCGAGTTCTCTCCCACCACGAAGGACGCGACCACGCCGGTGACACCCTCGGTGATCGTGAACGGCACCTTCACGCAGGTGGGCTCCTGGGTGGCGCGCCACGTGTCCTGCACGGAACCGAGCGGGGTGTCGCCGCCCATCGGATAGAACGTGATCGCGAGCGGTGCGCCCTCGGGCAGGCCGGTGACCACGAACTCGGCATAGACGGTGTCGCCCGGCGCGGCCGGGAGTTCCGTCGCGGTCGTCGAGGAGTCGCCCGCGCAGCCCCCCTCGCCGTCGTAGGTCCAGCCCGCGCCCTTCGCCGACACGTCGGACGGCGGGTCGACCGGGTCGGGGGCATCCTCGGCGTACGGCGTCACGTAGTCGGGGTCGCCGCCCTCGCGGGCGATCCGCAGGACCTCCTCGGCGAGGTCGATCGGACGCAGCAGGGCCGAGCCCTGCGTGATCGCACCGGCCGCCTCGGACACGGCGGTGATCACGGCGGTGTTGATCGCGACCAGCTCGCCGTCCTCGTTGATCGAGGCGCCCCCGGAGTTGCCGGAGCCCAGCCGCACGTCGGAGTCGATGTAGCCGCGCTCGGTCTCCACGACCTCGTCGCGCTGGAAGGTCGACACCACGCCACGCGTCACCGTCAACGGACGCTGGGCGCCGGCCCGCGGGTTGCCGATGCCGGGGTAGCCGAGCGCAGTGATCTCGTCACCGGTGCGCATGTCGGCGCTCGAACCGATCGGCATCGGTTCCGGCAGGTCGAGCTCGTCCTTGGCGACCTCGTTGCCGTCGGCGTCGGCGACGATCTGCAACACCGACAGGTCGAGGTAGCCGTCGCTGACGATCGGCACCGCACGGTAGGTCGGCTCGGCCGGCTTGTCGTCGGCCTCCTGGGTCAACGCCACCAGCAGGTAGTCGGGGTCGGGGAACTCGCTCGCGCCCGCGCCGGGCGCGTTGGGCCGGGCCACGTGGGCGTTGGTGATGATCAGGCCGTCCTCACTGATCACACTGCCCGAGCCGGTCATGAAGGGTTCGCCACTGGCGTCGACCGCGATCAGGAACACGCTGGCCGCCTTGGCCCGGTCGAGCTCGGCCTCGGTGAGACCGCTGTCGCTGCCCTTGTCGTCGTCGCCACCGGTCAGGGCGACCACGCCACCGACGACGCCGCCGAGGAGCAGCACGGCCGCAATCGCCATCCCGACCTTGCCGAGGCTGCGACGACGCTTCTTGCCCTGGATCGCCTTCGTCGCCGCCTGCGCAGAGACGACGGGCACCAACTCGAGTTCATAGCCGGCCGTCGGGTGGCCGAGCAGCACCGTCATCGGCTCCTCGATCTGCACCTGGCTGACCCGCTCGCCGTCGACATAACTGCCGCTGGTCGAACGGTCGACGAACCACCAGCCGTCCGGACGCGGCTCGAGCAACGCGTGCTGCCGGCTCACCGCCTGGTCGTCCGGCACGATCTCGAGGCCCGGCTCGCGACCGATCCGCACCGGCGCGTGTGCCGGGAACCGGCGGTCACCCCCGCGCGAACGGACCAGGATCCCGGGAGCCTGCGGGGCGCCGTACGGACCGGGGGCACCGCCCGCGTTGGGCACGATCGTCGGAGGCAGGTGCCCGGGCTGCATCGCGGGGTTCATCCCCGGAGGCGGCGCAGGGCGGTCGGACTCGACCACCACGAGCACCGGGGCGCCGTCCTGGGGGTGCCCGAGCAGCAGCGTCTGCTGGCCGGTGATCGGCGCCTGCTGCACCCGCTGCCCGTTGATCCAGGTGCCGTGGGAACTGCCGACGTCGACGATCTCCCAGCCCTGCGGAGTCGGGCGCAGTTCGGCGTGCTGTCGCGAGACGGTGCCGGAGTCGAGGGTGACGTCGGCACTGGCGTCCCGCCCCAACCGGACCGGACGTGAGCCGTCGAAGACGTGGCTCTGGCCGCCGGCCTGGATGCGGATGTTGCTCATGGCACTCCTGTCAGTGATCCCGGGTGTTGTCGGGATGGTAGCGAGGAACAAGGGCATTCGGCTGCCACCCAAGGTCGCATTTGCGATGCGATTCGGGCCGTCGACCGACGGCGCCGTGGCGACCCCTTCCCACTTTGGCGAGAATGACACCGTGAGAGGCATCTTCTTCGACGAGGACACCGCCCGCCTGGTCGCCGCTGAGCTGGCCCGCGCCGGGTGGGACGCCGAGGTCACCCACGAACGGCTTGCCGGCGAGGACGACGACGAGGACCACCCGTGGGCGGTGATCAGCGACGCGCCGGGGGTGCAGTTCGAGCTGCTCGTCGACGCCCACGACGGCTGGCTCGACGAGGAGGATCCGGCCCCGCCGGTCGCTCAGCCGCTGCCGTTGCCGGACTCCCCGAAGCGGATCAAGAGATCGGAGTGAGCCACTCCAGCGCCGCGACGACGAGGGCCGACGTACCGGTGTCGAGGGTCGGCTGGACGACCGGCGCGAACTGGGCGGAGTGGTTGACCGGGATGTCCTGGGCGACGCGGCCGGCCTGCTGTGCGGTGCGGAAGGTGTCGGCGTCGATGCCACCGATGCCCCAATAGGTGTACGGCGTCCCGAGCGCGTCGGGGATGTCGCTGAAGTCCTCACTGGCGCTCTGTTGGGGCAGTTGCGTGGCGTGCTCGCCGAAGTGGGCGGCGAACGCCGTGGCCACGCGGGCGGTCACCGCCTGGTCGTTGTTGGTCAGCGGGTAGCTGTTGAACAGCTCGAACTCGGGTTCGCGCGGCGACCCCGACGCCAGGCACTCACCACGCACGATCCGCTCGATCGCGGCGAGGACCCGCTGCCGCACCTGACCGTCGTACGTGCGCACGTTGAGTTCGAGCACCGCGTGGTCGGGGATCACGTTGCTGCGGGTGCCGGCCCGGATGCTGCCGACGGTGACCACTGCGGTGTCGGCCGGGGCGACCTCGCGGGAGACGACGGTCTGCAGGCGGACGACGACCATCGCGGCCAGCACCACGGGGTCGACCGCCGCATCAGGCATCGAACCGTGGGCGCCGCGGCCGTGCAGGGTGATCCGCATGCTGTCGGCGGCGGAGAGGAACGGGCCGGGGCGGGTGCCGACCAGGCCCGCGGGAAGCGCGAGCACGTGCTGGGCCATCGCGGCATCGACGGTGCCGACGATCTCGGCCAACCCGTCGTTGACCATCCCGCGGGCGCCGTCACCGACCTCCTCTGCCGGTTGGAAGAGACCGATCAGCGTGCCCTGCCAGTGCTCGCGGCCGGTCGCCATCAGTTCCACGGCACCCAGCAGGGTGGTCACGTGCACATCGTGGCCGCACGCATGCATCACGGCCGTGCCGTCCTCGGTGGTCTGCGTGCTGGCATAGGGCAGTCCGGTGGCCTCCTTGACCGGGAGCGCGTCCATGTCGGCGCGCAGCAGCACGGTCGGGCCGTCGCCGTTGCGCAGCAACCCGACCACGCCGGTGCCGCCGACGCCTTCGTGCACCTCGATCTCGAGGTTGCGGAGTCGTTCGGCAACCCTGCGTGCCGTGCGGTGCTCCTGGTGGGGGAGTTCGGGGTGTGCGTGGAGGTCCTGGTAGAACTCCTCTTGCCAGCCGCGGACGGCGGGGAGGTTGGCGAGGACGACTGCTGCCGGACCGCTCGGAGCGTTCATGCCTTCCATCATGGCGCGCTCGTCATGACGTGATCGGTGACGTCGCCGAACCCGGCGGACGTGGTGCCTGCAGGTCGAAGTGCAGCCCGACCATTTTGATCCCGAAACACAGCAGGGCACCGGCGGTCGCGGCCGGGATTGCCGTCGTACCCAGCGCCTCGCAGAGCACCACCACGGTCGCGCCGACCAGAGCCGGGATCGCATAGAGCCCGCTGGTGAGCACCGCCGGTACCTCCCTGATCAGCACGTCCCGCAACGTGCCGCCCCCGACCGCCGTGATCGCGCCGAGGATCACCGCCTGAGTGGGTCCGACGCCGTACTCGAGGCCCTTCAACGCACCACTGACCGCAAACAGGCTCAGCCCCGCAGCGTCGAGGATGTCGATCGGCCGGGCCAGCCGCGCCAGGTGACGACCGAAGAGGAAGGCGATCAACCCGCCGCTCGCCGCCACTGCCAGATAACGCCAGTCGACGAACGTCGCCGGCGGCAACGCGTCGATCACCGTGTCGCGCACCATGCCCCCGCCGAGCGCGGTCAGCATCCCCAGCGTGATCACCCCGACCACGTCGAGCCGCGCCACCCGCAGCGCCGTCAACGACCCGTTGAGGGCAAACGCGAACACCCCCGTCAGGTCCATCGCCAAGAACACCGTCGACGTCTCCACGGCACTTGTCTACCCCACCCCCACCTCCCGAACTGCAAGGTAGAGACCCCGAGCTGCAAGGTAGGGACGCCGAGCTGCAAGTTGTGGACGCCGAACTGCAAGGTAGGGACCCCGAACTGCAAGGTGGGGACCCCGAGCTGCAAGGTAGGGACCCCGAGCTGCAAGGTAGGGACCCCGAGCTGCAAGGTAGGGACAGCGAACTGGAAGTTGGGAACGTCGAACTTGGACGTTGCCCGGAATTTTCCAGAGATCGGTGTCTTTGACCGCCCGATCATCGCGCTTCCATGTCGTCGTCGCGGCCGCCCGCGCCAGATCAGTTCAACTCAATCTCGTTCGTTTCCAGTTCGACGTCCCTGACTTGCAGTTGGGCGTCCCTACCTTCCAGTTCGGGGGTACGTAGCTTGCAGTTGGGCGTCCCTACCTTCCAGTTCGGGGTACGCAGCTTGCAGTTGGGCGTCCCTACCTTCCAGTTCGTGCGCCGAACGCGGAAGCACGTGCGCCGAACGCGGAAGCCACGT
>JBEBTI010000178.1:0-6934 GCA_040393845.1 Nocardioides daejeonensis
CCTTGTCGACCTCGAGGGCCGACCTCACCGAATCAGCAGTAACAGTCACAGTCCATGCTTTCTCACGTGTTGCGGGCAGGAGTCGGCGCGAAGCCGGTCCGGATGGGGCAGGAAGGGGGTCGGGATCAGCCGACCGCGCCTTCCATCTGCAGTTCGATCAGCCGGTTGAGCTCCAGGGCGTACTCCATCGGGAGCTCCTTGGCGATCGGCTCGACGAAACCGCGCACGATCATCGCCATCGCCTCGTCCTCGGCCATGCCGCGGCTCATCAGGTAGAACAGCTGGTCGTCGGAGACCTTGGAGACGCTGGCCTCGTGGCCCATCGAGACGTCGTCCTCGCGGATGTCGACGTAGGGATAGGTGTCCGAGCGGCTGATCTGGTCGACGAGCAGGGCGTCGCACAGCACGTTGGACTTGGAGCCGTGGGCGCCTTCGTTGATCTGGATCAGGCCGCGGTACGACGTACGGCCGCCACCACGGGCCACCGACTTGCTGAGGATCGAGGACGAGGTGTTGGGCGCGGCGTGCACCATCTTGGCGCCGGCGTCCTGGTGCTGGCCCTCGCCCGCAAAGGCGATGGAGAGCGTCTCGCCCTTGGCGTGCTCGCCCATCAGGTAGACCGCGGGGTACTTCATGGTGACCTTGGAACCGATGTTGCCGTCGACCCACTCCATCGTGGCGCCCTCTTCGCACACGGCACGCTTGGTGACCAGGTTGTAGACGTTGTTCGACCAGTTCTGGATGGTCGTGTAGCGGCAGCGGCCGCCCTTCTTGATGATGATCTCGACAACCGCGGAGTGCAGCGAGTCGGAGGAGTAGATCGGCGCGGTGCAGCCCTCGACGTAGTGCACGTAGGCGTCTTCGTCGACGATGATCAGGGTGCGCTCGAACTGACCCATGTTTTCGGTGTTGATCCGGAAGTAGGCCTGCAGCGGGATCTCGACGTGGACGCCCTTGGGGACGTAGACGAACGAGCCGCCGGACCACACCGAGGTGTTGAGCGCGGCGAACTTGTTGTCGCCGGCCGGGATCACGGTGCCGAAGTACTCCTGGAAGATCTCCGGGTGCTCCTTGAGCGCGGTGTCGGTGTCGAGGAAGAGCACCCCCTGCTCCTCGAGGTCCTCACGGATCGAGTGGTAGACCACCTCCGACTCGTACTGCGCGGCGACGCCGGCGACCAGGCGCTGCTTCTCGGCCTCGGGGATGCCGAGCTTGTCGTAGGTGTTCTTGATGTCCTCGGGCAGGTCTTCCCACGACTGCGCCTGCTTCTCGCTGGAGCGGACGAAGTACTTGATGTTGTCGAAGTCGATGCCGTCGAGGTCGGAACCCCAGTGCGGCATGGGCTTGCGGTCGAAGAGCTTCAGCCCCTTGAGGCGCAGGTCGAGCATCCACTGGGGCTCGCTCTTCTTGGACGAGATGTCACGGACGACGTCCTCGTTGAGGCCGCGCTTCGCGGTCGCTCCGGCGGTGTCGGTGTCGGACCAACCGAATTCGTATCGGCCGATGCCCTGGAGCTCGGGGTTCAACTCTTCGATGCTCGGGTTGGCAGTCATGAATCGGTCTCTCTGTTCTGCTCGATTGCGGGATCTGGAAGTTTCGGGATGCTGGTCGTGCACACGCCGTCGCCGTGGGCGATCGTCGCCAATCTCTGGACGTGCCGGCCGAGCACCCGGGCGATCGCCTCGGTCTCGGCCTCACACAGTTGCGGGAACTCCGCGGCCACGTGGGCGACCGGACAGTGCTGCTGGCAGAGCTGGTCGGCCATCGGCAAGGTCCGCACGCTCGCGGAGTAGCCCTCACCGGTGAACACCTCGGCAAGCACCTCGGCCGCGCTCAGACCGGGGTCACGCACCGTGATCGCGGCGAACTCGTGCTCCAGCGCGGCCATCCGACGGCGCGCAAAGGCGGTGACCGCCTCGTCGCCACCGACCTCGGCCAGGAAGCGGAGCGCCTCGACGGCGATCTCGTCGTACTGGTGGCCGAGGTTGTCGCGGCCGGCCTCGGTGAGCGCGAAGACGCGAGCCGGACGCCCACGCCGCCGTGAGCCGTAGACCCGCTCCTCGCTCGAGGCAACCACGCCGTCGTCGAGCAACTGGTCGAGATGACGACGTACGGCGGCTGCGGTCAACTCAAGGCGTTCGGCCAGTGCCGTGGCCGTGGACGGGCCGTGTTCGAGGATCGACTGCACCACGCGGGCACGCGTGGGAGCGTCCACCTCGAGAGGCGCTGGGGTCGTCCGGGCCATTTGCACAACACCAGTGTGACGTTAATGCGCCGACTCATTCAAGCAAGGGCAACCTAAGTAGGTGTTCGAAGGAAGAACGCTCGTCCCCAGGTGCTCAGTCGCGGGTGCGGTTCTGGAACGTGCGCAGCGCCAGTGGAGCGACCACGGCAGTGATCGAGAGGGTCCAGACCACCGTCATCAGCACCGGGTGTTGCAGGGGGAAGGCTGCGTCGTCCGGTGCCGGCGGGGTGTTGCCCCACAGTTCGCGGACCGCCTGGACCAAGGAGGAGATCGGGTTCCATTCGGCGATCACACGCAACCAGTGCGGCATCGCGTCGGTCGGGGCAAAGGTGTTCGCCACGAAGGTGATCGGGAACATTGTGGTGAACATGACCCCGTTGACCGCCTCGACCGACCGCATCGCGGAGCCGACCCAGATGCCCACCCAGATCATCGCGAAGCCCCAGAGCAACAGCAGTCCGTAGGCGGTCAACGCGTCGAGCACACCGCCCCGGATCCGCCACCCGACGACCAGTCCGGTCAAGGACATCACCACGATGCCGATGCTGGAGTGCAACAGACTCGAGAGGCTGCGCCCGACCAGCACGGCAGCCGGATGGATCGGGAGCGAGCGCATCCGATCGACGATCCCCTTGTCGAGATCGGCGGTCAGACCGACCGCAACGATGAAGGCGGCAAAGGCGATCGTCTGCCCCATGATGCCGGGCAGCAACCACTCGCGGTACCCGTCAGGAGCCGCGACGGCGATCGAGCCACCGAACACGTAGGCAAACATCAGGACGAACATCACTGGCTGGATGGTGACGTCCATCAGCATCTCAGGCATCCGCTTGATGTGGATCAGGTTGCGACGCACGATTGCCAACGACTGGCGCAGCAGTCCCACGTCGCGGGTCTCCGGCCTGGCCAACGGTGGTGTCACGACGGGACCTCCTCGGTCGGTTCGGCTGCCAGGTCGGCCCGGTGGCCGGTGAGCCGCAGGAACACGTCGTCGAGGCTCGGGCGTTTCAGGCCGAGATCGTCGAGTTCGATGTCAGTGCCTTCGAACGCTGCCGCGATCCGGGTCATGTCTCGCAGGCCGTCGGCCGGCGAGGTCAGTTGGCGCGCGTTCGGCTCGACGTGGACCTCACCCACGACATCGCGGAGGATCTCCTCGGCGCGACCCAGGTCGTCGGCATGCGAAACAGTCACCACGACGGCGGCCGCTCCGGAGGAGTCCTTGAGTTGCAGTGGCGTGCCTTCGGCAATCACGATGCCGCGGTCGATCACCACGATCCGGTCGGCGAGTTGGTCGGCCTCCTCGAGGTACTGCGTCGTCAACAGCAACGTCGTACCCCCGGAGACCAACTCACGCAGCACGTCCCACAACTCGACCCGCGACCGCGGGTCAAGCCCGGTCGTCGGCTCGTCGAGGAAGAGCACCGGCGGGGTGGCGATCAGGCTGACCGCGAGGTCGAGGCGACGACGCATGCCTCCGGAGTACTCCTTGACGACCCTGTGGCCCGCGTCGGAGAGCGAGAACCGCTCGAGCAGGTCGTCGGAAGCCTGACGGATGTAGGCGGAACTCAAGCCGTAGAGCGAGCCGACCAGACGCAGGTTCTCCCGCCCGGTGAGCAGTTCGTCGACGGTGGCAGCCTGGCCGGTCAGGCCCATGCTCCGTCGTACCCCGGCCGGGTCCGTGAGTACGTCGTGACCGGCGACCCGGGCGGTTCCGGAGGTCGGTCTGGTCAGGGTCGTCATCATCCGCACCGTCGTGGTCTTGCCGGCGCCGTTCGGGCCGAGCAGGCCGAGGACCGTGCCCTGCGGGACAGTGAAACTCACGCCGTCGACCGCGACGGTGTCACCGAAGCGCTTGACCAGGTCGACGGCCTCGATGGCTACATCCGTGGGCATGGCTCAAGGTTAGGACCCCGGTGACCCGGCGCACACCCCTTTTTTCGTGTCGAACCCAGCGGCTGTCGCACCCGGGCGACTCCCTAGACTGACCGGGTGCCCGCCAACGATCCCGCCGTTCTCATCGACGGTCTGACGATGAGGTACGGCGACAAGGTCGCGGTCAACGACCTGTCCCTCACCGTGGAACGCGGCAGCATCACCGCCGTCCTCGGCCCCAACGGTGCCGGCAAGACGACGACCCTCGAGACATGTGAGGGTTTCCGCCGCGCCCAGTCAGGGACCGTACGGGTGCTCGGCCTCGATCCACACCGTGAGCGTCGTGCGCTGCTGCCGCGGATCGGCGTGATGCTGCAGTCCGGCGGCGCATGGTCAGGCGTGCGCGCCGTCGAGATGCTGCGCCACATCGCCGCTCTGCACTCGGACCCGTTGCCGATCGAGATGCTGGTCGAGCGGCTCGGGCTCGAGGACTGCGGACGGACGCCGTACCGCCGGCTCTCCGGCGGCCAGCAGCAACGACTGGGCCTGGCCATGGCGATCGTGGGCCGTCCCGAACTCTGCTTCGTCGACGAACCGACGGCGGGCATGGACCCGGCAGTCCGGCGTACGACGTGGGCCCTGCTGGAGGAGTTGCGTGCCGACGGTGTGACGATCGTGCTGACCACGCACTACATGGACGAGGCCGAGAAGCTGGCCGACCAGGTGCACGTGATCGACCGAGGGGCGCTGATCGCCTCCGGCAGCCCATTCGACCTGACCCGGGCGCGCGGCACCGCCACGATCCGGCTCGTGGTGACCGAGCCGTTCCCGCCGGCCGCGCCCGCATCGTTGCAAGCCACCCTCGGCCCGGCGACCGAGGTGACGGCGCTGAACGCCCAGAGCATCCTGATCACCGGGGAAGCAGACGCGCACACCTTGGCCAAGGTCTCGGCGTGGTGCGCGGAGCACGACGTCCTGCCCGAGTCACTGACCCTGGGCCAGCACACCTTGGAAGACGTCTTCCTCCAACTCACGGGACGGGAGCTGGAACGATGAGTGGACCCGGTCAGGGCACCTTCTCCCCCGCACCGGGCGCCGCACCGCTCGTGCGGCAGGTCCTCGCGCAGGCTGCGATGGAGACCCGACTGATGGTGCGCAACGGCGAGCAGCTGCTCCTCGCGGTGGTGATCCCGGTGATGGCACTCGTCGGCGGCACGTTGGCCGCCCGCCGGCTCGACCTCGACCTGGCCCACCGACCCATCGACGTGCTCGCGCCCGGCGTGCTCGCGCTGGCGGTGATGTCGACCGCGTTCACCTCCCTGGCGATCGCGACCGGATTCGAACGACGCTACGGGCTGCTCAAGCGGTTGGGAGCCTCACCGCTTCCCCGCACCGGGCTCCTGCTCGGCAAGGTGCTGGCGCTGCTGCTCGTCGAGATCATGCAGGGTGTCGTGATCGTGGCGGTCGCCCTGGCGCTCGGTTGGGAGCCGGCCGGCGGGCTGTTGCCGGTCGTCGCCGCGCTGGTCGCTGCCCTGCTCGGCACGGCCGCATTCGCCGGGCTCGGCCTCGCCGTCGCGGGCACGCTCCGCGCGGAGGCCACCCTCGCCGCCGCCAACCTCATCTACCTGTTGCTGATGATGGGCGGCGGGATCGTGTTGCCGCGCGACACCTATGGTCCGGCCGAGGAGCTCCTGCAGGTGCTGCCGTCTGCCGCGCTGGGCGACGCGATGCGCAGTGCGTTCCTCGACGGCCAGTTCAACGCGACGGCGCTGGCGGTCATCCTGGTCTGGGCTGCGGGTGGCGCTGCCCTCGCGGGCCGCTTCTTCAAGTGGGAGTGAACATGCGTGACTGGCTCGCCAGGTGGTTGTGGCCCCTGGCCGTGGCGAACATCCTGGCCAACATCGGCATCGTGGTGACCGGCGCCGCCGTACGCCTCACCGGATCGGGGCTGGGCTGCCCGACCTGGCCCCGGTGCTCCGACGAGGCCTACACCCCGCACGGCGAGCTCGGCTGGCACGGCGCGATCGAGTTCGGCAACCGGCTCCTCACGTTCGTGCTGGCTGCCGTGGCGATCCTGTGTTTCCTCGCAGCGTTGTGGTCGAAGGACCGGACCGCCACGAGGTTGTCGTTCGTGATCGGCCTCTACATCCCGGCGCAGGCCGTGATCGGCGGGATCACCGTGCTGACCGACCTCAACCCCTGGGTGGTCTCGCTCCACTTCCTGTCGTCGATGGTGATCATCGTGTTCTGTCTGAAGCTGCTCGACCACCTGCGCAGCCCCCCCCGCGGCGCCGCCGCCCGTCCGCAGCGACTCGTGGCCGATGCCACCTTCGTGGTCGGCTGGGTGGTGCTCTACCTCGGCACCGTCGTGACCGGGGCCGGACCGCACGCCGGCGACGAAGACGCCAAGCGCAACGGCCTCGATCCTGCCGTCACTGCCAACCTGCACGCAGCCGCCGTCTATGTGCTCGTCGCCCTGACGGTGCTGCTCCTCGTGCTCGCGGTGCGCAGCCGTGACCGCTGGCTGGTCGTCGTGACGGGCGCGCTGCTCGGCATCGAACTGCTCCAGGGCGCGATCGGCTGGACGCAGTACGTCCTCGACCTGCCCGTGCTGCTGGTCGCCCTGCACATGCTCGGTGCCGGCCTCCTCACTGCCGGTGTCGCCCGCGTCGCCTTCGCGGTGCGCCCGCACGCCGCACCTGCCGACCAGGAGCCCGGCCGGCTGCTGGTCTGGGCCGCCGGGGCGGCGTATCGCCGTTAGGTCGTCCCGCGCCGGCCGTCCTCGACCTCGCCGGTCGCGACGGCACGGCGCTGCAC
>JBEBTI010000179.1:0-6864 GCA_040393845.1 Nocardioides daejeonensis
GCCCGGTGATCGCTGCCTTCGGCTCCCAGGAACTCAAGGAACGCTTCCTGCCGGCCACCGCCAACCTCGACATCTGGTGGTCGCAGGGCTTCTCCGAGCCCGACGCGGGCTCGGACCTGGCGTCGTTGCGCACCACGGCGGTGCGCGACGGCGACCACTTCGTCGTCAACGGCCAGAAGACCTGGACCACCCTGGGCCAGTACGGCGACTGGATCTTCTGTCTGGTCCGCACCGATCCCGAGGTGCGCAAGCAGGCCGGGATCTCGTTCCTGCTGATCGACATGACCTCCCCCGGTCTGGAGGTGCGCCCGATCGAGCTGATCGACGGCGGCCACGAGGTCAACGAGGTGTGGTTCACCGACGTACGGGTGCCGGTCGAGAACCTGGTCGGCGAACTCAACCGGGGCTGGGACTATGCCAAGTTCCTGCTCGGCAACGAGCGGGTCGGCGTCGCGCCGGTCGGTGCCACCAAGCGGGTGCTGGCCAACGCCAAGGACTGGGCGCGCGAGGTCGGCGAACTCGACAACCCGCTGGTCGCAGCCCGGTTCGCCGACCTGGAGAACGACCTGCTCGCCCTCGACCTGACCGCGCTCCGGGTGGCCGCCAACTCCACCGACGGCAAGCCCGACCCGGCCTCGTCGGTGCTGAAGCTGCGCGGCACGGAGCTGCAGCAGGCGGTCAGCGAGTTGGCGATGAACCTGGCCGGTCCGGCCGGCCTGGCGTCCTTTGCCGCTGACGGAGCCGACTCCGGCTGGTCGGCGTGGGCGGAGTTGTCCACCCCGACCTATCTCAACCTGCGCAAGGCCTCGATCTACGGAGGATCCAACGAGATCCAGCGTCAGATCATCGCGCGCACCATCCTGGGACTCTGAGAGGCGAGACGACATGGACTTCACACACGACGAAGAGCAACTCGCCCTGCGCGACGCCGTCCGCGGCCTGCTGGCCAAGGCTTACGCCGACTACGAACAGCGTCGCCGCACCGTCGCCACCGACCCGGGCTTCGACGAGTCCCTGTGGGGCAGGCTCGCCGAGATGGGCATCCTCGGGCTGCCGTTCGACGAGGCCGACGGCGGCACCGGTGCCGGTCCGGTCGAGGTCGCACTGGTCGCCGAGGAGTTCGGTCGGGTGCTCGCGCCCGAACCGTTCCTGACCTCGGTGGTGCTGGCCGGTGGCCTGGTTGCCGCCGCGGGCAGTGCCGAGCAGCGCGCCGAGGTCCTCGGGGCGGTGTCCTCGGGATCCTCGGTGCTGGCCTTCGCGCACACCGAGCCCGGTGGTCGTTGGTCGGCCTCGGCCTCCTCGGTGACCGCGACGGCGGACGACGGCTGGGTCCTCAACGGCACCAAGGCGAGCGTCCCGCACGGCGTCCGTGCCGACCTGCTCGTGGTCTCTGCCGCGGTCGACGGCGGCACCGGGCTCTTCCTGGTCGACCCGTCGGCAACCGGCGTCACCCGCACGGCTGCCTCCGCGGTCGACGGCAGTCGTTCGGCGCGGATCGACTTCGCCGACACGCCGGCCGTGCCCCTCGGCGACGGCGGGGACGCCACCGCGACGATCGCGACCGTGCTCGACCGGACCCGGGTGATCGCCGGCAACCAGGCTGTCGGCACGATGTCGTCCGCCCTGCGCCTCACCACCGGCTACCTGACCAGCCGCAAGCAGTTCGGGGTCAC
The DNA here is from genome assembly GCA_040393845.1 of Nocardioides daejeonensis. Lineage (GTDB taxonomy): Bacteria > Actinomycetota > Actinomycetes > Propionibacteriales > Nocardioidaceae > Nocardioides > Nocardioides daejeonensis_A. The sequence continues at coordinate 1,674 of JBEBTI010000179.1, forward strand.
CCTCAACACCTTCCAGGCACTGACCTTCCGCGCTTCCGACATGTATGTCGAGGTGGAGCTCGCGCGCAGCACGGTCGGTTGGGCCACGATGGTGGCGGCCGAGGAGCCGGCCGACCTGCACGAGGCAGCCACCCGGGCCGGGCTGCAGGTCAGTCGCGCCTCGCGGGCGGTCGGTCAGGGCGCGATCCAGCTGCACGGCGGCATCGGGATGACGGCCGAGTACGCCGTCGGTGCCCACACCGCGCACCTGGCCGTGCTGGAGCACCTGCTCGGCAACGGCGACCTCCACCTGGCCGAGCTCGCTGCGGTGGTCGGCAACCACGGCGAGGTGGATCCGCTGCGCTGATGCCCGACTGGCCCGTCCTCCCGCTCTTCGTCTTCCTCTTCGCGCTGGCCTGCCTGCGCGGCGGGGCGACGTACGCAGTGGGCCGCGGCGTGCGGGGCGCCGCCGACCGGCGCACCCACCTCGCAGAGAGCCAGCGGGTACGACGTGGCGAGGCGATCGTGCGCCGCTACGGCGCCCCGGCGGTCGCGTTGTGCTTCCTCACCGTCGGGGTGCAGACCGCGATCATCGGTGCGGCGGGCACCCTGCGGATGCCGCTGCGTCGCTTCGTGCCGGCACTCGCCGTCGGGGCCCTGATCTGGGCGACGATCTATGTGACGATCGGCTTCGCAGTCGTCGAGGCGATCTGGGGTGGCCGCACGTGGGTGCTCGTCAGCGCCCTGGTGGTGCTTGCTGTGGTGGTGGCTGTTGCGGCGTGGTTGCGCCGACGGTTCACCGACCGGGTCAACGACGCAGCGCCGCCCGCTCCTTGAGCGCATCCTCGAGCAGGCCGACCAACGCCTCGACCTGGATGTCTGCGGAGTCGACGATCTCGTCGTCGGAGCCGTCGAGTGCGCGGGCGGCCAGGCTGGCCTTGCTGTCGATCAGCCCGGCGATCCGGGCGTCGATGGTCTGGGCCGCGATCAGACGCCAGGCGGTGACCGGCTCGGTCTGACCGATCCGGTGCACCCGGTCGATCGCCTGGGTCTGCTCGGCGTTGGTCCACGACAACTCGGCGAGCACCACGTTGGAGGAGACCTGGAGGTTCAGGCCGACGCCGGCAGCGGTGAGCGAGCAGACGATGATCGCGACGTCGGGGTCGTTGACGAACGCGTCGATCTGGGCCTGCCTGGCCTGCGAGGACTGGTCGCCGCGGATGGTCGCAAACTTGATGCCACGCTGCGCGAAGTAGTCCTGCGCCGCATCCATCACGTCGATGTGCTTGGCGAAGAACACCACCTTGCCGGTGCTGTGCGCCAACTGCGCGGCGTAGTCGGCGGCCATGGTGACCTTGGCCTGGCCGATCCGGCGCACCATCGCAAACACGTTCTGACCGCTGCCGGAGTCGTTGGCGTCGGAGACCTCCCAGCCGGCGACGCGGCGGACCAGGTCGATCTCGACCGCCCACGGGTCGACCTCGAGACCCATCTTCTTCGCGCGGGTGCTGAGCGCGGCGTCGTACCGCTGCATCAGGCGCACTGCCAGCTCGTGCTCCGCGTCGCGGATCGAGCGACCGAGGGCACCCTCGAGTTCGACCGGCAGGTCGGCGACCCGACGCGCCGGGATGTCGGCAGCGACGTCGATCTTGCGACGACGGACGATGCCCATGTCGACGACCGCGAGCCGCGCGGCCGGATAGAAGGCGTGGTCGATCGGGGTCATCTGGGTGCGTTCGAGGGCAGCCATCAGGGTGCGGTTGGGCACCTTCTGGTCGATCCAGCCGAGGAACTCCCAGATTGCGCGGAAGTCGTCGATGTCGTTGATCAGCGGGGTGCCGGTGAGCGCCATCATCAGCGGGTTGCCGGCCCGTCGGCGGACCCGGTCGGCGAGGTCGAGCACGTTGCGCGAACGCTGCGACTTGCGGTTCTTGATGAAGTGGGCCTCGTCGACCACCATGCCGCGGAAGCCGTGCTGGCCCATCCAGTCGACGTGTCGGTCGAGCACTTCGTAGTTGATGATCACGATGTCGGCGAAGCCGTCCATCTTGTCGCCGTCACCGCTGATCACGGTCACCGCGCGGTTGGGCGTCCACGCCTGCGCCTCGCGGGCCCAGTTGGTCTTCACCACGTTGGGGACGACGCACAGCAGCGGGTAGGCGCCGGCGGCCTCGGCCGCGAGCAGCGCCTGCGCCGTCTTGCCGAGGCCGGGCTCGTCGGCGAGGAGGAAGGTGCGGTGTCCCTGCGCGGCGGCGGCGATCACCTCGGCCTGGTGGAGCATCAGCTCGCGACCGGTGCGGGTCTCGGTCGTTCGCGGCGCAGGCAGCGGCATCGAGGAGCGGGCGCCGGACTTGGCCTGCTCGAAGGAGTTGAGCAACGGCTCGATCAGCTCCCAGCCGATCAGGCGACGCTCTTGCGGCATCTCCACCGGGTCGACGTACCCCGGCTGCTGGAAGGGACGGGCGAGCTGGGCGGCGCGCACCGACGCCGGGAACACCTGGCGGTCGTGGCGGGCGACGGCCTCGGGGTCTTCGGCGGCCGGCTCGGGCTCCGGTGCGGGCTCCATGCCGCCGGCGACCTGCATCTCACGCATCAACCGCTTGGCGGAGTCGGAGATCTCGGCCTCGTCGGCAAGCAGGTGGAAGAACTGGGGCTCGCGGGCTGCGGTCTGCGCGAGGATCGTGGCGATGCCGTCGAGGCGCTTGAGCTGGCCGTCGCGCTGCGCCTCGTTGAGTTCGGAGGCCGCCTTGACGCGCTGGCGCTCGTCACGGGCGAGGAGGGCGATCACCTGGAACTTGGTGTGGGTGCCGTTGCTGATCTGGCGACGTTGGACATCGTGTTCGACCTCGCGCACGGCCTTGGCGAGGACCGGCAGGATGCCCTCGTTGTCGCGCGCCTTGCGGTTGCGTTGCCCGGAGTGGTTGGTGCCGCGACCGGTCTGGTTGCCGCCGCGGCCCTGACGTCGCTGTGCCAATCGACTCTCCTCGTACGCCGCACCCTGACGGCTGGTTCGTCACCCACCGACGTACGGCGGGAGGCGCCGGTCCGCCACCGCGACTCCGGCAGTCGGGATCTCCCCGACGTGAACTGTGGTCGGACACTGGCGGCCAACTTCCCGGCGCGTCCAGTCTCAGATCGACCGACGCCAGCAATGCTACCTGACGGTCGCCCTGATCGCCGGATCGGCACCGCACCCGTAGAGTTCGGACCGTGACGGAACGGTGGCTGACCCCAGACGAACGGGCCGCCTGGTTGAGTGTGGCCGCCCTGGTGGTACGTCTCCCCCAGGCCCTCGACGCCCAACTCGGCGCGGAGTCCCGGCTCACGTTCTTCGAATACATGGTGCTCGCGGTGCTCTCCGAGCAGGACGACCGCACCATGCAGATGAGCGAGGTCGCCAAGTTTGCCTCCTCGTCGTTGTCGCGGTTGTCGCACACCGCGAAGCGGTTGGAGACCGCCGGGTTGCTGGAGCGGTTCCCGACGCCCGGCGGCGGTCGGGGCCGACGGACGACGGCACGGATCACGGATGCCGGGATGGCAGCGATCAGCGCCGCCGCGCCCGGACACGTCGCCGAGGTGCGCCGCCTGGTCATCGACCAGTTGACTCCGAGCGAACTCGCGGTGATCGCCTCGGCCGGGCAACGGATCATGGACCAGATCGACGGACCCAACGCTCTTCTCGAACCGGCCACGAAGAAGCCCGCCACCTCGTAGCCTTCTGGGCATGACTCAGAGGCGAGCCAAGACTTCACTGCGGGGCGTGCTCGGCGCGCTGTTGGTCGGCGTCCTCCTGCTGGCGATGCCCGGCGCGACTGCTGCACGGTGGAGTCCGCCGCCGGAGGCGCTGGTCCAGATCGGCGCGAGTGACCCGTGGTTGACCCCCGGGTACGGCGACCACTCCGACTGCTTCACGTGCAAGTACTACCCCTGGTCGACGACGACCTCGGTGGAGACGTTCGTCAACGGGGTCGACTCGACCGGCCGACTGGTCACGGTGCAGAACCTCTATGACCGGATCGAGGTACGCCGGTTCTCGCTGCCCGGCACCAAGAAGGTGCGTGGCATCGCCAAGGCGCAGGTGCTCAAGGCACCGAAACGGTGGACCGTCGGCGGGTTCCACTTCGGCGAGGACGGCAACTGGTACCTGCTGCTGGGTCGTGACAACCCGAAGGAGAAGAAGGGTCGGGTCACGATGCAGGTGCGCCAGTACGACGAGGCGCTCAACCGACTCGGCACCGCCAAGATCAAGGCTCGAGGGCCCCAGACCCACAGTCCCTTCGCGGGCGGTGGCGCCGCGTTCACCATGATGGGTGACCAACTGCTGGTGCTGATGGCCCAGACCGAGTTCGCAGCCGGCGACGGACTCCACCACCAGGCGGCCCGATTGCTGAGTGTGGACACCGCGACGATGACTGCCGACTACGTGACCCGGATGGCCAGCCATTCGTTCGCCCAGTTCATCGAGGCCCGTGACGGCGAGTTCTACACCGCCGAGCACGGCGACGCCTACCCGCGTGCGATGACGGTGACCCGCTTCCGGTGGGACGACGAGGACGAGTTCTGGCGGGAGCGCTACGGCAACGCGTTGAAGCTGCAGGGCAGGACCGGCAACAACTACACCGGCGCCACTCTCAACGGCTTCGCCCTGACCAGCACGTCCGCGTTGACCGTCGGCGTCTCGGTGCCGCACCGCCATCCGGTCAAGGGCGTGACGGGCTTCAACGCGAAGATGAAGCCGAACGTCTATGTGGCCACCACCGACCGCGACACCATGAAGAGCACGTTCCGCTGGATGACCACGTTCCACCCGAAGCGGCACAAGAAGCTGGTCGGGCTGCCGCGGCTCATCATGCTTGACGACGACCGCTCCGCGTTGCTCTTCGACGTGGCCACCCGCAAGGGTCACACCACCCACTACCGACTGCTGGACAGCACCGGCAACACCATCGGCCGGGCCACCTTCCCCGGCCGGTTCACGGCGCTCTCCCAGCCGGTCCTGCACGACAATCAGCTGCTGTGGGTCGGTCTCCAGCGCGACGAGCGGTTCGACCGTGGCGGCGCCCACCTGTCCGCCCTCGATGTCACCGACCCGCTCAGGCCGGTGCAGTTGACCCGCTAGAGGAACAACGAGCGGACGTCGTCGGCATCGATGCCGGCGCCGACGGCGCCCTCGCCGGAGAAGACGGAGGCGAAGAGCGCAGCCTTGCGCTCC
>JBEBTI010000180.1:0-6842 GCA_040393845.1 Nocardioides daejeonensis
GCTCGGTGACCGCGTCGTCTTCGTGCGGCACACGCTGCCGGGTGAGCGGGTGGTCCTCGAGGTGACCGAGGGCACCGAGGGCGACCGGTTCCTGCGCGGCGACGCCGTCGAGGTCCTCTCGCCGGCCGCAGGTCGGGTCGAGGCGCCTTGTGTGGTCGCCGGGCCCGGACTGTGCGGCGGATGCGACTTCCAGCACGTCGCGCTGCCGACGCAACGCGACCTCAAAGCGGCCGTGGTGCAGGAACAGCTGCGTCGACTCGGTGGCTTCGACGCTGACCACCCACTGGTCGCCGGGCTCCGGGTCGTCGCGGTGCGGGGTGACCTCGACGGTCTGCGTTGGCGCACCCGGGTGGAGTACGCCGCCACGCGCCACGGTGACCGCGGGATGCGGGCGCACCGCTCGCACCGCGTCATACCTGTCGACGACTGCCTGATCGCTGCGCCGCACGCTCGTGTGGTGGGGGAGTCCGCCGAGCCTGTCGTGATCGAGCAGGTCGAGACCAGTCAGGGGTCTCGGGCTTTCGAGGTCGACGCCGACGGGTTCTGGCAGGTGCACCCGGGAGCACCGTCGGTGCTGGTCGACACCGTGCTCGAGTTCCTGGCCGTGCAGCCGGGGGAGCGGGTGCTCGACCTCTATTCTGGCGTCGGTCTGTTCGCCGCCCATCTGGCGGCGGCCGCTGGCCCCGACGGTGCCGTCGTGGCGGTGGAGGGCTCGCGCTCGGCGTGCCGCCGGGCCGAACGCAATCTTGCTGAATTCCCCGACGTCCGCATCCTGCCCGGCAACGTGGAGCAGGTGCTCGAGCGTCACGTGCCGGAGAGTTTCGACGTGGTGGTCCTCGATCCGCCGCGTGAGGGTGCGCGCCGTGCGGTGGTCGAGCAGGTCGCCGCTCGCGCCGGCCGCGCGATCGCGTACGTCGCCTGTGACCCCGCTGCGCTGGCCCGCGACCTGGCCACCTTCCGTGACCTCGGGTGGGAGCTGGCCGACCTGCGTGCCTTCGACCTGTTCCCGATGACGCACCATGTTGAATGCGTCGCGTTGCTGACGAGAACTGACCCTGGCTGAGAGTGAACCCCCCAGGAATCAGCTGTAGTAGTCCCGTGACGTCAGTGGGGGATTCGCTGGATGTGGCTGCGGGCGTGCTCGACGGCGGGTTCCAGTTCGTCGAAGAGATGATTTTGGTGACGCAGTGAGCGAAGCACTCCGACGTGCTCGGCAAGTCCGAGGTGCTGGGGCTGAATGCCCTTGACGATGACGGTGATCCCGCGGCGTTCCAAGGTGGTGATCATCTCGGTGATGACCTGAGCGCCGGTGGCGTCGAGCAACTGCAACTGAGACATCCGGATGATGACCACCTCGACGTCACGCAGTGTCCCCACGCGCTCGAGCATGCGCTCAGCGGCGCCGAAGAAGAGCGCACCTTCCAAGCGGAACAAGGCGATCCGCTCGTCACCGGGCCGGGTGGCGCCGGGGAGTTCTTCGCGATGGACTCCGCTGGCCCGGGCCATCTGGCGCAATGCGAAGAAGGCGGCAAAGCAGATCCCGATCAGCACTGCATAGATGAGGTCGACGCTCACCGTCACGATGGCGGTCACGGTGAAGACGATTGCGTCGGCCCGCGTCGCGCCGAAGACGGTGCGCACCGTCGACAGCGAAATCATCCGGACCGCGGTCACCATGAGTACGCCGGCCAGTGCCGCCAGCGGGATGCGTGAGACCACGGCAGCGCCGACCAGGACGACCACCAACAGGAGGAGTCCGTGCACGATCGACGCCATTCGCGTGCGTGCACCTGCGCGCACGTTGACCGCCGTACGCGCGATCGCGCCGGTGGCAGGCATCCCGCCGAAGAAACCGGCGGCGACCGAGGCCAGGCCTTGACCGACCAGCTCGCGATCGGCGTCGTAGGGCCCGGTGTCGGCCAGTGACGCAGCAACCCGAGCGGAGAGCAATGACTCGATCGCCGCGAGTGCGGCGATCGCAAACGCGGGACCGGTGAGACTGACGAGCATCGACCAGGTGGCCTCGGGAAGCAGCGGCGCGGGGAGTCCGGTGGGCAATTCACCGATCGGCGCTGTGGGAATGTCGAGGATCCAGACCGCGACCGTTGCGAGGACGATCGCCACCAGTGAGCCGGGGAGTCGTGGATGGATGCGCGGGCTGGCAACCATCACCAGCGCGACGATGACCACGATGCCGACGGCCCAACCGAGGTCAGTCCAGGTGGTCGTGGACAGCGATTGTGCGGTCGCGATGAGCACGTTGGTGCTCGTGCCGGGTTCTGTGCCGGTGGCGGTCGGGACCTGCTGCAAGAAGATGATGATCGCGATGCCGAGGGTGAATCCCTCGATCACCGGCCAGGGGATGTAGCTGACGGCGCGTCCGAGGCGCAGCAACCCCGCCAGCACGACGATCACTCCGGCGAAGATGCCGACCACGGCGAGAACCCCAGCGCCGTGGGCGGCGATGATCGGCGCAAGCACCACGACCATTGCTCCGGTCGGCCCGGAGACCTGCACGTTCGATCCGCCGAACACCGCGGCGATGACGCCAGCGACGATGGCGGTGATCAGGCCGGCTTCGGCGCCGGCGCCTGAGCTCACTCCGAACGCGAGGGCAAGTGGCAACGCCACGATGCCGACCGTGACGCCGGCCAGCAGGTCGACGCGCCACGTCGTACCGATGTCGCGGTAGTCGTCGCGAGAGGGAGCCAGACTCCGCGCGGCCTGCATCGCGGGTGCTATGGCCGACAGGTTCACCGGGCGGCGTCCGGAATCCGGGGGAGTCCGTTGTGCTCGACGAGCTGCTGGTGAGTCGTTTCGAGGATCTCGCCGAGCAGCGCACGCGCGACCCGGAGCAGGTCGGCGACCTGCGGGTAGGCGAGCCGGTAGAACACCTGACTTCCTCGGCGATCGGCGAGGACCAGACGGTTGCGGCGCAGCACGGCGAGGTGCTGGGAGAGGTGTGATGCTTCCAGCTCAGTTGCGGCGAGGATCTCGGAGACGGAAGCCTCGGGAGCCGTCGTGAGCACTTCGAGGATGCGGATCCGGATCGGGTGCGCCAACCCCTTGAACAGGGCAGCCTTGACCTCGTAGAGCGGGCGGTTCGGGTCGTTGATCACGCCACTCCTCACTGATCTGATGGGTTGATGTAATCATCATATCGGAGCGTCGGGAACTCGCAGGTCTACTCGGTGGCACGGGCCGCTGCCGTGAGGGGAGTTTGAGTTCGCCACGGCAGAGACAGATCTCGATTGCGAAGGCCAATCCGGCTCACATTGGACGGACAGGTTGGCGCAGGAGGGTGCGCAACCTTGCTGGCTCCACGCGGCGGGGGTCGCTGAGGTAGATCTCGTGGTGCTTGCCCGTCATCCGACAACCCCGGCTGGGGATGACGTGCTCGTGCATCTCGGCGAGAACGGCAGCTTCGTCGTCGTACGGGCCGACGTGGAGGGTTTGGACGCACGCCCCTTCGTCGAGGAGTTCGAACCGCACGTTGTCCAGCGCCGCCGGTGCCTTCCGCTCAGCGACCGTGGCGAGTGCTTCGGCGACCAAGCCGGCCCCGATCCAGTCGGGGACCATCAGCATTGCCGTCCAGTCCCACTGTGACTTGTCGCGGCCGGAGGTGAAGACAGCCATGTCGTCGGCCCACCACAGCGCTTCGAGCGGAGGTACGACGTAGTCGCGGTCCAGCCCTGTCTTGCTCGCAAACTTCAACGTGTAGGCGACCGGATAGAGGGCGCCCAGCGCATCGGCGTACTCGGCGGAGGTGTTCGGATCCCCGTGGCCGTCGACCATCAGGTAACCCGTCGGCGCAATGTCGACGAATCGGAACTCACCGCGACGCGCCTGATAGCAGTCGAGGGTCTTCTTGAAGTCCGTCTTCACCCGCGCCACGGTAGCGATCGCAGCACAGACGCAGGCGCCGGCATGTCCGGTCGGTCACTCCTTGACCTGGGTCAAGGCCGGCCGCGCGTTCTGATGGTGGACTGACGTCATCTCAACAGAACACGGTGCACTGATCGGCACCCGAGCTGCGAAGGAAGTGATCGTGGTGACCCATGCGTCGACCTCCCCGGACTTCGAGGAGGACCGCAGTGGAGAGATTGCGACCAGACTGAACTGGCTCCGCGCCGGTGTGATGGGTGCCAACGACGGCATCGTCTCCACTGCGGGTCTGGTGGTCGGTGTCGCCGGAGCCGCGGTCAGCAGCAACGCCCTCATGGCCGCAGGAATCGCGGCGCTCTCCGCTGGCGCGATGTCGATGGCGGTCGGTGAGTACGTCTCCGTGGCGAGCCAGCGTGACTCGCAGGCAGCTGAACTCCGCACGGAGCAGGCAGAGTTGCTGGCCGACCCCGACGGCGAGCTCGAGCAACTCACCCGGCTCATCGAACGCGATGGCATCGAACCAGACCTGGCCCGCGCCGTCGCGGAGCAGTTGACTCAGACCGATGCGCTCGGCGCACACGCACGGCTCGAGCTCGGGATCGACCCGGCCGAACTCGTCAGTCCGTGGCACGCCGCATGGGCCTCCATGGTTGCCTTCGTCTTCGGTGGCCTGGTGCCGCTGCTGGCGATCCTGCTGACACCGCGCGATGCGGCGGTGATGGTCACGGCAGCTGCTGTGGTGGTCGCCCTCGCCGGCACCGGAGTGATCTCCGCGCACCTCGGCGGCGCTGCGAAGGGGCCTGCGGTGGCGCGCACGGTGGGTGGCGGCCTTGCTGCCATGTCGATCACCTACGCCATCGGACTGCTCGTCGGCACTCAGATCTGATCCATCCCCGCACGACCCAACCAAGGAGAAATGACATGTTCGAACTGATCCTGGTCGCGGCGTTCGCCGTGACGCTCGTGCTCGTGGGCCTTCGCCCGCAGTCGGCCAGCGCCCACTGCGACACGATGGACGGGCCCACTGCCAAGGACGGACAGATCGCGTTGGAGACCGGCGAACTGGCTCACGCAGCCAAGTGGATCATGCCGGCGGGGGAGACCGAGCTGAAGGGGATCTTCGACCGGGCTCGTGAGGTCCGGGTTCTCGGTGCGGTGTCGCAGGAAGTCGCTGATCGCTGGTTCCTGGAGAACCTCGTGCGGATCCACCGCGCCGGTGAAGGCGCGAGCTACACCGGCCTCCTGCCCGCCGGAGTCCCCGTCGACGAAAAGGTGGCAGCGGCCGACCTTGCCGTCGCACAGGGTGACCTGGAACCTCTGACCGGACTCATCGAGCAGGACCGCTGGGCGGAGTTGGAGCGTCGTTTCACGGTCGTGCGGGAACGCAAGGGCTACGACCCGACAGACGTGGACGCGGCGCGGCACTACGTCGAGGCCTACGTCAACTTCTTCAAGTACGCCGAGGGTCACGACCACGACCACGCGCACCAGCACGCGCATGCCGAGCACGGGCACTGAGAACACGTACTGAGTCACCATGGACCAGGCACTTGTCATCGCGGCGACGATTCTGTTGGCCGGTGTCCTCGGCCTCTCGCTGCGGACCTTGGGCTTCGTGACCCGGGTCGAGTCCTGGTCGATGGCCCCTTCCCTGACGCCGGGTCAGCTGCTGCTGACCCGGCGTCGCCGGGCCCACGTGCGTCCTCGCCGTGGCGACGTGGTGGTCGTCGACTCCGATGAACTGGGCCGGGCCGTGATCAAGCGAGTGATCGGTGTCGGCGGCGAGCACGTGGAGGTCACCGCGGCAGGAGTGCGGATCGACGGCGTCGACCTACCCGAGCCGTACGTCGTCGGTCAGAGCGCGCGCGAGGTGAGCTTCGACGTACCACACGGACACGTCGTACTGCTGGGGGACAACCGGGAGCGGTCCAGTGACAGTCGGTCGTGGCGCCAGCCTTACGTCTCGGTCGCCGCGGTCCGTGGGGTCGTGGTCAGCAGGCGGTCGCCTGTTCCAACCCTTGCCGGTCCAGGACCTCGACCAGCCCGTGTGCCCCGATCCGGATGACGCCGGCGGTCTGGAGGGCACCGAGCCGTCGGCTCAACGTCTCGGGGGACGTGCCGAGGTAGGAGGCCAGCTCCTTCTTGGTGGTCGGCAACCGGAACGACGCGCTGCCGGCCTCGTCCATCAGGAAGAGCAGTTGTTGCGCGAGTCGGTGCTCGACCGAATGCCCACTGAGCGACGACAGCATCTGCTCAGTCGTGACGAGGCGACTGGACACCGTCTGCAGCATCTGTACGGCGATCGACGGGTGTTCGGCCAACAACTCGGTGAACCGGCCGCGGTCGATCATGCAGAGCTCACTCGGCTGCAGGGCCACGGCAAAGTGGTCGGTGGCTGTGTCGGTGAGCAGGGCGGTCTCGCCGAGGAAGTCGCCGGGCGACATCAGCCGGACCAGTTGGTCGCTGCCGGACTCGGTGAGGCGGTGCACCTTGACCAGCCCGCTGTGTACGACGAAGAGTCCGGTGCGATCCCCGGGGCCGTAGATCCGTTGCTCGCGCGGGTAGGCGCGGGTCACGGCCGTGGCGGCGATACGGCGTTGGGCAGCCTCGGGAAGGTCCGCAAAGATGGGCACCCGTCGGACCAGGTTCACGAGGTGCTCCTGCTGGTGATCCACCGTGGCCTCTCCTGTTCGTGCCCGGTCGGCGGCTCGGCCGACTCAGCGTCACCGTCCTGCTCACCCGGTGCCGTCAGGTCCGGCGAAGAGTTGTCGGCGGTGCAATGATGGGATTCGTGAACGCCTCTTCCGAGAAGTTCGTCCCAGCCAGCCTACTGGCGCGATACGACCAGGTTCGCGCACACACCGAGCTGCTCGCTCAGCCGCTGTCGCCCGAGGACCAGACCGTCCAGTCGATGCCCGACGTGTCGCCCACGAAGTGGCACCGGGCCCATGTCACCT
>JBEBTI010000181.1:0-6839 GCA_040393845.1 Nocardioides daejeonensis
GAGGCCCCAGCCCGCAACCCCCTCAAACCGAGGCGGTCACGCCATACCGTCTAGAGCATCGCTCCCCGTCTGCCGGTCGTGCACGTCCACTGGTGGTGGTGCGCGTCATCTGGTCGTTGAGCTCGTCGAAACCGCACTAGTCCAGGTGGACGGAAGCCCTGACGACGCGACCGGGCCCGACTCTGACACGATGACGGCGTGAGGATCCAGCGTGCCGCCTGGCCGGTGGCCGGGCTCGTGGCGGGCGTTGCCGGTGTGGCCGTCAGCCATGCCACGACGATGGGACTCAGCCTGCGTCCCAACCCGTTCGTCTCGGCCGGCGAGTTCGCCGCCGGACACCTGCCCCGCTGGGTCGACTCCACGATCGTCAAGCTGATGGGCAACCGCGACACGGGCGCTCCCGAGGTCTCCGGTTCGGAGGTCCTCGAGCCCTGGTTGGTGATCCTGGGTTTCCTGGGTTTCCTCGTGGTGGCCGCGATCGCCGGCGAACTGGCCCGCAAGGGCTGGGCCCGACCGCTACCGCTGCAGGTCGCCGTCGGCGTGCTCGGCGTGGCGGCGATGATCGGTCGCTACACCGCCACGATGATCACCGTCATCCCGGTTGCGGTCGGCGTGGTCACCTGGATCGTGGTCCTCTCGTTCGTCGCCGGCCCGCTCCAGCGACGTGGCGCCCGGCCGGACGATGCTGACGCACCCTGGGGGTCCCGTCTGCGGCGGCGCGACTTCATCGCGCGGGCCGGCGTCTTCGGCGTCGGTGGCATCACCCTGTGGTTGTACGGCGGTCGGTTCGGTCAGAAGCGGCGCAAGGTCGAAGAGACCCGTCGACTGCTCAACCTGCCGATCCGTGAACAACAACCGCGAGCGGCCTGGCGCATCGGTGTCGAGGGCGTGGAGCCGTGGCGAACTCCCACCGAGACGTTCTTCGTGCAACACACGGCCCTCGTGCCGCCGGCCGTCGAGCTCGCCGACTGGCGCCTGCGCGTGCACGGCATGGTGGAGACCGAACTCGAACTGACCTATCAGGAACTCATCGAACGCAAGTTCGTGAACGGCTGGATCACCCTGGCCAGCGTCACCAACCCGGTGGGCGGCAACCAGATCGGCAACGCCTGGTGGAGTGGCGTGCCCGTCTCACAACTGCTCCGAGAGGCAGGAGTGCTGTCCGGGGCGGACGCCGTACTCCAGACGTCCGTCGACGGCTGGTCCTGCCTGACACCGCTGGAAACCCTGACCGACGACCGCGCAGCCATGATCGCGGTCGGGATGAACGGCGAGGCGTTGCCGATCGACCACGGCTATCCGGCGCGGGTGATCGTGCCGGGCCTCTACGGCCATGTCTCTGCCTGCAAGTGGGTCACGTCGCTCGAGGTGACGGCCTTCGCCCAGGCCGAGGGCCAGGCGACCGGGCACGGGTTCGATCCGCTCGGTCCCGTGAAGGTCTCCTCGCGCATCGACACGCCGACCTCGGGGGCCGAGATCGCGTCCGGGCCGGTCGACATCGCCGGCAGCGCCTGGGCTCCGCACCGTGGTGTCGCCGGGGTCGATGTCGCGGTCGACGGCGGACCGTGGCTGCCGGCACGCGTGGCGGAGGTGCCGAACGACGACACCTGGGTGCAGTGGGCAGCCACGGTGGAGCTCGAGGCAGGCACGCACATCGCTCGGGTGCGGGCCCGCAGCAACGACATGGAAGAACAGACCGGGGTCGTGACCGACGTCCGACCCGACGGTGCAACCGGATGGCACGAAGTGGAGTTCGAAGTTCAATGAGCAGTGACTTTCCGGCAACGGGTGCAGCTCTGGTCGTCGGAGGCAGTGGCGGCCTCGGCGCTGCGGTGGCCAGGCTGCTGGCCGCCCGCGGCAGCAACGTCGCGATCACCTATCGCTCCGGGCGCGCATCGGCTGAAGCGGTGCATGCGGACGTGACGGCGTACGGCGTGGGGAGTCTTCACCAGCTCGACGTCGCCTCCGCAGCTGATGCGGCCCGTGTCGTCGCGGAGGTGGTCGACACCCACGGCTCCTTGCACACGGTCGTGCACGCGGCCGGGCCGCACGTCCCGATGGTGCACCTGTCGCGTGTGGCTCCTGACTCGATGGCACGCCAACTGCACGACGACACGGCCGGCTTCTTCAACGTCGTCCACGCAGCCCTTCCGCATCTGCGTGCCACCAACGGGTCAGTGGTCGCGGTCACCACCGCCGCAACGGCCCGGTTTCCGGTGCGTGACGGACTCTCGTCGGCGCCCAAGGCTGCCGTCGAAGCGCTGGTGCGCGGCTTTGCTGCCGAAGAGGGTCGGTTCGGGGTGCGGGTCAACGCGGTCGGGCCGGGCATGCTGACCGACGGCATGGCCGAACGGCTGATCGGCAACGGCGATCTCACTGACGCGGCGTTGGAGATCACGCGGCGCAACATCCCGCTGCGCCGCTTCGGGGTCGCGGCGGACATCGCCGAGGCGGTCTGTTTCCTGGCCTCGACGCGGGCCGGCTTCATCAGTGGCCAAAAACTCGATGTCGACGGTGGTTACGGAGTCTGATCCTCCCGACGGTGCCTCGTGCCGGCCGGGGTCGGTGCGGCCAGGTCGCGAATCGGCGCTGGGCGTCCGCATCCGTAGGATTGTCGGGTGACGTTCCGGATCCATGACTCAGCCACCCGCGAAGTGCGCGACTTCGTGCCCCTTCGTGACGGCAAGGTGGGCATCTATCTGTGTGGGCTCACGGTGCAGTCGGAGCCGCACGTGGGGCACATCCGGTCGGGCGTGAACTTCGACGTGCTGCAGCGCTGGTTGCGTGCCTCGGGTTATGAGGTGACGTTCATCCGCAACACCACCGACATCGACGACAAGATCCTCGCCAAGGCCGACGAGCAAGGTCGCCCTTGGTACAACCTCGCCTACGAGATGGCCGCTGAGCTGGCCAAGGCGTACGACGCCCTCAACGTCGCGCGCCCGACCTACGAGCCCAACGCGACCGGTCACATCCCGGAAATGGTCGAGATGATCTCGCTGCTGATCGAGCGGGGACATGCCTACGCAGCCGAGGACGGCTCGGCCGACGTCTACTTCGACGTACGCTCGTGGTCGGCGTACGGCGAACTCTCCGGCCAGCGCGTCGACGACATGGAAGCAGCTGCTGACGCCGACCCGCGCGGCAAGCGGGACCCCCGCGACTTCGCCCTCTGGAAGGGCGCCAAGGCGTCCGAGCCGCACACCGCGTCGTGGCCGAGCCCCTGGGGCCGTGGCCGGCCGGGTTGGCACATCGAGTGCTCGGCGATGGCCGGCAAATACCTCGGCGAAGCCTTCGACATCCATGGCGGTGGTCTCGACCTGCGCTTCCCGCACCACGAGAACGAGCAGGCCCAGTCGCGGGCAGCCGGGCACGCCTTCGCGTCGTACTGGATGCACAACGCCTGGATCACCACCTCCGGCGAGAAGATGAGCAAGTCGCTGGGCAACTCGCTGCTCGTGCCCGAGGTCCTCAAGCGGGTCCGTGCCATCGAGTTGCGGTTCTACCTCGTCGCGGCCCACTACCGCTCGCACGTCGAGTTCAGTTTCGAGGCGCTGGAGGAGGCCGCCGCAGGCTTCCGCCGGATCGAGGGATTCCTCGAGCGGGCAGCCGAGGCATTGCTGCCGGAGTTCCACGTCGGACGCTCCTCGGTCGACGAGCCGGAGCGTTCGTTCTGCGCGGCCATGGACGACGACCTGGGCACTCCGGCCGCGGTGGCGGTGATCCACGACGCCGTTCGCGCGGGCAACAAGCAGCTGGCCGAGGGCGCGCTCGAGGAGCTCAAGGGCACCTATGCGTCGGTGAAGTGGATGCTCGACGTACTCGGGCTTGACCCCGCCGATCCCGCCTGGACCGGTGGTACGGCGCGGGGTGACGACAAGCTGCACAACGTGGTCGACGCGCTCGTGCAAGGACTGCTCGAGGAGCGGGCACGTGCCCGTGCAGACAAGGACTTTGCCAGCGCCGACGCGATCCGCGACCGGATCAATGCGGCTGGCATCACGATCGAAGACACGCCTGCGGGCGCGAAGTGGAGTGTGGACTGATGGCCGGCAACTCGCAGCGCAAGGGCGCAATCAAGAAGAGCGGCAAGGGCAATCCGACCGCTGGCTCGGGGGGCCGGGTCCGTCGGGGCCTCGAGGGCAAGGGCCCGACGCCGAAGGCCAAGGACCGCGAATACCACAAGGCCCACAAGATCGCGCGCAAGAAGGCCGATGCGGTTGCGAAGCGGGCGCCGCGGCGACGCACCGGCACCGGCGACGCCGAGTGGATCGCCGGTCGCAACTCCGTGCTCGAAGCGCTGCGTGCGCAGATGCCGATCACCTCGCTGTACGTCGCCGAGGGCGCCGAGCGCGACGGCCGGTTGCGCGAGGCGTTCAACTTGGCAGCCGAGCTGGGCGTGGCCCTGCTCGAGGTGCCGCGCGGTGAACTCGACCGTCTGACTGCCGGTGCGGTGCACCAGGGGCTTGCCGCACGGATGCCGGCCTACGAGTATGCGCACCCCGACGACCTGCTCGCACGGGCCGACGAGTTCGGCCAGAAGCCGTTGATCGTGGCGCTCGACTCGGTCACCGACCCCCGCAACCTGGGTGCTGTGATCCGTTCGGCCGCCGGCTTCGGCGCACACGGCGTACTGATCCCCGAGCGGCGTGCGGCCGGCATGACTGCCTCCGCCTGGAAGACCTCGGCAGGGGCCGCTGCGCGGGTTCCGGTGGCCCAGACGGTCAACCTCGTGCGCCAACTCAAGGCCTACCAAGACGCCGGATGCATGGTGATCGGCCTGGCTGCAGACGGCGACGTGGCGCTGCCCGATCTCGACCTGGCCACCGGCCCACTCGTCGTCGTGGTCGGCTCCGAGGGCAAGGGCCTCGGCCGCCTGGTCTCCGAGACCTGTGACCAGCTGGTCTCGATCCCGATGGCTGCCGAGCTTGAGTCGCTCAACGCCGGCGTCGCGGCGTCGATCACCCTGTACGCAGTGTCCCGCGCTCGCGCCTGACGCCGTGGCCCATTTACCCGGTGCGCCGGGTAAATGGGCCGTTCGTGCTGGAAATTACCAGCACGAACAGGCCAATTCCCCGGTCAACCGGGGAATTGGCGCCGGGCCAGATCGGTCATTGCTGTGCCGGTAGGTTGGTGCCATGACGCGGGTACGGCGACTCCTCAGTCACCGGGTGACCCGACGACTCGGGGGATACTTCCTTGCCTGGTTGGTGTTTGCGGTCCCCACTGTCTTCGCGATCTTCCTGAACTCTTCGACCATCGTGGCTGTGGCGAGTCACGACACCGAGGTCACGCCGACGATGGACGGCTGGCTGACCGTCGAGACCGGGCCGTTCCTTCCGGACATGCGGATGCCGGCCGAGGGCACGTTCGGGGTCAACCTGGTCCTCGGCAAGACCGAGGCTGCCTCGACCGAGGCGATGGTCGAGCGCTATGCCTTCATCGCCAGCCAGCCGGACGCGCAGGTCGACCGGGTCCGCACGGCGGTCGTCGACCTGGCTTGGGACGCGGCGCTCCGTGGTGGCCTGTTGGCGGTGATCCCCTTGCTGGGTTGGGCTCTGCTCGGTAGGCGTCGTCGCCACGAGCTGCTCGGTGCCACACAGAGACGGCGGATCCTCACGGGCGGGGCGATCCTCGCGGTCGCTGCCGGGAGCGTCACGCTGCTGACCCTGCGGCCGTGGCAGGCCGACCAGGCGATCCAGGCCGACGACGCAGGGTGGCAGTCGTTGGCCGAGTTCCTGCCCGACCTGACGATCCCGGAGGAGGCCGCGGACGTCCAGGTGCAGGTGAGTGCGACCACGGTCGGCACGAAGCGGTTGCTGCTCAGCGCCCTCGACACCTATGAGCGCAGTCGCAACTTCTATGAAGCAGCCGAGGAGTCGGCGCGCAGCCTCCAGGTGCGACAACCCGAGGAGGGGGAGACGGTCGCAGTGATCGTCTCCGACCGACACGACAACATCGGCATGGACAAGGTGATCCGCGCTGTCGCCGATCTCGGTGGAGCCAGTGCGATCCTCGACGCCGGTGACGACACGTCGACCGGGTCGGCGTGGGAGGCATTCTCACTGGACTCCTTGCAACGGGAGTTCGGTGACCTCGACAGGTTCGCGGTGCAGGGCAACCACGACCACGGCGGATTCGTGAAGGACTACTTGGCGGACCGTGGCTGGCAGACGTCGTCGGCCGACATCTTCGAAGGCCCTGGCGGGACGCGGATGATGGCTCGCGACGACCCGCGGTCGAGCGGGCTCGGCACGTGGCGCAACGCCGTCGAACTGACCATCGGCGAGGTGGCCGAGAGCATCGCCGAGCAGGCCTGCGCCCAAGAAGAACCGGTCAACCTGCTGCTGGTGCACGACGACGACATGGGCAAGTTGGCCCTCGAACGCGGTTGTGTCGATCTGGTGATCAGTGGTCACGTGCACGTCAAGAGCGGTCCCGACGCGGTCCGCGGCGACAACGGTCGGGTCGGTTATGCCTTCACCAACGGCACGTCCGGTGGTGCGGCATACGCCATAGCCGTCGGCAGCAAGCTCCGTCGTCCGGCCCAGTTCACCCTGCTGACCATCCGTGACGGCCGCCCGGTGGGGCTGCAGGGCGTCACCTTGGAGACCAACGGCCGCTTCCAGGTCGACGAGTACGACGAGCTCACCTATCTGCCGACCGGCAGCGTCTGACCCGGTCACCCTCCAGCCCGGCATTTCGGCCCGTGGGCGAGGTCCACTAGGCTTGGGGGCGTTGTCTTCACGACGACGTTTGCCGGTGTAGCTCAGTTGGTAGAGCGCCTCACTTGTAATGAGGATGTCGCGGGTTCAACTCCTGTCTCCGGCTCCAGACAG
>JBEBTI010000182.1:0-6677 GCA_040393845.1 Nocardioides daejeonensis
GCGCTGGTCGAGGTGACCTGTGAGGCTCAGCAGCACCGTGCCGAGTTCCTCCCCGAAGAGGCGACCCATGCGCCCGACGAGGTCAACGGCGGGATGCCCACCGACACCGACCGCGGTGACGTCGATGCCGCACTCGCGCGGGCCCCCGTCGTCGTCGACCAGATCTGTCGCACGCCGCACGAGCACAACAATCCCCTCGAAGCCCATGCGACCACTGCCCGGTGGGACGTCGTGGACGGTGTCGAACAGCTCTCGATGTTTGACTCGACACAGGGCGTGCATGCGGTGGTGCAGTCGATCGCCCCGATGTTGGGCCTTGAACCTGATCAGGTGCGGGTCAGGGCGCCGTACGTCGGGGGAGGCTTCGGGAGCAAGGGCGAGGCGCACGCCCACGTGATGGCGGCGGCGCTGGCGGCCCGCACCGTGCCGGGGCGGAACGTGCAACTGATGGTCACCCGCCAACAGATGTTTGCCCTGACCGGCTATCGCACGGCGACCGTGTCACGCGTGCGCCTGGGGGCCGACCGCGACGGCCGACTCCTGGCCATCGACCACGACGCGCGCACGCAGACGTCGGCAGTCCGAGAGTTCGCAGAGCAGGTCGCGGCGCCGACCCGGGCGATGTATGCCGCTGCCCACCGGCGCACCAGCCACCGACTGTCGGTGCTCGACGTCGCGGTGCCGTCCTGGATGCGCGCACCCGGCGAGATGCCGGGGATGTTCGCGCTCGAGGTCGCGATGGACGAGCTGGCGCAGGCATGCGAGCTCGATCCGATCGAGCTTCGGGCCCGCAACGACACGGCGACCGACCCGGAGACCGGCAAGCCGTTCCACCAACGCCGGCTGATCGAGTGCTTCCGACGGGGCGCCCACCGGTTCGGTTGGGCGGAGCGCCCCCGTGAGCCGCGAGCCACGCCGGCCGGAGACTGGTGGGTCGGCACCGGCGTCGCGGCGGCCACCTATCCGGCCTCGACGGCTCCGGGCAACGCGGCGCGGGTACGCGCCCGCGACGGGGACAGGTATGAGGTCGCGATCGGAGGGGTCGACATCGGCACCGGCGCACGAACGGTGCTCGTCCAGATCGCGGCGGACGCGCTGGGTGTCGACGTCGAGCAGGTCGACCTCGACGTCGCCGACAGCAGGCTCCCGTCAGCGTCGGTGGCCGGCGGATCATCAGGGACGAGCTCGTGGGGCACCGCCATCGTGGCTGCGGCACAACGTTTCCGCGCCGAGCACGGCCGCCAGCCCGGCCCCGGTGCCGAGACGACTGCTTCAGCAGCCGACGACCCCGAGACGGAGCGCTGGACGTTCCGGTCCTTCGGTGCGGTCTTCGCAGAGGCGCACGTGCACCGGTGGACGGGCGAGGTCCGCGTGCCGCGACTGCTCGGCGTCTATTCGGTGGGCCGCGTCGTCAATCCGACCACTGCACGGTCGCAGTTCCTCGGGGGCCTCACGATGGGTCTCTCCGCGGCACTCTTCGAGGACTCCCGGCGCGACCCGCGGTTCGGCCACATCGTCACCCAGGACCTCGCCAGCTATCACGTGGCCACGCACGCAGACACGGGTGACATCGAGGCGGAATGGCTCGACGAGGTGGACGACGTGTTCAACCCGATCGGAGGGCGCGGGATCGGCGAGATCGGCATCGTCGGAACGTCGGCAGCCATCGCGAATGCCACCTTCCACGCCACCGGCGTGCGGGTCCGGGACCTGCCGCTCACCCCCGACCACTTCGTGGTCACCCATTGACACCCGACACAGGAGGCAGCATGGACGAGCCCGACAACCGCACCGACGAGACCCCCGAGAAGGAACGCCAGGTCTCCGAGGTCTCCGGGATGACCGACGAACCCGCACCGATCGCGCCCGAGGATGCAACGGCGGGCTATCCCGACAGTGAGAGCGGGGAGGCCGACGAGGGGCCGGCCGGGCCCAACGCCGTACCGGACCACGGTCGGAGTGAACCCGAGAACAGGTGAGGGCCCGGGCCGGCCTCCTACGGGTTTGCGCTCAGCCGACGAAGCAGGCGCGGTGCAGCGCCCGCATCTCCTCGTGCAGAGCCGGTACCGGTCCGACGACTTCGGCGCCCGGCACCACCTCGGTGACCGGTAGCGCGGCCACCGGGGCAGGTGCCACTCCCCAGTCGGTCAGCCACGTCGCCAATTGCGCCGACGAAACGGCGTACACGATCCGGCCCAGGCCCACCCAGCCATGGCTGGCAGCGCACATCGGGCAGTGCTCACCCGAGGTGTAGACGGTGGCGGCCGCGCGTTCCGCGGGGCCGAGGTGCGCAGCTGCCCAGCGCGAGATCGCGAACTCCGGATGACGGGTGGCGTCACCGTGCTTGACCCGGTTGCGGTCCTCGAGGAGGCGCTCGCCGTCAGCTGCGACGAGGACGGAGCCGAAGGGTTCGTCCCCGTCGGCGAGTGCCTCGCGAGCGAGCTCCACACACCTCACCAGGTGCGTCATGTCGACGGCGGTGATCTCCATGGTGCCAAGGTACGTCGGACGTCGCCGCTGAAGTGGCACCCGCGGAATCTCGCACCTGCTTGTCGACTCCTGCGCACCCCGTGGCCGGACCCATCTACTCTCGGGACATGACCGAGACAAGGCGCGTTCCGGCGGTGCGGCCGCACGGCACTCGCGCGTTCACGGTGGAGTTCGACGACGTCCGGGCGGTGATGGCCCACCACGCAGCGGTGGTCGCCGCTGACCTGCCGGGCGTGGCCGAGGTCGTGCCTGCAGCTCGGACGATCTGGGTGGAGGTCGACACCACGGTCCGCCCGGTGGCGGAGGTCGCCGCCGTCGTGCAGGACCTGGCGCCGCAGGAAGTCGTCGAGAGCGCTCGCCCCGTCGTCGAGATCCCGGTGCGGTACGACGGCCCGGACCTCGAGGCGGTCGCCGCCTTGGCTGGCGCGACGCCCGAAGAGGTGGTGCGACGACACACCAGGGTGCTCTGGACCGCGGCGTTCACCGGCTTTGCACCGGGCTTCGCCTATCTGGTGGCGGAGTCTGGGGAGTGGCTGCCGGAGGTGCCCCGCCGCGCCGAACCGCGGGTCGCCGTACCTGCCGGTGCAGTGGCGCTGGCCGGGGAGTTCAGCGGCATCTATCCCCGCTCCTCGCCCGGCGGGTGGCAGCTGATCGGCAGCACCGGCGTGTGGCTCTGGGACCTCGATCGCCCGGAGCCCGCGCTGGTACCCACCGGCGTCCGGGTGCGGTTCGTGGAGGTCGGGTGACCCGCCACCTCGAGGTGCTGGACGCCGGCGTGTTCAGCACCACCCAGGATCTCGGCCGGCACGGACTGATGCACCTGGGCGTGCCGCGCTCGGGTGCGGCCGACCGCGCCAGCCTGATGCTCGCCAACCGACTGGTCGGCAACGACGAAGGAGCAGTCGGCGTGGAGTCGACCTTCGGTGGACTGGTGGTGCGGGCGCACGGCGCACTCAGCGTCGCCGTCACCGGGGCGCCGGTGCCGGTCCGCCACGAGGACCGCGACCTCGCTCCCAACAGCGTGCTGCGGTTGCGCGACGGCGATGTGTTGGCGTTGGGCCGCCCGCGGGTCGGTCTGCGGACCTACGTCGCAGTGGGCGGCGGCCTGCAACCGCACCGGGTGCTGGGTTCGGGCGCGACCGACGTGCTCTCCGGTCTCGGACCGCCGGCCCTGACCGCAGGCGCCGTGCTGCCGGTCGGGCCGGCGCCGCTGGCGGAGCCGACAATCGACCACGTGGCAGTGCGCCCACCGCGTGCCGGGGTGGTGGAGTTGCCTCTCACCTTGGGTCCCCGCGACGACTGGCTGCACCACGAGGCGCGCGACCGCCTGCTTGCGTCGGAGTGGACGGTGACGCCGCGGTCCAACCGGATCGGGCTCCGGCTCGACGGCGCCGCACTGGCGTTGCGCCACCGGCATGCCCTGCCGAGCGAAGGCATCGGGTTGGGCGCGGTGCAGGTGCCACCGCACGGCCAGCCGATCCTGTTCCTCGCCGACCATCCCGTGACGGGCGGCTATCCGGTGGTCGCGGTGGTCGACGACGAGGCAATGGACTCGGCTGGCCAGTTGGTGCCCGGCCAGCGGATCCGGTTCCGGCTGTCGCAGCGTGCGACGCTCACGCCGCCAGATCGTCGGCGCTGAGCACGCTCAGCTGGTGGTCGGTGGCCAGATGGACGGGCCACGTGAGCAGGCCACGTCTGCCGAACGTCTCCGCGGTCAGGACCGCCCAGGCCCGGTCGCCGGCGGTTGCCGGATGGCGGCCGGGGCGTGATCGGAGCAGAGCCACACTTGCGCCGGCGCCGAGTTCGTCGAGCACATGGGTGCAGAGAGTTGCCAGCCCGTCGAGGTCGGCTGGCTCCGGGTGGTCAGGGACATCCTCGACGACCGGCAGCACGCCGCTCTGGCGGCCGTCGGCGGTGAGGAACATCAACCACAGTGAGCTGACCGCAAAGCCGAGCGGCCCGACCAGGTGCCTCCAGACCTGATGGAGGTCGGCCTGGGTCCGCACGGGCGGCAGGTCGTGGGGAGAGAGGGCATCGGGTTCGTCGTGTTCCGAGATCATGGGGACCAGCACACACCCGAATCGGAAAACCTGCATCCGCTCATCCACAGGTCGTGCGACGATTCACCGGTGTGGGGTGTGACGGACCTGGAGACCTACCTGGTCGGGACGGTGCTGATCGTCCTGCTGCCCGGGCCCAACTCCATGTATGTGCTGTCAGTCGCGGCCCGACGGGGGATTCCCTCCGGATACGCCGCCGCCTGCGGCGTCTTCCTCGGTGACGCGATCTTGATGCTCGCCTCGGCCGCGGGCGTCGCATCTGTGCTGCGGACCCACGACCTGGCCTTCTCGGTCGTGAAGTACCTCGGAGCCGGTTATCTCGCCTGGCTGGCCCTGGGCATGCTCCGGGGCGCATGGGCGTTGTGGCGACGTACGGCGGACGAGGAGGTTGCCGACGAGGTGCTCGACCGCCGCGTTTCGGTGGAACGGCCGTTCCGTCGCGCACTGGTGGTCAGCCTGCTCAACCCGAAGGCGATCCTCTTCTTCATCGCGTTCTTCGTGCAGTTCGTCGACCCGTCGTACGCCTATCCGGCCCTGTCGTTCCTGGTGCTCGGCACGCTGGTCGAGATCGCCAGCTTCCTCTACCTCAGCGCACTGATCTTCGCCGGCGCCAACCTCGCTGCCGCCGTACGCCGTCGTCGCGGGTTGGCCACCGGTGGCACCACCGTGGTCGGTGTCGCCTTCCTCGGATTCGCCGTCAAGCTGGCATTCGCAAGCGCTGCGTGAGCGCGGCGATCGAGTCGTCGGTGCACTCGGCCCAGAAGCCACCCACGACGTCCTCGAGGTGGCTGAACGACTCGGCGGCGAACAGCACGTCCTGGTAGGCCGTGATGTCGTAGTCCGCGGTGCCCATCGCCACCAGGTCGAGGGGTCGGATCGTGACCGCGCGGAACTCCTCGATCTCGCCGGGGGAGGAGAGGATGCCTGCGCCGTAGGCCTTCAGGTCGCCCGCCTCGTGCAGCACGCCGAACTCGAGGGTGAACCAGAAGACCTTGCTGACAAAGGTCAGTGCCGCGTCGGTCTCGACCCGGTGCGACGCCTGACCGGCCAACTCGTAGAGCGCGGTGAAGCGCGGGTTGGCGAGGGTGTTGCCGTGGCCGATCACCTCGTGGATCACGTCGGGTTCGGGGGTGTAGAGCGGCACGGAGTGGTGGCGGACGTACTGGGTCGACCAGAAGTGCCGATCGGCCAGGGCGCCATAGAAGTCCCGCAACGGAACCAGCCCGGCAGCCGGTCGGTAACCGAAGCCGGTCAGCGGGGCCAGCCGCGCGCTGACCTCCTCGAGTTGGGGCACGTGGTCGGTCGGGAGTGCGAGTTCCTCCTTGCCGGCCAGGAACTCTGCGCACGCATGGGCTCGGTGTTTGGAGACGAGGTCCTCGCTGACGATGCGCCACACCTCGTGCTCGGCGGCGGTGTAGTCGGCGGTCGGGCACGGCGTGCCCGGCTCCCAGCGGGTTGCCAGGGTGGCGAGTGCGTCGCGACGCGCCCGGTAGTCGGCATCGGCGAAGCCGGGGTGGTTCCGGCCGAGTTGCACCGAGAGGGAGCCGTCGTCGGCCTGGTGGACGGGGGCGAAGTACTGGCCTTCCTCGAACATGCTTCCAGTGAACGCCTGCGTCTGGCCCTCCGCCAGCGCTGCTGGACGAATCGTTGCCGATCCCGTGCATCTCGGTCACGATGTCTTGCATGGACGCTCTTGACCGCCAGATCGTGGATGTCCTGCGCGAGGAGGCGCGGATCTCCGTCAGTGACCTCGCGCAACGCGTCGGGATCAGCCGTGCGGCGGCGTACGCCCGCTTCAACCGACTGCAGGAGTCCGGCACGATCAGGGGTTTCCGGGCCGACGTCGAGCCGTCGGCACTCGGCCTCGACCTCGCGGCGTACGTGCACGTGCGGATCAAGCAGAACTCGTGGAAGTCCTTCCGGCGCAAGGCGTGGGCGCTGCACGAAGCCGAACATGTTGCGCTGGTGGCAGGGGACTTTGACTGCGTGCTGCTGGTGCGGGCCCGCAACGCCGACCACCTGCGCGAGTTGGTTCTCGAGCAGGTGCAGGCGCTGCCGGAGGTGGTGGCGACCCAGACGGTGCTGATCTTCGAGGAACACCATGACGGCACCCCCTGACCCGCGAAC
>JBEBTI010000183.1:0-6616 GCA_040393845.1 Nocardioides daejeonensis
CCCGTCATCCATGAGGGCCTTCCCACCCAGTTGCCGGACATCGACCCCGACGAAACCGCAGAGTGGGTGGACTCGTTCGACGCAATGATCGACGGCCGCGGACGCGACCGCGCCCGCTACGTCATGTTGCGCCTGTTGGAGCGGGCGCGGCAGCGTCAGGTCGGCGTTCCCGCGTTGCGGAGCACCGACTACATCAACACCATCCCGCCCGAGCGCGAACCGTGGTTCCCCGGCGACGAGGAGGTCGAACGGCGGATCCGTGCCTTCATCCGCTGGAACGCCGCGGTGATGGTCTCCGACGCGAACCGCCCGGGCCTCGAGGTCGGCGGCCACATCGCCACCTACCAGTCCAGCGCCTCGCTCTACGAAGTCGGGTTCAACCATTTCTTCCGAGGCAAGGACCACCCGGGCGGCGGCGACCAGATCTACATCCAGGGCCATGCCTCCCCCGGCATCTACGCACGCGCGTTCCTCGAGGGCCGCCTGACCGAGCAGCAATTGCTCAACTTCCGCCAGGAGGTCATGCACGGTCCCGGCGCCGGCCTGTCGTCCTACCCCCACCCGCGTCTGATGCCCGACTTCTGGGAGTTCCCGACGGTCTCGATGGGCCTGACCGGCATCAACTCGATCTACCAGGCACGGTTCAACCGCTATCTCGCCAACCGTGGCGTCAAGGACACCAGCGACCAGCAGGTGTGGGCCTTCCTCGGCGACGGCGAGATGGCCGAGCCCGAGTCACTCGGCGCGATCCGGGTGGCAGCGCGCGAGGAGCTCGACAACCTCACCTGGGTGATCAACTGCAACCTGCAGCAGCTCGACGGCCCGGTGACCGGCAACGGCAAGATCATCCAGGAGTTGGAGTCCAACTTCCGTGGCGCCGGCTGGAACGTGATCAAGGTGATCTGGGGCCGTGGCTGGGACGAGCTGCTTGCCCGCGACGTCGACGGCGTCCTCGTCAACAAGATGAACTCGACCCCGGACGGCCAGTTCCAGACCTTCTCGGTCGAGGACGGCGCCTACAACCGGGAACACTTCTTCGGCCCCGACCCGCGCCTGCGCAAGATGGTCGAGCACATGACCGATCGGCAGATCGAGAAGTTGCCGCGCGGTGGCCACGACTACCGCAAGGTGTACGCCGCCTTCGACGCCGCGACCAAGCACGTCGGTCAGCCGACGGTGATCCTCGCCCACACTGTCAAGGGATGGACGATCGACGCCCTCGAGGGCAAGAACGCCACCCACCAGATGAAGAAGCTCAAGCTCGACGACGTGTTGAAGTTCCGCGACCGGCTCTACCTGCCGATGAGCGACAAGGAGATCAAGGACGCCTACGAGGCTTCCGGAACGGCTCCGTTCTTCCGCCCGAGCGAGGACTCCGACGAGCACGAATACATGATGGAGCGGCGCCGTGCCCTGGGCGGTTCGCTCCCCAGCCGGGTGCTGCGCGCCAAGTCGCTCACGCTGCCACCGGCAAAGATCTACGACGAGCTCAAGCAGGGTTCGGGCAAGAACAAGATCGCCACCACGATGGCCATCGTCCGGTTGCTCAAGGACTGGATGAAGGACCCGGGGATCGGCAACCGCATCGTCCCGATCGCGCCTGACGAGTACCGCACCTTCGGCATGGACGCGATGTTCCCGACCGCCAAGGTCTACAACCCGGGCGGTCAGCGCTACGAGTCGGTGGACCGCAAGCTCCTGCTGGCCTACAAGGAGTCCGCACAGGGCCAGATGCTGCACGAGGGCATCTCCGAGGCGGGCGCGATCGCCTCGGCCACCGCCGCGGGATCTGCCTACGCCACTCACGGCGAGCACATGATCCCGTTCTACATCTTCTATTCGATGTTCGGCTTCCAGCGCACCGGCGACTCGATCTGGGCGATGGCCGACCAGCTTGCCCGTGGCTTCCTGATCGGCGCCACGGCCGGCCGCACCACCCTCACCGGCGAGGGCCTGCAGCACGCCGACGGCCACTCCCCGCTGCTCGCCGCGACCAACCCGGCGGTCGTGCACTACGACCCGGCCTTCGCCTACGAGGTCAGCCACATCATGAAGTCCGGCCTCGAGCGGATGTACGGCGAGCCGGCCGAGAACGTGATCTTCTACCTGACCGTCTACAACGAGCCGGTCGCCCAACCCGCCGAACCGGCGGACGTCGACGTCGAGGGCATCCTGAAGGGCCTGCACAAGGTCTCCACCAACGCCGACGCGAAGGCCACGCTGCTGGCCTCCGGAGTCGGCTTCCCGTGGGTGGTCAAGGCCCAGCAACTGCTCGCCGACGACTGGGGCATCAGCGCCGACACCTGGTCGGTGACGTCGTGGAACGAGCTGGCCCGCGACGCGGTCGCCTCCGAGGAGTGGAACCTCCTGCACCCGTCGGAGCAGCCGCGCACCGCCTACGTCACCGACAAGCTCACCGGCGCTCCGGGCCCGGTGGTCGCAGTCAGCGACTTCCAGGCTGCGGTGCCGCTGCAGATCGCCCGTTGGGTGCCGGCCGACTACCGGGTGCTCGGCACCGACGGTTTCGGCTTCGCCGACACCCGCGCCGCTGCACGGCGGTTCTTCAACGTCGACGCCGAGTCCGTGGTCGTCCAGACCCTGCAGGCTCTCGCCGACGCCGGCGAACTCGCCGTCGAGGTCGTCCAACAGGCCTTCGACAAGTACCGCATCGACGACCCGACGGCAGTGGCCGACGTACCTCAGGAGGGCGGCGACGCCTG
Organism: Nocardioides daejeonensis; assembly: GCA_040393845.1. GTDB lineage: Bacteria > Actinomycetota > Actinomycetes > Propionibacteriales > Nocardioidaceae > Nocardioides > Nocardioides daejeonensis_A. The sequence continues at coordinate 2,721 of JBEBTI010000183.1, forward strand.
ACGTGACCGACACCGGTGCCGCACGCCAGCAGGCGGCCGCCACCCTGCTCAAGGCGGTCGGCAGCCTGAGTTCGGCGGCGATGGCGAAGATGGAACGGGAGATGCCGTGGTTCCCGAAACTCTCCGCGGAGGACCGCTCCTGGGTCGGCATGGTGCTGCAGGCTGGCGTGAAGGCGTTCATCCACTGGTTCCGTGACCAGCCGGACGACATCACGGTCGGTCAGACCGGGCTCGTGCAGGAGGTCTTCGGGGCCGCCCCACGCGCTCTGGCCGGGGTGATCAACCTGCAACAGACGGTGGAGCTGGTGCGCCTCACCATCGACGTCGTCGAGCAACACCTCGACTCGCTGCTGGGCGAGGAGCTCGCACCGATGGTGCACCTCGGGGTGCTGCAGTACGGTCGCGAGCTGGCGTTCGCCACGGCAGAGGTCTATGCCCGCGCCGCCGAGCAGCGAGGCGCGTGGGATGCCCGCCTCGAGGCCTTGGTGGTCGACTCAGTGCTCCGGTCCGGCCACGACGACACCGTGGTCAGTCGAGCCAGTGCTCTGGGCTGGGTGGAGCGTGGCGAGGTCGTGGTGATGATGGGCGCCGCTCCGAGCGGATCCACCGAAGAGGCCTTCCACCATGTCCGTCGGATCGCGCGCCAACGAGACTTCGCGGCACTGTGCGCAGTGCAGGGCGATCGCATGGTCGTGGTGATCGGCGGCCCCGGCGACCCGATGCCCACCGCCGAGGCGATCACCCCCCAGTTCGCCGCCGGCCCGGTGGTCGTCGGTCCACGTGCCGACGGGCTCACGACCGCGCACCGATCCGCACTGGCGGCTGCTGCCGGTCATCGGGTGGCCACTGCCTGGCCCGATGCACCACGGCCGGTGCTGGCCGACGACCTGCTCCCCGAGCGGGTCCTGGCCGGCGACATCCGGGCGCGCGAGCAGTTGCTGGAGGTGCACACACTTCTCGCCGACGGCCGCGGCACGCTCGTGGAGACCCTCGACGCCTGGTTTGCCAGTGGGCGTTCGACGGAAGCAACCGGACGTGCCCTCTTCGTGCACCCCAACACCGTGCGCTACCGATTGCGTCAGGTCGCCGAGCTCACCGGCCTCAGCCCGACCGACCCCCGCGATGCCCACACCTGTGCGCTGGCTCTGACGATCGGGCGACTCGGACGTGAACTGGGCGACAACTGGCGGCGAGTTCCGACCGACGGGTAACCGGGTTTTGTTGGACTCGCACAAAGATTGCGGTCCATTTTTCGTCCAGAGCCTCCGCGCATGCAGTGACCTCCACAAGGCACAGTGGTCCTGTGCTCGTCATTGCTGCCCCCGGTCAAGGTGCCCAGACTCCCGGATTCCTCAGCCCTTGGCTGACCGAACCCCGATTCCGTGCCCGCTTCGAATGGCTCTCCACGGTTGCCGGCCTCGACCTGGTCGAGCACGGCACCAACTCGGATGCCGAGACGATCCGTCGCACCGAGATCGCGCAACCACTGTTGGTCGCCACCGGTCTGGTCGCAGCACTCGAACTCTTCCCGCATCCCAGCGACGCCTTCACCCGCGTCGGGGCGGTGGCCGGCCACAGCGTCGGCGAGCTGGCCGCCGCAGCCGGAGCCCGGGTGATCACCGCCGAGCAGGCGATGGTGCTGGTGCGCGAACGCGGTGCCGCGATGGCGGAGGCCGCCGATGCCACCCCCACCGGGATGACCGCGATCCTCGGCGGAGACCGCGACGAAGTGCTCGCCACCATCGCTCGGCACGGGCTGACCGCTGCCAACGACAACGGTCCCGGCCAGATCGTCGCGGCGGGCACGGCGCAGCAGCTTGCGGCCCTCGCCGCGGACCCACCCACCAAGGCGCGCCTGACCGCCCTCTCGGTCGCCGGCGCCTTCCACACCCATCACATGGCACCCGCCGTCGAGCACGTGGCGCACCTGGCCCAGTCGGTGTCCGTGCACGACCCGCGCACGATGGTGATCTCGAACCGCGACGGCAAGGTCGTCCACGACGGTCGTGACGTCCTGGCACGGATCGTCGGCCAGATCGCCAGCCCGGTGCGCTGGGACCTGTGCATGGAGACGATGCGCGACCTCGGAGTCACCGGCATCCTCGAGATGCCACCGGCCGGCACGCTGACCGGCATCGCCAAGCGCGCCCTCAAGGGTGTCGAGACCTTCGCCCTGAAGACGCCCGACCAGCTCGACGACGCCCGGGCCTTCGTCGAGAAGCACGGCGAGCCGAGCGACCTCGACCAGAATCCGACGTGGCGCATGGTGGTCAGTCCGGTCAAGGGCACGTGGCACGTCGACTCCGCCGCCGCGGGTGCGAGCCACCTGTCGACCGACGCTCCGCTCGGCTCCGTCGCCAGCCTCCGCGACCGGACTCCTGTGGTCGCACCACACGGCGGCACCATCGTCGAGTGGCTGGTCGAAGACGGTGACCTGGTCTCGCCCGGGCAACCACTGATCCGACTGCACCCGACCGGCCAGCCGACCCACCCGGCCGCATGAGTACACCGACGCACGCCCGGATCCTCGGCGTCGGCTCCTACCGCCCGCGACGCGTGGTGCCCAACTCCGAGGTGGTCGATGCGATCGACTCCAGCGACGAGTGGATCCAACAGCGCTCCGGCATCCGCACCCGCGGCTTTGCCGACAAGGACGAGACCGTCGTGTCGATGTCGGTCAGCGCGTCACGCGGCGCACTCGAGGCGGCCGGTGTGGATGCCGACGCGATCGACTGCGTGGTCGTGGCAACCGTCAGCCACCTGCTGCAGACGCCCTCCGCGGCCACCGCGATCGCCCACGAACTCGGCATCAAGGCCGCCGCGTTCGACATCTCAGCTGCCTGCGCCGGCTTCTGTCACGGCGTCGCGCTGGCCAACGACATGGTCCGCGGTGGCACCGCGCGCAACGTGCTGGTCGTCGGCGTCGAGAAGCTGAGCACGATCACCAGTCCGAGCGACCGCGGCACCGCCTTCATCTTCGCCGACGGCGCCGGTGCGGTCGTGATCGGTCGCTCCGACGAACCCGGCATCGGTCCGGTCGTGTGGGGTTCCGACGGCGAGCAGTACGACCTGATCCGTCAGAACGTCGACTGGGAGGACGTCCTCGCCCAGGACGCTCCGCAGATGCCGTTCCTGGTCATGGAGGGCGCAGCCGTCTTCCGGTGGGCGTCGTTCGCGATGGCCAAGGTCGCCCGCGAGGCGATCGAGCGCGCCGGGCTCACCATCGACGACCTCGACGTCTTCGTGCCCCATCAGGCCAACAACCGGATCACTGACACGATGGCCAAGGCGCTCAAGCTGCCCGAGACGGTGCGGATCGCTCGCGACATCGTCGACCAGGGCAACACCTCCGCGGCGTCAGTGCCCCTGGCGCTGGCCCGGATGATCGACGAGGGCGAAGCACGCTCGGGCGACAGGGCCCTCCTGATCGCGTTCGGCGCCGGCCTCTCGTACGCCGCCCAGGTCGTCACCGTCCCCTGATTTTCTGCAACACCATTCATCACAACACTGAAGGAGCGCCTGACATGGCCACCACCGAAGAGATCCGCGCCGACCTCGCCGAAATCGTCAACGAGGTTGCCGGCATCCCTGCCGACGACGTCCAGCTGGACAAGTCCTTCACCGACGACCTGGACGTCGACTCGTTGTCGATGGTCGAGGTCGTGGTGGCAGCCGAGGAGAAGTTCGGTGTCTCCATCCCGGACGACCAGGTCAAGAACCTCAAGACCGTCGCTGACGCCGTCTCGTTCATCGAGAAGGCCCAGGGCTGAGTCCCCTGACCTGCGTTCGTCCGACACTCCAGTCCAGCCAAGGAGCCCCATGTCTCTCAAGCGTGTAGTCGTGACCGGTCTCGGCACCACGAACCCCCTCGGCGGGGACGTCGCGTCCACCTGGAC
>JBEBTI010000184.1:0-6583 GCA_040393845.1 Nocardioides daejeonensis
GGCGACCGGGTCGCCCGGCGGCCCGCGGCGCTGGTCGTGACCGCTGCGGTGGTGCTGTCCGCGCTCTCCTCAGGAATCTTCGCGATCTCCACCGGGTTGAGCGGTTCCGACCGCTTCCTCGACAAGCCGGAGGCGATCACTGCAGCGGAACGGCTCGCCGACTCCTTCCCCGCCGGCAGTGCGGATCCCTTGCAGGTGTTGACCCGCGAAGCTCCCGATGCCGTGGTGAAGGCGGTCGAAGGAGTGCCGGGCGTGGTCCGCGCAGAGACGTCCGCCGAGGGCGACGGCGTCGCACAGGTGGACGTGGTGATCGAGAGTGCACCGGGCACCGCCGCCTCCGCGGATGCCCTCCGTGCGGTCCGCGACGCCGTGTCCGGGTTGGCCGACACCCACGTTGGCGGCACCCAGGCCGAACTCAGCGACAGCAAGACTTCTGCCGAGCGCGATCAGCGCCTGCTGCTGCCCCTGATTGCCGGGCTGGTGCTCATCGCGTTGATCCTCCTGTTGCGGTCGTTCTTGGCGCCTGTCCTGCTCGTGGCCACGGTGATGGCGACCTACGCTGCCAGCCTGGGCCTTTCGTGGTGGCTGTTCACAGCGGTCTTCGACTTCGGCGCACTCGACGTCAGCGTGCCGCTGCTGGCCTTCGTCTTCCTTGTGGCGTTGGGGATTGACTACAACATCTTCCTCGTCACCCGTGGACGCGAGGAAGCACGCGAGCACGGTACGGCGGGCGGCATGCTGCGCTCGCTGACGGCGACCGGCGGCGTGATCACCAGCGCCGGCATCCTGCTCGCGGCCGTCTTCGCCGTCCTCGGAGTCCTCCCCCTCGTGGTGCTCGCCCAACTCGGCGTCGTGATCTGCATCGGCGTGCTGCTCGACACGTTGCTGGTCCGCACCGTCGTCGTGCCCGCGCTTGCGGTCTGGTTGGGCGAAAGGTTCTGGTGGCCGGGCACCGCATCGACGCACACTCACCGGCGTCCAGGCTGATGCCCCCTGCGTGAGGCGTCGCTGGTCGGTTTGCGGCCGGAGCCGGCCCGCTCAGCCCTCGGCCAGAGCCTCCACCACTTGCGCGACCGCGGTCGGCCGACCGGCGACATACCAACGCTTCCCGCCCACCTCGACCACCTCGGCGGCGCCGCCGACCCCTCGGACCAGGGCAGCGCCGGGAAACCAGTCCCAGGGTGGGGTGGAGTGCTGGAACCACACACCCAGACGGCCGAGTGCCACCTCGACCATCTCCATCGACCCCGAGCCGAAGGTGCGGAGCGTGGCAGCACGACCACCCGCCCGCAACCATGCCCGTCGTACGCCGTCGTCGCCCATCCAGCCGGGGTGCAGATAGGTGGCTGCCCCGACCTGGTCGAGCGGCAGGTCCTCGAGCGGCTTCACCAGTTCGCCGTTGGCAGTGGTCGGCAGGTCAGGCCCGCCGACCCAGACCCGACGTGCTGCGGCGTGAGCCACCGCGCCGAGGACCAGGTCGTCGCCGTCTCGCAACGCGAGCGCTGAACACCAGTGGTGCAGATGGTTGGCGAAGTTGTAGGTGCCGTCGACCGGATCGATCGCCCACTGTCGCCCGGACGTTCCGGCCCGCGAAGCGCCCTCCTCGCCCAGGACCCCGTCGTCGGGCCGGTGCGCGGCGAGCTGCTCCACGACGAACGCCTCCGCTGCGCGATCAGCGTCGGTGACCAGGTCAGACACCGACGTCTTGTGGTCGACCGAGATGCCACCTCCCCGCATCCGCCGAGCAAGCGCGGCGGCTTCCGTGACCAGGTGTGCGGCAAGGCTGGAGTCATCCACATCCCCGAGCCTAGGCCCATCCGGCAGCCGCGTGAGCCGCCGGCTGCACTTCCGACGTACGGCGACGCCTCGCTCCGGCGTCACGACCGACCACGCGTCAACTCCGCGGCGAGAGGCCGACCACCTCGAGCACCTGTGCCGCCGGCGTTCCGACGGCGGCGCGCACCTCCAGATGCGAGCCATTGCGTGCGCTGCGGGCCGAGAACTCGAACAGCGCCTGTACGCCGGCACTCGTCAGGTGGGTGATGCCGTCCAGGTCGATCACCGAATCAGCAGTGCCGGCGCGGGTCGCTGTGTTGAGACCGGCATGGAAGGTCTCGACCGACAGGTCGTCGACCGGTCCGGACGCGACCATCCGACCGGTCCGGGTGTCGAGTTCAAGTTCCACGGACTCATCGAGGTACGGCGAATCCTCTACCTCCGCACCGTCGAACACCGCCCGCAACAACGGCACCGGACGGGTCAGTCGCTGGCTGAGCTCCACCTTGGTTCCAGAACCCGAGCGCTCCATCCGCATCGCATCGACCAGCCCCGAGGCCATCATCAGTCCCCGCCCAGCGGAAGGGCCCTCACGCCACCTGCCACGGTCGGCAACGGTGACGTTGACGGTCCCGTCACTCACCAAGTGCGCATCGACACTCACCACCGGGTCGGCAGCCCCGTCGACATAGGCATGCCCGATTGAGTTGGCCGCGAGTTCGACCACGGCGTGCCCGAGCCCCACGTGATCGATCAGTCCCGCGCCGAGACCGTCGAGCCACCCGTTGATCCGATGCCGGATCAACGGCAGGTTCTCCGGCGTCGCCGCACATCGCAGCGCAAACTCCGTGGGTGGGGTGGTCCGCCTCGCCAGCAGGAGCGCGGCATCATCACCGCGCACGTGCGCTCGGCCCAGACTGTGGAGCAGACGGTCACAGACCGCATCGGCTCGCTGCGGCTCGTGGGGACTCGGGTCAGCCGCACTCGCGGCGGCTGTGGCGGCACGACCACCTGCCTCCAGCAGCCGCCGCAGACCCTTCTCGAGATCCCGCCCGTGGCCGGTGACGAGCCCGTTGGTGTAGAGACAGACCATGTCGCCGCCGTCGAGCCGAATGCTGTGAGTGACCGCGCGACCGCCCATGCCCAGGGGGCGCGACGGCACGGACGGCAGCAGGTGGGAGTCGTCGACGTCCGACATCCACATCGGGGCCGGGTGTCCGGCACTGGCCCATTCGAAGGATCCGTCACGAAGGCCCAGAGTGGCCACGCAGAGCGTCGCTGCGCACATCTCGGGTCGATGGCGGGCCTCCCGTTCCAGGGCCGACATCGTCTCGAGCAGTCCCGCGCCGGCCCCGAGTCGCTCACGCAGAATCGTCCGAATCGGAGCGACCGAACGCACGGCGTCCTCTCCCGCACCGACCACGTCGACCACGAACAGTGCGATCCGGTGGTCGGGGATCGGAAGTGCATCCAAGGTGTCGCCGCGGCTGGGTTCCGGACCGTCTCCGAAGACGTAGCGTCCGGCGACTGCCGCTCCGGGGAACACGGGCAAAGTCGTGGGAACGTGGTGGCCCACTGCGCTCATCCAGACATCACCCCCTGGCGTCGAAGTCCCTCACTCCGCATGGTGTCAGGTACCCCACGCCGCGAACCGCAAGCAGGATGCCGGCATCACTCGCCTCCGTCCGGACGCGTCCGTGGCGCCCTGCTGCCAGTGGGCAGGGACCACGGACGATCGACAGGGAGTCAGGCCTCGGCGTTGTCGGCGAGAGGCGGCTCAGGCACCGACGTCGGCGCCCCCAACCCCTCGCGCAGTTCCGCGAGAATGCGGGTGAGCAGACGCGAAACCTGTGTTTGGGTGACCCCACACCGGTCGGCAATCTCTTGCTGAGTGAGGCTCTCGAAGAACCTCATCCGCAGCAGTCGCTGGTCACGTGCCGGTAGGCGCCTGACCACCGGCTGGAGCATCACGCGGGCTTCTGCCGCGTCCCGGGCGGCTCCGTCATCGGCGTCCGGCAGCAACTCACCGATGGTCGCCGAGCCGTCCTGTCCGACGCCGACATCCAGCGACGCGGGGGTGAAGCATCCTTCTGCAGCCAGAGCCTCGGCGACGTCCGCCTCGGGCACGTCGAGTGACGCCGCGATCTCGGTGGTCGAGGCCGGGCCGCCGCCGGCCGACAGACGATCGCGCGCCTCGATCACCGCAGACTGGAGCTCTTGGATACGTCGGGGCGGGCGGACCGTCCACCCGTGGTCACGGAAGTAGCGCCGCAACTCGCCTCGGATGCTGGGCACTGCGTAGGAGAGCAGGTCCTGCTCCCGAGAGGGATCAAACTTGTGCACCACCCTCACCAGCGCGGCGTTCGCCACCTGCTCCAGGTCATCCTGGGCAACCCCACGGCGGCGGTAGCGCGAGGCAATGCTCTTGGCGACGCACATGTTGATCACGATCACCTGGTCGAGCAGCTCTGCCCGCTCATCCTCGCTCGCCGACGTCACACGACTCAGGAGCGTGCGGGTGAGCCGTTGTCGGCGATCGCGCGGTAGGTCGCCGTACGGATTTCTAGGTGTTCCAAGGTCGTCCATTGCGCCCTCCCGAGAGGTTGTAGCGCGGTGCCCTGCCGTTGTCTTCAGCGGGGATGTCGAATCCTGGCGTGACCTGCGATGTGCGGCAGGTCGATTTTGAGCATAGCGCTCGGCTGCCGGTCCGACCACCGTCAACGAAGGCAGGGATTCGACGTCCTCCGCATCGTTTCTTCCCTGCGGGGTACGGGACGGAGATGTCGACGTTGTACGCCGCTTGGGCAGCCACCTTGGTCGCTTCGGGGTGGCTGTTGGGCGTGGGCGCGATTCGCCTGGTCGCCCATCGGTCCGGCGAGGTCGACCACACCCGAGGAATGCGCAACGTCGCGTACCTGGCTCTCGGCCTCGGCGCGGTGGCGGCGGTGTCCTTCGTGGTGCTCACCGTGGTGATCACGACGCGATGACCGCGCCGACGCGCTCGGTCGCGGCACTGATCGGAACTGCCCACCGTGCTGGGAGGCAGGGTGGGCAGGTCCACACTCAGTGGTCGCGGAGCGCTTCGATCAACTCGTCCTTCTTCATCGTGGAACGTCCCTCGATGTCGATCTCACGAGCTCGGTCCCGCAACTCCTCGACCGTCCAGTCCTCGTAGGAACCGGCATTGCCGCCCTTGCGACCGACTTCAGAGCGCGAAGAGTTCGCAGCGGCGTTGGCGATCCGAGCCGCCTTCTCCTTGCTCGCACCGTCGTCGCGGAGTTCCTCGTAGAGTTCGGGGTCCTTGACACTGGGGCCCGGGTCTTGCTTGGGCATGACCTCACGTCCTTCCTCACTTCAGGATTCCGGACCTCGGCGGTACCCAAGGCGCGGCCGCCGACACCAACCGTCGGTGGTCCTCGCTACTTCTCGCCCTTCTCCAGCAGGTCATCCTGCAGTTCCGCCTTAGACTTGCCGCTCGTCGCCATGTCGATGTTCGCTGCCTGCTGCTCCAGCTCGGCCTTGGTGATGTCGTCCGCCTGGTCGCCCAAGTGCTCCAGTCGACTGCTGAGGAAGGCCTCTCCCAGTTCTGCACGCCGTTCTTCGGTCAGGGAGCGCATGCCCGGTAGGACCGTCTTCTCCTCTTCCTCGACGTGGTGGGTGACCGCATCGACGAGTTCGGCCAACTTGTCATCGAACGCGGCGGTCGCCGGGTCGAGATTGCCGAGTTCCAGCATCAGCCGATCGGCGAGGAGGTGCTCCTCCTGACTGTGCTCGACGTTTTCACTCTCCCCCGCCTCCGAGCGAGCCGCCGGGTACACCTCGGCCTCCTCCGCGCGGCTGTGCGCCGTCAGCAGCGTGGTCAGCACCGGCACCAGCCCGGCCCGGCTGTCCGGTTCCGACCGCAGTTGTTCAAACATCCGCTCCAGTTCGCGGTGATCCTGCATGATCAGGTCGATCACATCTTGTGCCACGGCCGTTCCTCCTGATGGTCTGTGTCGGTGGGTCACCGGTACCCCGGCACCGGCGGGTCATCCGGTTCGGCGCCGTGTCAGCGCGTGCCAAGTTCTCGGTCGTCGAGCGGCAGCTCGCCGGTCTCGACCACCGAGGCTGCCACGTCACGCAACTTGGTGTTGCTGTGGCTCGAATACCGTTGCAGGGCCTCGAATGCCTGCTCAGCGGTGAGTCGGTAGCGACTGATCAGCACTCCCTGGGCGATCCCGATCTGGTGTCGGGCCTCCACTGCGTTGCGCAGCGTCGTCACCTGCTGGGAGGCCACCAGCGCGTTGCCGGCGTGCACTGCAAACACCAACGTACGCGCGAGGTCAGCGGTGTCGACGCCATCAGCACATCGACTGTAGATGTTGATCGCTCCCAAGGGATCACGGTCGGGGTTGATCACGGTCGCCGGCAACTGGGCGCTGATCAGCGAATGCACTCCCAGTTCGGCGACGGCCGGTCCCCACTTGGGCCAACGCTCGTCGTCGCGGGTGTTGCGCACCAAGAACGGCTCGTCCTCCAGCGCCGACTCGACGCACGGACCTTCGCCCAGGTCGTACTGGAGTTCGTCGCACCGCCGAGCAAGCTCGTCCGTCTGCGCGAGCGTCTCCAGTCGCCCCCTACGACGGCGTACGGTGATTGCTGCAAAGTCAGCACCCGGTACGACGTCCAACGATCGGCGACAGATGCGTTCCAAGGTCGCCAGTTCGTCGAAATCTGCCAGTAGTTCCTGACTCAAGGTGGCGAACGCCGGCCCGCTGTCAGGCCCGTTGCCGGTCAGTTCACTCACGCACGCTCCTCCGGAGATGGT
>JBEBTI010000185.1:0-6582 GCA_040393845.1 Nocardioides daejeonensis
AGACGCTCTGCCGACTGAGCTAAAGGGGCGCAGCAGGAAGGAACAATACACACGGGGAACGCGAGAACAAAAATGAGGTCCGGCGGGGACATGCCTCGGCAAAATCCGGTCATGACCCACCTTCCGGTCAGGGCTGGGAAAGAGCGCGAAGGTTGCGTCGAACCGTCTCCGCATCCGGGTGCTCCGGACAGAAAGCGGAACGCTCGGGGCACTCCGGCAGGCCTCAGCCCTGGATGCGGGCGAACGGACGCGCCTCTTCCAGTTCGTGCGCGAGTTCCAAGAGCGTCGCCTCCTGACCACGACCGGCGCCAAACATCATTCCCTGCGGAAGGCCCGACGCCGCGGTCGCCAGCGGCAGTGAGATCGCGGGCTCGCCGGTCGCGTTCTGGAGTGGGGTGAACGCGACCCAGGCGAGCAGCCGGTCCATGATCACCTCGAAGTCCTGGGTCGGGTCGAGGTGACCGATCCGCGGAGTCTCGTGGGCGAGGGTCGGAGTCAACACCACGTCGTACTGCCGGAAGAACTTGGCAGAGACCCGGCCGGAGGCGGCCAACCGCGCGGTCGCCAACGGCACCCGGTGGAGGTTGCGACGGCAGTGCCGCGCCAGCCCGAGGGTGAGGTTGTCGAGCTTGCTGCGGTCCCAGGTCGCGTTGAACGTGCGCCCACCCATCCGCACGATGAAGGCACTCAGCAGCGACCAGTAGACCAGGAAGTCGTCTGCGAAGTAGTCCGGCACGGGCGGTTCGACCTCTTCCACCCGGTGACCGAGGTCCTCGAGCAACCGGCCGGTGTCCCGGGTCAGCTCAGCAACCTCCGGCGAGGCGGAGCGGCCCACGGAGTCCGTGACCAGGGCCACCCGGAGCCGGCGGCGGCCGGGACGGGTGATGTCGCCGATCGGCGGCAGTTTCAGGTTGCGGTGCACCTTCTCCGCCTCCCGCAGGAACGCCGCTGTGTCCCGCACCGAGCGGGTGACCACACCGTCCGAGACGATGCGTAGGGGCATCTCGCGGTGCATCTTGTCCTGCGCCAGCCGGTTGCGCGTCGGCTTCATCCCGACCAGCCCGTTGACCGCGGCCGGGATCCGGATCGAACCGCCGCCGTCGTTGGCATGGGCGATCGGCAGCGCTCCGGACGCCACCAGCGCCGCTGCACCCGACGACGAGGCGCCGGCCGTGCGTTCGGTGTCCCACGGGTTGCGCACCGGTCCGAGGCGCGGGTGCTCGGCAGAGGCGCTGAACCCGAACTCACTGAGCTGCGACTTGCCGAGCACGAGCAGCCCGGTGCCGGCATACATCGCCGCGAAGTCGCCGTCCTTGCGCGCCGGGCCGGCCACGAAGGCGTCGCAACCCTGCCTGGTCGGCAGACCGGCGACGTCACAGTTGTCCTTGACCAACGTCGGGATGCCGGAGAAGAAGCCGGGCCGAGGGTTCTGCGCCTCCGCCCGCCCACGGTCCCACGCCCGGTGCGCCATCGCGCCCAGCTCCGGGTCGACCGCGTCGATCCGAGCGATCGCGGCCTCCACCAGCTCTGCTGACGACACCTTCCCCCCGGCCACTGCGGCCGCCAGATCAACCGCGTCCGACTCGCCGAGCGCGTCGTCGCCAAAAGCGTGAATGCGTGACATGCAGCACAGGTTACCGCGCGGAAACTTGCTCGGGGTGTTCGATGGGTGGACACCTCACCTGCCTCGCGATTCCCCGCTTGTCCGGGGAATTCCTCACTTTGTTACTGAAATTTCAGTGACAAAGTGACGATGTCCCCGCTCAGGCGGGGAATTCGGATCGGGGCCGGCGAGGCCGGTCAGCCCAGCATGTGGACAACCAGCGGGACGACGATGCTGGTGGCGAGGGCGGTGAGGCCCATGGAGAGGCCGGCGAAGGCGCCTTCGGTGGGGTGGTCGTGCAGGGAACGGGAGGTGCCGACGCCGTGGGAGACCGCGCCCATGGCGAGGCCGCGGGCACGGTGGTCGCGGATGCGGAGCCAGTTCATCACCGTGGGCCCGGCCACGGCGCCGAGGATGCCGGCGGCGATGGTGAAGACTGCCACCATCGCCGCGATCCCACCGACCTGTTCGGTGATCTGGATGGCGATCGGCGTGGTCGCCGACTTGGGGGCCATCGTCAGTTCGAGTTCGTGGTCGCCGCCGAGGGCACGCACCAGGAGCAGCCCCGTGACCACCGACACCACGGTGCCGACCGGGATCGCAATCAGCATCGGCAACAACAGTTTGCGCAGGTGGTGCGCCTGACGGTGCAGGGGTACGGCGAGTGCCACCGTCGCGGGCCCGAGGAAGAACGCGATCACCGAGCCACCGGTCAGGTATTCGTCGTAGTCGACGTCGAGCAGCCACAGCAGCGGCCCGATCACCAGCACGGCGATCAACACTGGCTGCGCCAGCGGGTGGTGGTGGGTGAGTTTCTTGACCTCCAGACCCACCCGGTAGCCGAGCAGGGTCAGCATCACCCCGGCCAGCGGCGAGGTGCGGAGGAAGTCGTGGATCTCGCTCATTTCTCCGCCCCGCCCCGTCGGCGGGTGAACAGAGTGACCAGGAGACCGACGGTGACCAGACCGGCCAACCACGAGCCGACCAGCGCCCCGACCATCGGCACCGCGTCGTCCCGGATCGCGGCGAAGTAGGTGATGATCCCGACTGCCGGCGGCACGAACAGCAATTGCAGGTGGCGCAGCATCGCGTCGGAGACCCGGAGCACGCCGGCAGATTCCGGTGCGTTGCGCAGTTGCAGCGCGACGAAGAGCAGCAGCATGCCGATCACCGGTCCGGGCACCGGCACGTCGAGGCCGCGTGCGAGGAGTTCCCCGACCGTCTGGAAGACCAGCAGCCAGACCAGGCCGTTGATCACCGCGCGCCCTGCCTGCAGCCGCGCCGGTGGCAGTCGACCAGGTGCGTGTCGACCAGTCCGATCGCCTCCATCAATGCATGCATGGTGGTCGGACCGACGAAGGTGAAGCCGCGCTGCTTGAGTTCCTTGCTGAGCGCGACGCTTGCCACCGAGGTGGTGGGTACGTCGGCGACCACCTCCGGTGCGGGCTGGTCCGCCGGTCGTCGGTCCCGCAGGAACTGTTCGAGTCCCCCGCTCGCCCGCATCGCCACCACGGCCCGGGCGTTGACGACGGTGGCGTCGATCTTCATCCGGTTGCGCACGATCCGGGCATCGGTCATCAACGTCGCACGCTTGCCGTCGTCGTACGACGCGATCATCTCGGCGTCGAAGCCGTCGAAAGCCTCACGAAAGGCAGGGCGCTTGGCGAGGATCGTCGACCAGGACAGACCTGACTGGAAGGCTTCGAGGGTCAACCGTTCGAAGTGCGCGGCCTCGCCGGCGACCGGCAGGCCCCACTCGCGGTCGTGGTAATCGCGCATCGGCCCGGGGGCTGCGGCCCACGGGCAGCGCGCGACGCCGTCCTCACCGATCACTGCGCCGCTCACGCGAGCATCATGCCCCTGTCGCACCCGGAGGGCCCAGTGGGCGCGTCACGACGGGCGGGTGAGTCGGACCACCTCGGGCGGCAGACCCCATTCGTCCGCGCCCAGTCGGGAGACCGGGCGCAGCGCCTCCATCGACGGGTGTCCGTCATGCATCACGTCAGCGCGCAGGGCGAACCCGAGCACCTCGCCGATCACGATCACGGAGTTCCCGACCGGCACGGTGGAGTGCGCACGGCACTCGATCGACGCCGGGGCCGCGGCCACCCGCAACGGGCGGACGAACTGCGAGGCCTCCATCTCGACCCCGAAAGCCGCCGCCTCGTCGACCTCGGCTCCCACCAGCGCGCTGGTGGCGTTCACCAACTCCATCTGATCGACGGATGCGACGTTGACGACGAACTCCCCGGTGTCGCGCACGTTGGCCAAGGTGTCCTTCTCCCCCACCGACGTGAAGGTCACCATCGGTGGGCGGGCGCTGGCGACGCTGAAGAAGGAGTGCGGCGCGAGGTTGCCGACACCGGCTGCCGACACCGTCGACACCCACGCGATCGGCCGCGGGACCACCAGCGCAGTCAGCAGCCGGTAGGGGTTCACTCCCGGATCGGCGGCGTCGATGAGGAGTCGTTGGGTCACGGCGGTCAGCGCCGTTCGCGCAGCCGGGCGTTCGGCAGCTCCGGCGCCGGGATCGGCGGACGCGGCTGCCCCGGCACGATGCCGAAACGGCCGTCGGCCACCTCACCGCTGTTGCCGACCACGACACCCTCGCGGGTGATCTGCTCCTGCCATTCGGCGCGGTGGCCGACGATCTCTTCATGGGTGCGGCCCACGAAGTTCCACCACATCACGATCGACTCACCCAACGGCGGACCACCGAGCACCAGCAGGCGCACGTCCTCGAGTGCCGTGAGGGTGATCCGTTCACGGCCCGGAGCGAGGTAGCCGAGGTCTCCGGACCCGAGCTCGGTCTCCTCCACCCCGAGCCGGCCGACGTCAACGAGGACGCCGTGTTCGAAGGCCGCATCGACATCGAGCTCGACCGACGCCCCGGCGGCGAGGACCAGTTCGGCCCCGAGCAGTTCGCTGTGTGTGCGCACAGGGGAGGTCGAACCCAGCAGCGCCCCGAGGAAGACCCGCGCCGTCCACCCTTCGCCCTCGACCGGCTCAGGCGCGTAGTGGTCGAAGTGCGGTTCGACGTGCCGACTCTCCTCGGGCAACGCCACCCAGAGTTGGGCGCCGTGCAGGGTCGAGGTCGCGGGGGTCGACACCTCGGAGTGGCTGATGCCGCGACCGGCCGTCATCAGGTTGACCTCGCCGGGCAGCACCATCGCCACGTTGCCTGCGCTGTCGCGGTGCTCGATCTCCCCGGTGAACAGCCAGCTCACCGTGGCCAGACCCGTGTGCGGATGCGGCGCGACCGACATCCCACCGCTCTCGCTGACCAGGTCGGGCCCGTAGTGGTCGACAAAACACCACGCACCGATCAGGGAGCGTTGCCGCGACGGCAGCGTACGGCGTACGAGCATCGCTCGCGGCCCACCCAGGGGCACCTCCCGAGGTGCCAGAACCTCGACGCCTGCCACCCGTTCACCTTCGGTGCAGATGATCTCGTCGGGGTCCTTCTCGGGATTGGTCACGCGTCCTCCTCAGACATCCTGCGAGCCAGTATGTCGCGCAGTCCCACGCCGGTCACCCGAACCGGGGCGTACGCCGTTCCGCGGCGGTCGGCCACGCGTTGAACGTGCATCCCTGCAGGCCCTTGGACTGCTGTTGCATCACCGGCGCGGCCGCACCGGGGCGGGGGCAATGGCGGTGGCCGTGACCGAGCCAGTGCCCGGTCTCGTGGTTGACCACCATGTGTCGATAACCGCGCAACGTCCCGCCGCGCTGGTTCCAGGCCGGCGACGCGTGCTGCCAGCGCAGCTGGTTGATGACCACGAACCGGCCTACGCGACAACTCCACTCGGCGCTGCAACCACTGGAGAACCTGGGCAGCGAGTCGGGGGTGGCCAGCACCAGCGTGAAGGCGCCACCGCGGGCAACCCGTTTGAACCTGATGCCCGAGCCCCGCCAACCGCGTGGGTCGTCGTACGTCTGCTGGGCAAGCTTGCGGAACTTCGGGACCGACGCGCTGACCGGTCCGCGGGTCTCGACCGAGTAGGTGACCACTCGTCGTACGCCGACCCGGTGGCGTGCCTTGACCTGCTTCGACTCCACGATCAACTTGCGGTGGTTGGCGCGCTTGGCGATGAAGCGCACCGAGATCCTCTTGCCCACGTCGAGGTGGCTGATCGCATGGCGCTTGCCACCGGCGCCCTTGATCGGCGTGCCGTTGCGCAGCCAGACGCGGCGCACCTGGTGGGGCTTGCGGCTCCACCGCGGCGTGACCGCACGCAGCGTCCGCCCGAAGCGGGGTGTGCCCTTGATCTTCGCCGTGCTCGAGGTCAGGCGGGCCTTGCCGATGCGCACCGCGGCGGAGTCGACGATCGTGACACCACCAGCTCCGGCTGCCGTCACCCGCACCGACAGGTCTGCGCCGATGTCGCGCTTGCGCGTGCGGTACGTCGTCCCGGTGGCGATCGGCGCGCCGTCACGCAGCCATTCGACGGTGAGCGAAGTGGGCGTCGGCGCCCAGGTGCCGGTCTGCGCCATCAGCACCTCCCGATGCGCTGGCTCCCCGATGATCGACGGCGGCGCGATGGGCGCCGGCGCCGGATCGTCGGCATGAGCCGGGGACATCAGTGACAGGAGCACACCGACGACGGACACCAGGACGAGACGGACCGAGAAGCGCACGCGGCCAGCCTACGAGTTGGCACCGACATCGTCATCGGCGTCGGATTCGCCTATCCGGGCGATCTCCCTGCCCACGACCATGCGTACGCCGGATCTTCACACGCCAGCCCCGCCTCGCCGAGCTCCAGCGGCGCGAAGGTGTCGACCATGACCGCGGTCTCGTCGAACGACTCAGCCCCCAGCGACGCTTCGACCGCCGACGGTTGTGGGCCGTGGGCATGACCGCCCGGGTGCAGGGAGAGTGAGCCGATCCCGATGCCGGAGCCCTTGCGGGCCTCGTAGTCGCCGGCGACGTAGAACATCACCTCGTCGGAGTCGACATTGGAGTGGTAGTACGGCAC